>NZ_JBSFHO010000010.1:0-207823 GCF_053597075.1 Streptomyces sp. NPDC001514
GGCGAGGGCGGCGCGCGCCGGATCGGCATCGGGCGCGGTGTCGTCGAGCCAGCCCGCGCGGACGGCCTCGGCCGTCTCCTGTTCGACCTCCGCGCCCCTGTACGCGGCGCCGTCACCCGTGCGGACCGTGACCGAGTCCGGGTGGTGGTCGATCTCCTCGACGCGGCGGCCGGTCAGCCCGCGGCCGGGTGGCCGCTGGAAAATCAGCCCTTCTTGATCTCCCAGAAACGGAAGACCGTCGAGGCGTCGAGCGTCCACTCGAGGCCCGTGACGTTGCCGTGGGCGACGGCGTACTGCTTGCCCTGCCACAGCGGCAGGACGGGGATGTCCTCGGAGACGAGGTCCTGGAGCTGCGCGAAATTCGCCTCGGTCGCCGCGCGGTCCGCCATGGCCGAGGTGTCCGGGATGATCTTGCCGGTGATCTGCTTGTTCTCGTAGTTGTTGCCCAGGACGTTGTCGGGGCCGAAGAACGGCGCGGTGAAGTTGTCGGGGTCCGGGTAGTCCGGGATCCAGCCCTTCACATAGACGCCGTACTTGCCGGCCTTGACGTCCTTCTCGTACTGCTCGAACTCGACGGACTTGACGGTGGCCTCGAACAGCCCGCTGTCGTTGAGCTGCTTGGCGATCGCCTTCAGCTCCTGGTCGGTGGCGGGGCCGTAGCGGCTCGGCGTGGACCAGAGGGTGAGCTCCACCTTGTCCGTGATGCCCGCCGACCGCAGCGCCTTGCGGGCCTTGGCGGGCTGGGGGGTGCCGCCGTAGCGGTCGAAGAAGGCCGTGCTGTGGGTGCCGATACCGGCCGGGACGATCGAGTACAGCGGGGTCGCGGTGGCCTGGTAGACGTCGCGGACGAGGGCGTCCCGGTCGACGAGATACGCGAAGGCCTGGCGCACCGCAGGCTTGCCCGCGATCGGGTCCTTCATGTTGAAGACCAGGTGCTGGACCTCGGCGCTGGAACCCTCGACGACCTGGATCTGCTCGTCGTCGGCGGTGAGGGAGCCCTGGAGCGTGGCGATGTCCGGGGCGGTGAGTCCTCGGTACGCGACGTCGACGTCACCCTGCTTGAGGGCGGTGCCGAGCTGCTTCTGGTCGCCGTGGAAGAGGGTGAGCTTCACGCCGCCGTTCTTCACCTCGGCGGTGCCCTTGTACTCGGGGTTGACCGAGAAGACCGCCTCCGTGTCACTGAACGAGTCGAGCTTGTACGGGCCCGAGCCGACCGCCTTGCCGTCGGTGCGCAGCGAGCCGGCCTCGTACTCACGGTGGTCGACGATGGAGCCCGCACCCGAGGCGATCTTGCTGGGGAACGTGGCGTCGGGCACCTTCAGATGGAAGACGACGGTCAGCTCGTCGGGGGTCTCGATGCGGTCGATGGTGGACAGCAGCGGGACCGGGCCGGAATCGCTGTCGATCTTCAGCGCGCGCTCGAAGGAGAACTTGACGTCCTCCGACGTCAGCGCGTTGCCGTTGCTGAACTTCAGGCCCTCGCGCAGCGTGCAGCGGTAGACGGTGCTGCGCCCGCCGTCGAAGCCGCACTTCTCGGCGGCCTCGGGCTGCGGGTCCAACCCGCCCTTGGGGAAGCTCATCAGGGACTGGAAGACATTGTTGAACAGCAGCCACGAGCCGGGGTCGTAGCCGTCCGCCGGGTCTGTGGCCAGGACCTCGTCGGACATGCCGACGACCACCTTTGCGGCGTCACCCGACTCCCCGTCGCCCTTGTCCGCCCCACAGCCCGCCAGCAGAGCGGCGGAAAGCCCCGCGGCGAGTGGGACCGTCCATGTCTTGACTCTTGCCTTCACAGAACCTTGCCTCTTGCTCTCATGACAGGCCGCGACGTTCACGGCCGGGTACTGAAGGTCAGGCGGTGCCGCGGATCAGGCGGTACCGCGGGCCAGCTCCCACAACTGCAGGTCGGAGGAGGAGTTGAGGGTCCACTCGACGCCGGTGATGTCCGACCGGGCGGCGACGTACTGCTTGCCCTGCCACAGCGGCAGCACCGGCACATCGGTGGCGACGATGTCCTGCAGCTTGTTGAAGGGCTCGGACGCGGCGCTGCGGTCCGCCTGGCGTCGGGACTCGGGGATGAGCACGTTGCGGGCGACGGTGCTCACGTAGGGGGTGTTGAGGAAGTTGTCCTTGTCCAGGAACGGGGCGATGTAGTTGTCCGGGTCCGGGAAGTCCGGGAACCAGCCGAGGCCGTAGACGGCGTAGTCGCCGCGCTTCTGGGCGGGACGGTACTTCGACCACTCGGTGCCCTGGACGGTGACGTCGAAGAGCTTGGTGGCGTTGAGCTGGTCGCGCAACGCCGCGAACTCCTTGGCCGTACCGGGGCCGTAGTGGTCGGTGGTGTAGTGCAGGGTGAGCTTGACCGGGGTGTCGATCCCGGCGCCGCGGAGGATGCCGGCGGCCTTGCTGCGGTCCGGCTCGCCGTACTTGTCGAAGAACGAGTTGGTGTGCGCGGCGATGCTCGACGGGATCAGCGAGTAGAGCGGCTCGGCGGTCGCGCCGTACACCTTGCTCGCGATCTGGCCGCGGTCGATGACGGCCGCCATGGCCTGGCGGACCGCCTTGTCCTTCACGGACGGGTCCTTGGTGTTGAAGGCCAGGTAGCGGATCTCCAGGCCGGGCATCTCGCTGAGCTCGATGCCCTCCTTGGGGCTCTCCGTGAGGTCCTTGATCTGCTCGGGCGACATGGCGCGGGCCATCATGTCGATCGCGCCGGACTCCAGGGCCGAGCCCATGGTCTCGGCGTCCGGGAAGGAGCGCAGCTCGACCTTGCTGTTGCGCAGCTTCAGGTCGCCCTTGTAGTGGGGGTTCTTGGTGAACACGGCCTTGACGAGCTTGTCGCCTTCGGTCTCGGCCTTCAGGGTGTAGGGGCCGGAGCCGCTGGCCTCGAAGCCCTCGCGCAGCTTCTTGCCGTCGTACGCGTCGCGGCTGACGATGCCGGCCACGGGCGTCGAGAGCTTGTACGGGAACGTGGCGTCGGGCGTGGTGAGGTGGAAGACGAGCTCCTTGTCGTCCTTGACCTCGATGGTGTCGATGTTGGCCAGCAGACCGGCCGCACCGTTGTCCGACTTGATGTTCAGGACACGCTCGATGGAGAACTTCACGTCCTCGGCGGTCACGGGCTTGCCGTCGGAGAACTGCAGGCCGTCCCGGAGCGTGCAGCGGTAGCTCTCGCTCTCGGTGTCCGTGAAGGTGCAGCGGGACGCGGCCTCGGGCACGGGCTCGCCGCCGCCGCGCGGGACGTGCATCAGCGTCTGCTGGGTCTGGCGGAGGACGTTCCAGGCGCCGGTGTCGTACGCGTAGGCCGGGTCGAAGGGGGCAGGGGCGTCACTGTTGGCGACGAACTGGTCCGTGGTGCCCACGACAATGGCGTCGCCGCCGTCGGACCCACTGCCCGAAGTACCACAGGCGGCGAGTACGGGGGCGAGCAGGCCCGCCAGGGCCGGCAGCACCAGTGTCTTGCGGTTCATCGTGGACGTTTCTCCCTCATCCCTCACTGGGATACAGCGGTGTACGGGACACTCCGCCGCGGCCGCCCGGTCGGGGCGGTGCGATCGGACCGGGATTGCGAGCGATCGGGTCTGCGCCCCATGACGATGCGGTTGGCGTCCGGGGCACAAGGGGATGCGGCGAAGTTCTCACGTCGAGATTAGTGGGAGACGCCACGAGTCCTGGACCGGGCCCGAGTTGGGGCGTCATCGCACGGTGATCAGGAATGACGGCATATCGATACCCATGCGGCCGGATGATTCGTACACCGCCCCATCAATCCGGACACAAGGTCACGCCCGAAACGCCCCAGACCGGGCCCGGGCCGCATGAATCGCGAATTCGGACGTCACTTCGAGTGACGAACGTCACGCCCGAGCGGGGTTACGGAAAATACACGGCCCGATGCCCAGAGTTTCCGACAGATTTGAAGGACACACTGGGTGTGCGCCTTAGTTCATTCGGGTGATGAAGGTGTGCAGGAAGGACAGGTCGACTTCCTCGAGCGAGCCCACGACCACGCGGCCGTCACCGGGAGCGATCGGGGCGACGGACGGGACGGCGACGACCATGCAGCCGGCGGCCTCGGCCGAGGCGACACCGGTGGCGGTGTCCTCGATGACGGCGCAGCGCGGGGGCTCGGCGCCCAGGCCGCGGGCGGCGAACAGATACGGGTCCGGGTGCGGCTTGGTACGGGCCACCTCGTCGCCCGCGACCGTGAGCGCGAACCGGTCACGGCCCAGGGAGGCCAGCACGCGGTCGATGATGCGCCGGTGCGAGGCGGAGACCAGGGCGGTGGGGATGTTGTGCTCGGCAAGCTCGGCGAGCAGCCGCTCGGCGCCCGGCATCAGCGGCACACCGCGGGCGATCCGGTCCTCGAAGCGTTCGTTGAGGAGCACGGTGAGCTCCGCGAGGCTGATGTCCGCGCCGGTCGCCTTGATGAGATAGCCCGCGCTACGGGTCATCGGACCGCCGACCACCACGTCCCGCCATGCCTCGTCCAGGTCGTGCCCGAGGTCGGCGAAGACCTCCACCTCGGCGTCCCACCAGAACCCCTCGGTGTCCACCAGGGTGCCGTCCATGTCGAGGAAGACGGCTTGCAGGGCGGAGCCGCCCGCCGTACGGGCCAAGGACGCGGGGACCGTGCTGGTCATCGGCACACCTCCGGAAGGGACGAGAAGGCCGGTCGCCCTCCCGGTGAGGGAGGACGACCGGCCTGCACTGGACCGACCATTGTACGACTCACGCGGCCGAAATGCGCGAATCGCTTGTCCCACGTGTTGCCTACCGCGCGTTGCCGAATTTTCCGGGGCCGCCGTCCGGACCCCCGGCCCCCCGGGGCCGGTCCCGGGACCGGCCCCCGGCAGCGTGCTACCGGGCGTTGAAGTACTTCGCCTCGGGGTGGTGGATCACGATCGCGTCCGTGGACTGCTCGGGGTGGAGCTGGAACTCCTCGGAGAGCTTGACGCCGATCCGCTCGGGTTCGAGCAGCTCCGCGATCTTCGCGCGGTCCTCCAGATCCGGGCACGCACCGTAACCGAGGGAGAAGCGGGCTCCGCGGTACTTGAGCGCGAACATGTCCTCGATGTCCGCCGGGTCCTCGCCGCCGAAGCCGAGCTCGCTACGGACGCGGGCGTGCCAGTACTCGGCGAGCGCCTCGGCCAACTGGACGGACAGGCCGTGCAGTTCGAGGTAGTCGCGGTACGAGTCGGACTCGAAGAGCTTGGCCGTGGCCTCGCCGATCTTCGAGCCGACGGTGACGACCTGGAGGCCGACCACGTCGGTCTCGCCGGACTCCTCCGGGCGGAAGAAGTCGGCGAGGCACAGGCGCCGGCCGCGGCGCTGGCGCGGGAAGGTGAAGCGGGTGCGCTCGGAGCCGTCCTCGTTGAGGAGGATCAGGTCGTCGCCCTTGGACACGCAGGGGAAGTAGCCGTAGACGACGGCGGCCTCCAGCATGTTCCGGGTGTGCAGCTGGTCCAGCCAGCCGCGCAGCCGCGGGCGGCCCTCGGTCTCGGCGAGCTCCTCGTACGTCGGGCCGTCACCGGTGCGGGCCTGCTTGAGTCCCCACTGGCCCTTGAAGAGAGCGCCTTCGTCGAGCCAGGAGGCGTACTCCTTGAGCTGGATGCCCTTGACGACACGGGTGCCCCAGAAGGGCGGCTCGGGGACGCGGTTGTCGGTGGCGACGTCGGAACGTGCCGCGCCTTCCTCGACACGGTCCTCCGCGACGGCACTGGTCGTGGCCCGGACCCGGCGCTGCTTGAGCTCGGGGAGAACGGCGCCGGGGATGCCGCGCTTGACCGCGATCAGGGCGTCCATCAGGCGCAGGCCCTCGAACGCGTCGCGGGCGTAGCGCACCTCGCCCTCGTAGATCTCGTACAGGTCCTGTTCGACGTACGCACGCGTCAGCGCGGCCCCGCCGAGGATCACCGGGTACTCGGCCGCCAGCTTGCGCTGGTTCAGCTCCTCCAGGTTCTCCTTCATGATCACGGTGGACTTGACGAGGAGGCCGGACATGCCGATGACGTCCGCACGGTGCTCCTCGGCGGCCTCCAGGATCGCCGAGACGGGCTGCTTGATGCCCAGGTTGACCACGTTGTAGCCGTTGTTGGACAGGATGATGTCCACCAGGTTCTTGCCGATGTCGTGGACGTCGCCGCGGACGGTCGCGAGCACGATGGTGCCCTTGCCTTCCGCGTCCGACTTCTCCATGTGCGGCTCCAGATAGGCCACTGCGGACTTCATCACCTCGGCGGACTGGAGGACGAACGGCAGCTGCATCTGGCCGGAGCCGAACAGCTCGCCGACGACCTTCATGCCGTCCAGCAGGGTCTCGTTGACGATGTCGAGGGCGGGGCGGTCCTTGAGGGCCTCGTCGAGGTCGGCCTCCAGACCGTTCTTCTCGCCGTCGATGATGCGGCGCTTGAGACGCTCCTCCAGCGGCAGCGCGAGCAGCTCCTCGGCCTTGCCGGCCTTCATCGACTTGGTGTCCACGCCCTCGAAGAGCGCCATCAGCTTCTGCAGCGGGTCGTAGCCCTCGGAGCGCCGGTCGTAGATCAGATCGAGCGCCGTGGAGACCTGCTCCTCGTCGAAGCGGGCGATGGGAAGGATCTTGCTGGCGTGCACGATCGCCGAGTCCAGCCCGGCCTTGACGCACTCGTCCAGGAAGACCGAGTTGAGCAGGATGCGGGCGGCGGGGTTGAGGCCGAAGGAGATGTTCGACAGACCAAGAGTGGTCTGCACATCCGGGTGGCGGCGCTTGAGCTCGCGGATCGCCTCGATCGTCGCGATGCCGTCCTTGCGGGACTCCTCCTGCCCGGTGCAGATCGTGAACGTGAGCGCGTCGATCAGAATGTCCGACTCGCGGATGCCCCAGTTCGCCGTGAGGTCCGCGATCAGCCGCTCGGCGATCTCGACCTTCTTCGCGACCGTACGGGCCTGGCCCTCCTCGTCGATGGTGAGCGCGATCAACGCCGCACCGTGCTCCTGCGCCAGCCGGGTGACCTTCGCGAACCGCGACTGGGGACCGTCACCGTCCTCGTAGTTCACCGAGTTGATCACCGCGCGGCCACCCAGCTTCTCCAGCCCGGCCCGGATGACCTCCACCTCCGTGGAGTCCAGCACGATCGGCAGCGTCGAGGCGGTGGCGAACCGGCCCGCCAGCTCCTCCATGTCAGCGACACCGTCCCGGCCGACATAGTCGACACACAGGTCGAGCATGTGCGCGCCCTCACGGATCTGGTCCCGCGCCATCTCCACGCAGTCGTCCCACCGGCCGTCCAGCATCGCCTCACGGAACTTCTTCGACCCGTTCGCATTCGTCCGCTCACCGATCGCCAGGTACGACGTGTCCTGCCGGAACGGAACCGTCTGATACAGCGACGCGGCCCCCGGCTCCGGGCGCGGCTCACGCACGGTCGGAGCAAGGCCACGGACCCGTTCCACCACCTGCCGCAGATGCTCCGGCGTCGTACCACAGCAGCCACCCACCAGGGAGAGCCCGTACTCGCGCACGAACGTCTCCTGCGCGTCGGCGAGCTCGGGGGCGGTCAGCGGGTAGTGCGCCCCGTCCTTGCCCAGGACCGGCAGACCGGCATTCGGCATGCAGGACAGCGGGATACGGGAGTGGCGGGCGAGATAGCGCAGATGCTCGCTCATCTCGGCCGGGCCGGTCGCACAGTTCAGACCGATCATGTCGATGCCCAGCGGCTCCAGCGCCGTCAGCGCCGCACCGATCTCCGAGCCCAGCAGCATCGTGCCCGTGGTCTCGACGGTGACCGACACGATCAGCGGCAGGTCGCAGCCGATGGCCTCAAGAGCCCGGCGGGCACCGAGAACGGCGGCCTTGGTCTGGAGGAGGTCCTGGGTGGTCTCGACGAGGAGCGCGTCCGCGCCGCCCGCGATCATCCCCTCCGCGTTCTGCTGGTACGCGTCACGCAGCAGGGTGTACGGGGCATGGCCCAGCGTGGGCAGCTTCGTACCGGGCCCCATCGAGCCCAGCACCCACCGCTGCTGCCCCGAGGAGACCGTGTACTCGTCGGCGGCCTCACGGGCGATCCGGGCACCCGCCTCGGACAGCTCGTACACCCGCTCGGCGACGTCGTACTCCCCCAGGGCCGCGAAGTTCGCACCGAAGGTGTTCGTCTCGACGCAGTCGACGCCCACCGCGAAGTACGCCTCGTGCACCGAGCGCACGATGTCGGGGCGGGTCACGTTGAGGATCTCGTTGCAGCCCTCGAGGTGCTGGAAGTCGTCGAGGGTGGGGTCCTGTGCCTGGAGCATCGTGCCCATCGCCCCGTCGGCCACCACCACACGGGTGGCCAGGGCCTCGCGGAGGGCGGCGGCCCGGGTCCTGCTGTCGGCGGAAATCCGGCTGTCGGCGGAAGGGGTCGGCAACGAGGCCATGGAAGTGCTCCCTGGGATGCGACGGCTGTCGGCTTTGCGGCTCCCCTGCGGAAGGCGCACCCGGCCAGAGTAGCCGGGCGTACTGAGGTGCGGCGTCCCGTCCCAGCCGGTGGACGGCATGCTGTCTCCGGCGACTGGGTGATGACTCGATGATGTCTCGATCCGCTCGGTCTTGACACACTGTCCTGGCGGTAACAGGGATTCGACATGGGCCGATAATGTTCAGCATTGTCGAACGATGGTGAGAAGGGGCCGGCGATGGCGAAGAACATCCAGTCGCTTGAACGAGCGGCGGCGATGCTGCGACTGCTCGCGGGCGGTGAGCGCCGGCTCGGGCTGTCCGACATCGCTTCTTCGCTGGGCCTCGCCAAGGGGACGGCGCACGGCATTCTGCGCACACTGCAGGCGGAGGGCTTCGTCGAGCAGGACGCGGCGTCCGGCCGCTATCAGCTGGGGGCGGAGCTGCTGCGGCTCGGCAACAGCTATCTGGACGTGCACGAGCTGCGGGCCCGCGCCCTGGTCTGGACGGACGATCTGGCCCGCTCCAGCGGCGAGACCGTCCACCTGGGAGTGCTGCACCAGTACGGCGTGCTCATCGTCCACCACGTGTTCCGGCCGGACGACAGCCGACAGGTGCTGGAGATCGGGGCGATGCAGCCGCTGCACTCCACGGCGCTGGGGAAGGTGCTGTCGGCGTACGACCCGGTGGCGCACAGCGAGGCCCTGGAGCTCGACCGGAAGGCGTTCACCGCACGGACCGTCACCGACCTCAAGGGCTTCGAGGGGGTGCTCGACCTGACGCGGGCGCGGGGCTGGGCGGACGATGTCGAGGAGACCTGGGAGGGCGTCGCCGCGGTGGCCGCGCCCATTCACGACCGGCGCCGCATGCCGGTGGGCGCGGTGGCGATCACGGGCGCGGTGGAGCGGGTCTGCGACGGCCAGGAACTGCGCTCGGAGTTGGTGGCGGCGGTACGGGACTGCGCGCGCGCCGTCTCCCGCGACCTGGGTGCCGGGCGGTTCTGAACACCGGCGCCGGTCACGTCTCCAGCCTCAGCCGCACGTCCGACCGACGGACGTGCGGCTGACCTGCACCCATGCGGTGCCACCCCTGTCACGCCAGGCGATTCGAGCCGTTCAGGCGCATCATCGATAACGATCGGGTTATCGGCCACACAACCCTTGACGTCATGTTTACCAGGGGGCAAAACTGCCGTTCACCGGTCGGCATTGCCGAACACCTAACGGCAATAAGCGCTACAGTGTGGCAACGCCAAGGCCGGTATCGCTCTCACCCCCGAGGGCGCGGACCGCGGAGGGACCCGTCGGTTCGCCTTCCCCTGGACGAAGGACAAAGGAGTCGCGGGTGTCCAGCTCCGACATCTTCATCGGCGAGATCATTGGTACCGCCGTTCTCATCCTGCTCGGCGCCGGCGTTGTCGCCGCCGTCGTACTCAAGCGCTCCAAGGCGCAGGGCGCCGGCTGGGTCGCCATCGCCTTCGGGTGGGGCTTCGCGGTCATGACTGCGGTCTACATCGCGGGCCCCCTGTCCGGTGCGCACCTCAACCCGGCGGTCACGCTGGGTATCGCGATCACCAGCGGAGACTGGAGCACCGTTCCGGTCTACGTCGCGGGCCAGCTGATCGGCGCCATGCTCGGTGCCTTCCTGGCCTGGGTCGCGTACTACGGCCAGTTCAAGGCCCATCTGACGGATCCGGAGATCCTCGCCCAGCCTCCGCACGAGGAGGGCCTGGTCACCGAGCCCGCCGCCCCGAAGGCGGGCCCTGTGCTGGGCATCTTCTCCACCGGCCCGGAGGTTCGTAACGTCTGGCAGAACCTGGCCACCGAGATCATCGGTACGGTCGTGCTCGTCCTGGCCGTACTCACCATGGGCCTCAACGACAGCGGCAAGGGCCTCGGCACGCTCGGCGGACTGATCGTCGCCCTCGTCGTCGCCAGTATCGGCTTCTCGCTCGGCGGCCCCACCGGCTACGCCATCAACCCCGCCCGTGACCTCGGCCCGCGCATCGTGCACGCCCTGCTCCCGATGCCCAACAAGGGCGGCTCCGACTGGGGGTACTCCTGGATCCCCGTCGTGGGACCGCTGATCGGTGGCGCTATCGCCGCGGGTATCTACCAGATCGCGTTCGCCTGAGCCGTACGAGCCGTACGTCCTTCCCTCAGACTTACAGGAGCACACTGTGACCGACGCACACACCGCCGGCCCGTTCATCGCGGCCATCGACCAGGGCACCACCTCCTCCCGCTGCATCGTCTTCGACAAGGACGGCCGGATCGTCTCGGTCGACCAGAAGGAGCACGAGCAGATCTTCCCGAAGCCGGGCTGGGTGGAGCACAACGCCGCCGAGATCTGGACCAACGTCCAGGAAGTCGTCGCCGGCGCCCTCGAGAAGGGCGGCATCGCCGCCGCAGACGTCAAGGCCATCGGCATCACCAACCAGCGCGAGACCACGCTGCTGTGGGACAAGAACACCGGTGAGCCCGTCCACAACGCCCTCGTCTGGCAGGACACCCGCACCGACGCGCTCTGCAGGGAACTCGGCCGCAACGTAGGCCAGGACCGTTTCCGCCGCGAGACCGGTCTTCCGCTCGCGAGCTACTTCTCCGGCCCCAAGGTCCGCTGGCTGCTGGACAACGTCCCGGGCCTGCGCGAGCGCGCCGAGCGCGGCGAGATCCTCTTCGGGACCATGGACTCCTGGGTCATCTGGAACCTCACGGGCGGAGTCGACGGCGGTCACCACGTCACCGACGTCACCAACGCCTCCCGGACCATGCTGATGAACCTCCACACCATGGAGTGGGACGAGAAGATCGCCCAGTCCATGGAGGTCCCCATGGCCGTGCTGCCGGAGATCCGCTCCTCCGCCGAGGTGTACGGGCACGTCAAGGGCGGCGTCCTGGACGGCATCCCGGTCGCCTCCGCGCTCGGCGACCAGCAGGCCGCGCTGTTCGGCCAGACGTGTTTCGCCGAGGGCGAGGCGAAGTCCACGTACGGCACCGGCACCTTCCTGCTGATGAACACCGGCAACAAGATCATCAACTCTTACTCGGGCCTGATCACCACCGTCGGCTACAAGATCGGCGACCAGGAGCCGGTGTACTCCCTGGAGGGCTCCATCGCCGTCACCGGCGCGCTCGTCCAGTGGATGCGCGACCAGATGGGCCTGATCAACTCCGCCGCCGAGATCGAGACCCTCGCCTCGAGCGTCGAGGACAACGGCGGCGCCTACTTCGTCCCGGCCTTCTCCGGTCTCTTCGCCCCGTACTGGCGCTCCGACGCCCGCGGTGTGATCGCCGGACTCACCCGGTACGTGACCAAGGCGCACATCGCCCGCGCCGTTCTCGAGGCCACCGCCTGGCAGACCCGCGAGATCACCGACGCCATGACCAAGGACTCGGGTGTCGAACTGACCGCGCTCAAGGTCGACGGCGGAATGACCTCCAACAACCTGCTGATGCAGACCCTCGCGGACGTCCTGGACGCCCCCGTGGTGCGTCCGATGGTCGCCGAGACGACCTGCCTCGGCGCTGCCTACGCCGCCGGCCTGGCCGTCGGCTTCTGGCCGGACACCGACGCGCTCCGCGCCAACTGGCGCCGGGCCGCCGAATGGACCCCCCGTATGGACGCGGCCGAGCGCGACCGCGAATACAAGCTCTGGCTCAAGGCCGTCGAACGGACCATGGGCTGGATCGAGCACGAGAGCTGACGAGGAGCTATCGAAGATGACCACCCTGCAGAGCGTCCCCGCCCTGGGGACGCGCCCGGCCTCCGGTTCCCTGCCGAGCCGCGCCGAGACCCGGGAGCAGTTTGCCAAGGCGACATACGACCTCCTGGTGATCGGCGGCGGCATCCTGGGCATATCCACTGCCTGGCATGCCGCGCAGGCCGGGCTGCGGGTGGCGCTGGTGGACGCCGGCGACTTCGCCGGCGCCACCTCCTCCGCCTCCTCCAAGCTGCTCCACGGCGGTCTGCGCTATCTGCAGACCGGCGCGGTGAAGCTGGTCGCGGAGAACCACTTCGAGCGCCGTGCGGTCTCCCGTCAGGTGGCCCCCCACCTGTCCAACCCGCTCACCTTCTACCTGCCGGTCTACAAGGGCGGCCCGCACGGCGCCGCCAAGCTCGGCGCGGGCGTCTTCGCCTACTCGGCGCTCTCCGCGTTCGGTGACGGCGTCGGCCACGTCATCTCCGCCGCGAAGGCGCAGCGTGATGTGCCCGAGCTGCGTACGGAGAACCTCAAGGCCGTGGCCGTGTACGGCGACGACCAGATGAACGACGCCCGGATGGCGCTGATGACGGTCCGCGCGGCCGTCGACGCGGGTGCGGTCGTCCTCAACCACGCCGAGGTCACCGGGCTCCGCTTCACCCGGGGCCGGGTCACGGGCGCCGAGCTCAAGGACCGTACGGACGGTGCCGAGTTCGGCGTCACCGCCCGCCTGGTGCTGAACGCGACCGGTCCCTGGGTGGACCACCTGCGGAAGATGGAGGACCCGAACGCGGCGCCCTCCATCCGCCTCTCCAAGGGCGCGCACCTGGTGCTGAAGCGCACCTCGCCGTGGCGGGCGGCCCTCGCCACCCCGATCGACAAGTACCGCATCACCTTCGCCCTCCCCTGGGAGGACATGCTGCTGCTCGGTACGACCGACGAGGAGTACGAGGGCGATCCGGCGGATGTCGCGGTCAACGAGAAGGACGTGGCCCAGATACTCGACGAGGCCGCGTTCTCCATCCGTGACCAGCAGCTGTCCCGCGACCTGATCACCTACTCGTTCGCGGGTCTGCGGGTGCTGCCGGGCGGCCCCGGCGACACCTCGAAGGCCAAGCGCGAGACGGTCGTCACCGAGGGCCGCGGCGGCATGCTGTCGGTGGCCGGCGGCAAGTGGACGACCTTCCGCCACATCGGCCGTACGGTGATGAACAAGCTGGCCGAGCTGCCGGGCCGGCCGCTCGCCGACGACATGGAGCCGATCGCGCAGCTGCCGAAGAAGCTCCCGCTGCCCGGCATCGCCAACCCGCGCGCCGTCGCCCACCGCCTGCTGGTGGACGGCCCGGCGCCCGGCCCGCGCATGGCCGCCGACACCGCGCGCCACCTGGCCACGCACTACGGCTCGCTGTCCTTCGACATCGCGCGCCTGGCGAACGACAACCCGGGACTGGCCGAGCGCATCCACCCGGACGCACCCGAGATCTGGGCACAGGTCGTGTACGCGCGCGACCACGAGTGGGCCGAGACGGCGGACGACGTGCTGCGCCGCCGTACGACGCTGACGATACGGGGGCTCGCGACGGACGAGATCCGTGGCAAGGTCGAGAACCTGCTGGGCGAGAAGGCCTGACGGCAGGGCGTTTCTCCGTCGACGAGGGCGGCTCCTTGGGGAGCCGCCCTCGTTGTACGCTCAGACATCGGATGACTCGAGGGATGAGCGCGAGGGGGAACGTCATGGCTGTCACCGACGAGGCCATCGAGAAGATCAAGGGAATGATCGTCTCGGGTGCGTTGCAGCCCGGCGACCGGCTCCCCAAGGAGAGCGAACTCGCCGCCGAGCTGGGCCTGTCCCGGAACTCGCTGCGCGAGGCGGTGCGCGCGCTGTCGCTGATCCGCATTCTCGACGTACGGCAGGGCGACGGTACGTACGTCACGAGTCTGGACCCCCAGCTGCTGCTGGAGGCGCTGAGCTTCGTCGTGGACTTCCACCGGGACGACACGGTCCTGGAGTTCCTGGCCGTACGCCGCATCCTGGAGCCGGCCGCGACGGCGATGGCGGCGTCCCGGATCGGCGAGGCGGAGCTGGATGTGCTGAGTTCCCAGCTGGACGCGCTGGGGCCGGAGCCCTCGGTGGAGGAACTGGTCGCCGCGGACCTGGAGTTCCACCGGGGCATCGTCCAGTCATCCGGCAACTCCGTGCTCTGCTCACTGCTCGACGGCCTCTCCGGGCCGACCACGCGGGCCCGTGTGTGGCGCGGTCTCACCCAGGAGAACGCGGTCAGCCGCACGCTCCATGAGCACCGCGCGATCCTGGCGGCGCTCAGGGACCGGGACGCGGAGGCGGCGCGTTCGTGGGCGACGGTGCACATCGCGAGCGTGGAGCAGTGGCTGAGGTCGACGCTCTAGTGCTTTCCGGACGTTCTGGCGTCTGAGGCGCCAGGCGCCACGGGACGTCGGCGTAGTCCTCGGTGCCGACTACAGCGTTTTGAAGTCTCGCTGACCGCCGCTTGACGTGCTCGCACCCGTAACCCTTCTCGGCTCTGGAGGCCGGCAGAGGAGGCCGTGTACACGGGTCCGGGTTCGGACCCCGTGTACACGAAAAGCCCGAGGCTAGTCCTGCTTCTCGCCGCTCGCGAAGCGCGAGATGACCAGCGCGGCGATGATGATCGCGCCGTTGAGGAACTGGTTCCACAGCGCCGGCACCCCGCCCAGCGTCATCACGTTGACGACCAGCTGGAGCGTCAGCACACCCGTCAGCGCACCGAAGAGCGTCCCGCGGCCCCCCTTGAGGCTGATCCCGCCGATCACGGCCGCCGCGAAGACCTGGAAGATCCACCCGTTGCCCTGGGTGGCCGCCACCGACCCGTAATGGCCGGTGTACAGGATGCCCGCGAACGCCGCCAGCAGCCCGCCGATCGCGAGGACGGTCCAGGTGATGCGGTCGACGCGGATGCCGGCGGCCCGCGCCGCCTCCGCGTTCCCGCCGATCGCGTACAGCGCACGCCCGTGGCGCAGATACGCCAGGGCCACGCCGCCGATCGCGAAGAGCGCCAGGCAGATCCAGACGGCGGCGGGCGCGCCCAGCCAGTCGGTCTTGCCGAGGTAGCGGAAGGACTCCGGCACATCGGTGATCGACTTGCCCTCGGTGATGCCGATATGGAGTCCCCGCAGCATGGTCAGCATCCCGAGCGTGGCAATGAAGCCGTTGACCCGCAGTTTGAGCATCAGGAAGCCGTTGATCGCGCCGATGGCGAGCCCGGCCAGCAGGCAGACGGGAATGGCCGTCCAGACCGGGAGGAGTTCGAGGCCGGCGAAGCGGCCGCCCTCGGCCGGCAGGACCAGCCACATGGCGATGACCGGGGCGATGCCGATCGTCGACTCCAGTGACAGGTCCATCCGGCCGCAGATGAGGATGAGCGCCTGGCCGAGCACCAGCAGGCTCAGCTCGGACGACTGCTGGACGACGCTGATGAGGTTGTTGGAGGTGAGGAAGACCGGCGAGACGATGAAGCCGATCACCATCAGCACCAGGATCACCGGCACGAGCGAGAAGTCGCTCCACCGGATCAGCCGCAGCCGGTTCAGCGGCCTCTCGGCCGTGAGGTCCTCGGCCGCCACGGGCCGTATCGTGTCGGTCATTCCCGCTCCTCCCCCAAGGCCCCCACACCTTCCATGGCGGCGACCAGTTCGCGGTCGGTCCACCCGGTCCCGAAGCCGGCGACGATCCGTCCGTGGAAGAGGGCGAGCACCCGGTCGCACACCCGCAGATCGTCCAGCTCGTCCGAGATGATGACGGCCGCGCTGCCTTCGTCGGCCACCCTGCGGACCACGCCGAGCAGCGCGTCCTTCGACTTGACGTCCACCCCCGCGGTGGGCCGGACGGCGACCAGCGCGCTGGGCCTGCGGGCAAGGGCGCGGGCGACGACGACCTTCTGCTGGTTGCCTCCCGAGAGCCCGGACACGTTCTGCTGGGGGCCCTGGGTCTTGATGTCGAGTGATCTGATCACGGACTGGGCGAATTCCCTTGTACGAGAGGGCAGTACGGTCCCCCACGGGCCGAGCTGGTCGGCGACCGTGAGCGTGGCGTTCTCGGCGACGCTGCGGTCGGGGACGAGGCCCTGGATGTGCCGGTCCTCGGGGATGTAGCCGATCCCGGCGTCGAGTGCGTGCGGCACGCTGCCCGGGCGGACGGTTCTGCCGCGTACGGTGATCCGTCCCGCGGTCGCCTTGCGCAGCCCCGCCAGGGTCTCGCCGAGTGCCGTGTTGCCGCTGGCGGCGGCGCCCGCGAGCCCGAGCACCTCGCCCGCCCGCACCTCCAGGTCCAGCGGCTCGAACCGGCCGTCCAGGGCGAGCCCTTCGGTGCGCAGGACCGGTTCGGCGTCCCGTACGGTGTGCGCCGGGGCGTGCCAGGCGGAGGTGCCGCTGGTGGCCTCGCCGGTCATGGCGGCGACCAGGTCGTCCTTGGCGAGCTCGGCGACGGGCGCGGTGAGGACATGGCGGGCGTCGCGACAGACGGTGACGGCGGTGCACAGTTCGTACACCTCCTGCAGATGGTGGGAGATGAAGAGGAACGCCACTCCCTGGCCCTGCAGTTCGCGGAGTTTCGCGAACAGCCGCTGGATGCCCCGTGCGTCGAGCTGTGCGGTCGGCTCGTCGAGGATGATGAGCCTCGCGCCGAAGGACAGTGCCCGCGCGATCTCGACGAACTGCCGCTGCTCGACGGCGAGGTCCTTCACCCGTGCGGTGGGGTCGACGTTCACCCCGTACTCGGCGAGCAGCTCCGCGGCTCGCTGCCGGAGTCTGCGCCAGCTGATCGTGCGACGGCCGGCCTCGAAGCGGCCCAGGAAGAGGTTCTCGGCGACGGTCAGATCGGGGACCACCATGGACTTCTGGTAGACGCAGGCGACCTTGGACTGCCAGGCCGCCGTGTCGCCGAAGGCGGGGGCCGGCTCGCCGCCGAAGGTGACGGTGCCCGCGTCCGGTCGGTGCAGTCCGGTGAGGACGCTGACGAGCGTGGACTTGCCGGCGCCGTTGCGCCCGACGAGTGCGTGGGACTCGCCGGGCGCGACGGTGAGCCGCACCCCGTCGAGCGCGACGGTCGGGCCGAAGCGCTTGACGATGCCTTCCGCGTGCACTGCCGCCGTCGCCATGGCTACTTCTCCAGCTGGTTGGCCCAGAGCTTCGGGTCGTCCACGTTCTCCTTGGTCACGAGCGGCGCCGGGAGCTGGTCCTCGAAGCCGTTCGGGATCTTGATGATGGTGGAGTCGTGGTCGGTCGCGCCCTCCTTGAAGGTCTTCCCCTCCAGGGCGGCCTTGGCGTAGTGCAGCGCGTACTCGGCGTAGAGGTCGGCGGGCTGGGAGACGGTCGCGTCGATCTTCCCCTCCCGGATGGCGGCCAGTTCCTCGGGGATGCCGTCGTTGGAGACGATCGTGATGTGACCGGGCGTCCCGGGCGCCTTGAGCAGCTTCTTCTGCTCGAGGAGGGCGAGGGTGGGCTGCAGGAAGACGCCGCCGGCCTGCATGTAGATGCCGTTGATGTCCGGGTGGGCGGCGAGCGTGGACTGGAGCTTGGCCGATGCGACGTCACCCTTCCAGTCGGTGGCCAGCTCGAAGACCTGGATGCCGGGGAAGTTCTTGTCCATGCAGGACTTGAACGCCTCTGAGCGGTCCCGGCCGTTGATGGACGACAGGTCGCCCTGGAACTCGACGACCTTGCCCTTGCCCTTCAGCTGCTCGCCGAGGTACTGGCAGGCCTTCTCGCCGTACGCGCGGTTGTCGGCCCGTACGACCATGTAGACGCGGCCCTTGTCGGGGCGGGTGTCGACGGAGACGACCGGGATCTTCTTCTCCTCCAGGGTCTGCAGGGTCTCGGCTATCGCGCCGGTGTCCTGCGGGGCCATGACGACGGCCCTGGCTCCCTGGTCGGTGAAGACCTGAACGTTGGAGACCAGCTTTCCGATGTCGTTCTGCGAGTTGGTCAGCGAGAGCGCGTCGACCTCGCCGTCCTTGACGCCCTTCTCGATGTACTGCTGGTACGAGTTCCAGAAGTCGCTGTCGCTGCGCGGCAGATCGATACCCACCTTGCCGGCGGCGCCCGACCCGCCGCTCTGGTCCCGGTTGCAGCCCGCGAGGGCCGTGACGGCCAGAAGTACGGCGCAGGCCGCGGCACTTGTCGTACGCACTCTCATGGTCCCGTCCTTCTACGGTCTACTGGTGTTGGCGTTGTCGGTTCAGGTGGCGGGGCGCAGGCGCAGTCCCTGCATTCCGCCGTCGACCGCGAGTGCCGTGCCCGTGACGGCGGCCGCGGCGGGACTGGCGAGATAGACGACGGCGGCCGCGACCTCGGCGGCGGCGACGAGACGTCCGGTGGGCTGACGGGCTTCGAGTGCGGCCCGCTCGGCCGCGGGGTCGGCGGCCTGGTCGAGGAGTCGGCCGATCCACGGGGTGTCGGCCGTGCCCGGGTTGACGCAGTTGACGCGGATGCCCTCGCGGACGTGGTCGGCGGCCATGGCGAGGGTGAGGGAGAGGACGGCTCCCTTGGAGGCGCTGTAGAGGGCGCGCTGGGGCAGTCCCGCGGTGGCGGCGATCGAGCAGGTCTGGGTGATGGAGACATGGCCGGGGCGCTCGGTGGCGGCGGCCCGCAGATGGGGCAGGGCGTGCCGGGCGGTGCGGACCATGCCGAGGACGTTGATGTCGAGGACGCGGCGCCATTCGTCGTCGGGGTTGTCGGCGACGGTGCCGATGGCGCCGATGCCCGCGTTGGAGACGACGGTGTGGAGGGCGCCGTACTCCTGTGCAATGTCATCGATGGCCGTACGCACTGCCACGTCATCGGTGACGTCCGCCTTCAGCGCGAGTGTCCCTTCCGGCGCGCCCGCCGTGTCCCGGTCGAGGACGGCGACCCTGGCGCCCCTGGCGAGCAGCAGTTCGGCGGTCGCGGCTCCGATACCGGAGGCGCCGCCGGTGACCATGGCCACCATGCCCTCGAAGTCCTGCGCCAAGTCCCGTCTCGGTGTCATGAGTTGCCGACCTCCTGGGCGGATGCGCGGGCCCGCCAGACGGGCCCTTCCGGGTAGCGGTGCGCGGCGAGCGATTCGGGCCGCATACGGGAGGAGAAGCCGGGCGTCCGCGGTGCGACGTAGTGCCCGTTCTCGACGACGGCCGGGGCGGTGAAGTGTTCGTGGAGGTGGTCGACGTACTCGACGACCCGGTCCTCCTTGCTGCCGGAGACGGCGACGTAGTCGAACATCGCGAGGTGCTGCACCAGTTCGCACAGCCCTACCCCGCCCGCATGCGGGCAGACGGGTACGCCGTACTTGGCGGCGAGCAGCAGGATCGCGAGGTTCTCGTTGACGCCGGCGACACGAGCCGCGTCGATCTGGACGAAGTCGACGGCTCCGGCCTGGAGCAGCTGCTTGAAGACGACCCGGTTGGCGGCATGCTCGCCGGTGGCGACCTTGACGGGCTGCCCGGCGCGAACGGCCGCATGGCCGAGGACGTCGTCGGGGCTGGTGGGTTCCTCGATCCAGTGGGGCTCGTACGGCGCCAGGGCCTCCATCCAGCGCAGCGCGTCGGGGACGTCCCAGCGCTGGTTGGCGTCGACCGCGATGCGTACGGCGGGACCCACAGCGGCGCGTGCCAGTTTCAGGCGCCGTACGTCGTCGTCGAGGTCGGCGCCGACCTTCAGCTTGATCTGGCCGAATCCGTCGGCGACGGCCTGTCGGGCGAGCGTGACCAGCTTCGTGTCGGAGTAGCCGAGCCAGCCGGGCGACGTGGTGTACGCGGGATAGCCCTCGGCGCGCAGCCGTTCGGCCCGCCGTTGTCTGCCGGGCTCGGCGGCGCGCAGGATCGCGAGAGCCTCTTCCGGCGTCAGTACGTCGGTGAGATAGCGGAAGTCGACGAGGGAGACGAGCTCCTCCGGGGTCATCGCGGCGAGGTACTCCCACACGGGCTGTCCGGCCCGGGTCGCCGCGAGATCCCAGGCGGCGTTGATCACCGCCCCGGCCGCCATGTGCATCACGCCCTTCTCGGGGCCGAGCCAGCGCAGCTGCGAGTCATGGGTGAGGTCGAGGTGAAGTGCGGCGAGGGCGGCGGCCGTGAGGGGGGCGGGGCGCCCGACGACATAGGGCCGCAGCGCCTCGATGGCGGCGGCGATGACATCGTTGCCGCGGCCGATGGTGAAGCAGAAGCCGTGTCCTTCGGCCCCCGCGTCGGTGCGGATGACCACGTAGGCGGCCGAGTAGTCGGGGTCGGGGTTCATGGCGTCGGAGCCGTCGAGCTGTTCCGAGGTGGGGAAACGGACGTCGTGGACCTCGAACCCTGTGACGGTCTGACTCATGCACGCCCCCGCTGGAACATCGGACCTCTTCCGGTCATCCGATGTATAGCGCCGCCACCTGGGCAGCGTCCAGGGCCGGGACGGAAGAATCCCGATGACAGCTCGGATGAATCTCCGCCCGGATCCGGTATTCCCCTGACCTATGCCCCTGCCGTATCGAACTTCACCCAGCCGTGCACAGAGGCTCGGGCGGGCACCCGTGAAGCCGTAAGGTTGGTCCGTACGCAAGGGAACGCCGAAAGGAGGCACTGGGTGATCGAGCTCGAGGGGGTTCCCGAGCTGATCGACCCGGTCATGGTGGCCGCGTTCGAGGGCTGGAACGACGCCGGCGACGCCGCCTCCACCGCGGTCGCACACCTGGACCGGGAATGGAAGGGCGAGGTGGTCGCGGCGCTCGACGCCGAGGACTACTACGACTTCCAGGTCAACCGGCCCACGGTGTGGCTGGACGGCGGGGTACGGAAGATCACCTGGCCCACAACCCGGCTCTCCGTGGTCCGGGTCGGCGGCGAGAAGCCCCGCGATCTGGTGCTGGTCCGCGGGATCGAGCCGTCCATGCGCTGGCGCTCGTTCTGCAACGAGCTGCTGGGCTTCGCCCATGAGCTGGGCGTCGAGATGGTGGTGATCCTGGGCGCGCTCCTCGGCGACACCCCGCACACCCGTCCGGTGCCGGTCAGCGGGGTCACGTCGGACCCGGACCTGGCCAGGACGATGGACCTGGAGGAGACGCGGTACGAGGGCCCGACGGGCATCGTGGGCATCCTCCAGGAGGCGTGCACGCACGCCGGGGTGCCGGCCGTGTCGCTGTGGGCGGCGGTGCCGCACTACGTCTCGCAGCCGCCCAACCCGAAGGCGACGCTGGCCCTGCTGAACCGGCTGGAGGATCTCATCGACCTCCGTATCCCGCTCGGCGAACTGCCGGAGGACGCACGCGCCTGGCAGCTCGGCGTGGACCAACTGGCCTCCGAGGACAGCGAAGTGGCGGAGTACGTGCAGACGCTGGAGGAGGCACGGGACACCGCCGAGCTTCCGGAGGCGTCCGGTGAGGCCATCGCCCGCGAGTTCGAGCGGTATCTGCGGCGCCGGGACGGCGGTCCCGGCCCGGGGCAGGCGCAGGGCGGGCACGCGACGGAGAGCGGCGACGCGGGCTCGTATCTGCGGGACACGTCCAGCGGCCGTACGAAGCCGCCCAAGCCGCCGAAGCCGCAGCCGGGCAACGAGAGCGAGGACGAGAGCGGGAGCGATACGGGTCCGGACTCGGGCCCGGGCTCCTCGGACACGTCCGAGGACTGAGGAGCGATCAGCGGGAGCGGGGTGGTGCCGACCGGCACCACCCCGCTCCCCGTAAGGGCGTTACGAGCCGTCAGCCGCAGCGGAAACGGGCTGCCGCCCAGTCGCCGTGGTCACCGGACTTCGAGCCGTTGGTGTCGGTGATCCGCAGATGGACGTGGCGTGCGCCGGTCACATCCACCTCGGTCGGCACGGTGGCCGACGCGCCGGTGAGCTTCGGCGAGGTCCACAGCACCTTGCCGTCCGCCTCGACCGAGAAGGCCACCTCGCCGTAGCCGTTGATCTCGTCGTCGATGCCGATGTCGGCGGTGAACGCGGTGCAGCGGCCGCCGAGATAGACCTCGATGTCGGAGTCGGCGTGCGCTCCGATGCCCTTCTCATAGGTCTTTCCGGCGAGGGTGAGCGTATGTCCGTCGCTCGCACCCGACTCGCCGTTGCTGCGGTCGCGTTCGGGCGGCCCCCAGCCGTTCGTGGACTTCAGCCACACCAGATCGCTCGCCCAGGCGTCGACGGCCGGCGGCTCCGGCATCACGCCGACCGCGAACCGCTGCACGGCGGTACGGTCCTGGCCCGCCGACCGGTGCCGCACGGTCGCCGTGAGCGTCGCCTCGCCCGGCCGGGCCTCCTCGGCGGGGGTGACCGCGACCTCCACGCGACGCGTCGTGCCCGCCGGGATACGGTCCACGGTCGCCGCGGGCGTGACCTCCCAGCCCGCCGGGGCGGCCAGCGAGACGGAGACCCCGGTGGCGTCGTGGCTGCCCGCCGTCACATCGACCGCGACCTTTCCGGGCGCACCGGCGCCGAGTTCCTGTCCCGCCGGCGCGGTGACGACCGCGGTGGCGCCCGGCACGGCGCCGCCGACCGCCGCGGTGTCCGCCAGCTCAAGGGCGAAGCCGCGGTCGGTGCGCACTGCGGGGGTCTTGACCAGAACCACGCCGCCGCGGTCGTCGCGGTCGTAGAACCAGCCCTGCGTCGCCGCCTCGTACGCCGCCTTCGAGGTGAGCCGGGGCAGCTTGCGGTCGTCGAGCTCCACCGCGCTCGGCGCGTCCCCGGTGTGCAGGGTGAACCGGTACGGCCTGGCGGTCTGCTTGCCGGTGAAGGAGCCCTTGCTCGCGCCGATCCGTACGGTCACATCGCCCGCGCCGCGGCGCGGGGCCTCGACGTCGGCGCGCTGAGTGGCGTACTTGCCCGCGCGGTGCTCCCGCGTCACCCCGTCGTCCTCGTACAGCGTGAAGGACGAGTCGCCCTGCGGGTAGATGTCCCAGGCCAGCGGGGAGTCCGCGGTGCGGTCGGCGTAGGAGCGGATGCCGCCGGGCCACATGGGCACGGTGGCCCCGGCACGCACGAACAGCGGGAGGGTGTCGAGCGGGGCGCTGTAGTCGTCGACGGTGACCGGGCCCTCGTAGGCCCGCCCGCTCCAGTAGTCGATCCAGGTGCCCTTCGGCAGGTAGATGCCGTCGCGCTGCACGGCGTCCTGGTGGACGGGCGCGACGAGGAAGTCCTCGCCGCTCAGGAACTCGTACTTGGCCGCGTCCGTCGCCGCCTTGGGATCGTCGGGGTACTCCAGCACGAGCGGGCGGGCGAGGCCGACGCCGGTCTTGGTGGCCTCGTTCGCGTGCGTGTAGATGTACGGCAGCAGGGCCTCGTGGAGCTTGAGGTAGTCCCGGTTGATGGAGGTGTAGGGCTCGCCGTAGCGGAAGGGCTGCTTGTCGCTGGCGGCCCAGCCGTCCATGGTCATCGTGACCGGGAGGAACATCTTCCACTGCAGGTCGCGCGTGTACGTCTTGGGGCTGCCGCCGAAGATGCCGTCCACGTCGCCGGTCGTGTAGGCGAGGCCGGACATGGATGCGCCCGCGTAGGTCGGGATCTGCCAGCGGATGTACTCCCAGGTGCCGGACTGGTCGCCGGACCACTGGACGCCGCAGCGCTGGGCACCGGACCAGCTCTCGGGCGCCCAGGTGAAGCCGCGGGCGGTGCTGTTCGCCTCGATTCCGGCGTACGCGTCCTTGCAGCCGTCGAGGGCGAACTTGTAGCCCGCGCCGACCCAGGCGACATCGAGCTTCGCGACCCGCTGGCCGGCCTTGACCTGGTCGGCGAGCTTGTCGAGGCCGTCCTCGGTCCACAGCCCGAGCTGCGTCTTGCGCTGCTGGAGGCCCTGCGCGGTCTCGGCGAGGTTCTCGTAGCCGCAGCCGTAGCCGTCGTTGACCAGCATCCAGCCGTTGGGCATGTCGTTCTCGACGTAGCCGTCGGCGACCTTGAGGGCGTCGAGGGTGTGCCGTTCGCCGCGGTTGGCGTTGTGCAGGTAGCAGTCGGCGTCGCCGATCTCCAGGCCGTAGACGGGCGGCATGAAGGGCTTGCCGGTCAGCCGGGTGTACTGCCCGATGACGTCCTTGGCGCTCGGCCCGGCGAAGTAGTAGGCGTCGAAGCGCTGTTCCTTCGCGGTGGTGGTGACGGGCTCGCCGAAGACGTACGTGTTGGGGGCGTACGTGTTGCGGTAGACGCCGTAGCCGGCCGAGGAGAGGTAGAACGGGACGGAGTTGGGGTGGCCGCCGTCGTTCCAGTTGTAGTCGACGCCGACCTCGACGGTCTTGCCGCGGTGGGAGGTGTTGCCGCGGCCGTTCTGCATTCCGGCGCCGTAGAACTGCTCGGCGCCGCCGCGCGCGAGCGTCTGGGTCATCCGGTCCTGACTCCAGGTCAGCCCCTGGGTCTCGGACCAGAGTCGGGTGCCGTCGGCCCGGTACAGGGCGAAGCGGAGCGGGGACTTGTAGGCGTGCAGTGTCACCTTTGACGTGCTGAGCTCGTAGCGGTCGCCCTGGTCCTTCCAGCGGGTGGCGGGCGGAGTGCCCTGCGGGAGGACGATGTCGGTGCCCGTCGGGTCGGTGAAGGCACCGTCGGGGGCGAGTTCGATGCGGAAGGTCTCCTGGGAGACGAAGCTGACGCGGGCCTCGGCCTTCCCGGCGGTGAGGCGGTAGACGGGTCCTTCGGCGGTGAAGCCGGTGACGTCCCCGACGGTGGTGGGGGACGGTTCGGCCTGGGCGCTTCCCGGCCCCGCGAGCACCGAGAGGAAACCGAGCAAGGCCCCGGCCACCGCCGCTCTGACGCATCTGATGCGCTTTGATGATTGCATAGAGCGTATTTAGCGCAGAAACGAGCACGAGGCCATGGGCAAAACGGAACCGCCCCCGGACTCCGGAAGGAAGTCCAGGGGCGGTGTCGCGGATACGTGCCGCAGACTGCGGTTTTACAGAGCCACGCCCAACAGCGCGTCCACACCACGCGACACGAGACCGGGCGCACCCTCGTCCGTGCCGCCTTCGGTGCGCTGGAGCTCGGCCCAGCGGTCGACGGCGGCGAGCGCGGCGGGGGCGTCCAGGTCGTTCGCGAGGGCCTCGCGGATCTCCTCGACGAGCGCGTCGGCGGACGGCCCGTCGGGGCGCGACACTGCGGCGCGCCAGCGGCCGAGGCGGGCCTCGGCGTCCTGGAGCACCTCGTCGGTCCACTCCCAGTCGGCGCGGTAGTGGTGGGACAGCAGCGCGAGCCGGATGGCGGCGGGGTCGACGCCCTCGCGGCGCAGCGTGGAGACGAAGACCAGGTTGCCCTTGGACTTCGACATCTTCTCGCCGTGCAGGGCGACCATGCCCGCGTGCACATACGCCTTGGCGAACGGGTGCTCGCCGGTGAGGACCTGGGCGTGCGAGGCGCCCATCTCGTGGTGCGGGAAGGCGAGATCGGAGCCGCCGCCCTGCACGTCGAAACCCATGCCGAGGTGGTCGAGGGCGATGGCGACGCACTCGATGTGCCAGCCGGGCCGGCCCCGGCCGAGGCTGCCGCCGTCCCAACTGGGCTCGCTCTCGCGGGCGGCCAGCCAGAGCATGGGGTCGAGCGGGTTCTTCTTGCCGGGCCGCTCGGGGTCGCCGCCGCGCTCGGCGGAGAGGGCCCGCATCACTTCGGCGTCGTAGTTCGACACTTCGCCGAAGTGCGGATCGGCTTCCACGGAGAAGTAGACGTCGCCGTCGAGTTCGTACGCGGCACCGGCGTCGCGCAGCCGCTCGACGAGGGGAACGATCCCGGGTATGGCCTCGACGGCACCGATGTAGTGCTTCGGGGGCAGCATCCGCAGGGCGGTCATGTCCTCGCGGAACAGCGCGGTCTCGCGCTCGGCCAGCCCGACCCAGTCCTCGCCGTCGCGCTGCGCGCGTTCGAGGAGGGGATCGTCGACGTCCGTGACGTTCTGGACGTAATGAACCTGCCGCTTGGTGTCGAGCCACACGCGCTGGACGAGGTCGAACGCGTTGTAGGTCGCCGCGTGACCCAGGTGGGTCGCGTCGTACGGGGTGATTCCGCAGACGTAGATACGGGCGACGGGACCGGGGTCGAGGGTGACGGGACCCCCGGTCGCGGTGTCGTGGATCCGGAGGTCGCGGCCCATGCCGGGCAGGGCGGGGACCTCAGAAGCGGGCCAGGCATACATGCCATGAGCGTAACCGGACGCGGGTTCCGGATACGAACCGGATGCCGCCTCTTGGCCGGTTCGGCACTCTTGCGCGGATCGGTGACCTGGGGGTATGGAAGGTGGCCTGCAGAGCTCCCGCAGAGCCGTGGAGCGGGTCCTACACCGGAGGCCACGGGATCGCGGGCCACTCCCCCGAGGGTTCCGGGTGGCGGGTGGAGGCCAGGAGGCCGGCCACGCGGGAGCGTACGGCGGCCACCTCCGCCGGGGTGAGGAGTTCCCCGAGGCGCGTAGCCAGGGCGGCGCCCTCGGCGAGGGAGGCCATCAGGGTGCCGAGCACCTCGACCGCCTCCCTCGTCAGGGGCTCGCCCGCCCACCCCCAGAGCAGGGTGCGGAGCTTGTCGTCGACGTTGAAGGTGACGCCGTGGTCGATCGCGTACAGCCGCCCGTCCGCCGTCGGCAGCAGATGCCCGCCTTTGCGGTCCCCGTTGTTGATCACCGCGTCCAGGACGGCCAGCCTCCGCAGCCGTGGATCGTCGGCGTGCACGAGGAGCGCCGTCCGCCCCTCCCCCACGTCCGCGAAGCCGACCGCCCTCCAGCCGTCGCCCGCCTCCTCGTCCTCGACGAGAGCGAGCAGCCCGGCGGACGGGTCCCCCTCGATCCAGAGCTGGACCATGCCCTCGCCGTACGGCCCGTCGCGCAGCACCGTCGGGGGTACGAGCCCCCAGCCCGTCGCCTCGGAGACCTCGTACGCCGCCACCTCGCGGCGCGCCAGGTTGCCGTCGGGGAAGTCCCAGAGCGGGCGCTCGCCCGCGATCGGCTTGTACACGCAGTGCGCTTCCCCGCCGTCGTACGAGACGGAGCAGTACAGCACCGCGTTGGACGCCTCGCGGATCCGCCCCTTCACGGTCAGCTCACCCTTGGTGAGCAATTCGACAGCCGTCGCGTGAGCGTTCGTGGGCGAGTGAGCGTTCGTGTGCGCGTTCGGGTTCGCGTTTGTCGTCACGCTCCGCGACGGTATCCGTTCTGGCGCGGACATACATGTCCCTCCGGGTCGAGCGGCAGGCTGCACAGCGGACACGGCGGCCGCCCCGCGTTCACCACGTCCAGGGCGCGCTTGGCGAAGGCCCTCGCCTGCGCCCCGGTCAGCCGGACGCGCAGCATCGGCGGACCGTTCTCCTCGTCCTGCAGCAGCCGTTCCTCGGCCTCCGCGAGGTCCTCCTCGGAGTCCACGTCCAGCTCGACGAGCGCCTGCGCCTCGACGATCATGCGCTGTTCCTCGCCGTCCCAGGCCAGCGCCATCGTGCCGACCCGGAACTCCTCCTCGACCGGAACGTCCAGCGGCGCCGTGTCGGTGACGTCCGCGGGCGCCATGGCCGGCACCGGGGCGTTGCCCCCGGTGCGCCGCACCACCTCGTCGAGCAGCTCGTCCATCCGCTCCGCGAGCGCGGCGACCTGGGTCTTCTCCAGGGCGACGCTGGTCACGCGCCCGCCTGCGGAAGCCTGCAGAAAGAACGTACGACGTCCAGGCAGCCCGACCGTACCGGCCACGAACCGCTCCGGAGGGTCGTAGAGGAACACCTGACGGGACACGTCCTGTCTCCCTTGAGAGTCAGCGGGCTTTCGGCCCGTCCACCCTACTGCGCGATCCGATCACGGTGCGCCCGCACCGCCCCCGACCACCGCGGTACCGTCCGGGCCCTCCTCCTGCGGTTTGCGCGGCTTGAGCACCCCGAAGTCCCCTGTGTCGCCCAGCCGCAGCAGAAAGGGCCGCACCCGGGTGTAGCGGACCGCCGTCACCGAACAGGGTTCGACGTGGATCCGCTGGAAGAGATCGAGATGCATCCCGAGCGCGTCCGCCACCAGCGACTTGATGATGTCGCCGTGCGAGCACATCAGGTAGACCGCGTCCTCGCCGTGCTCCTCCTCGATCCGCGCGTTCCAGTCGCGCACGGCATCGACCGCCCTCGCCTGCATGGCGCGCATCGACTCGCCGCCGGGGAACGCCGCCGCGGAGGGGTGCCGCTGCACGACCTCCATCAGCGGCTCGTCGGCGAGTTCGGCGAGCTTGCGGCCCGACCATTCGCCGTAGTGGCATTCACCGATCCGTTCGTCGGTGTGCAGCGGCAGCCCCGGACGCTCGTCGAGCAGCGGCTGCAGGGTCTCCAGACATCGCTGGAGCGGACTGGTGACGACCGCGGCGAGCTCCACCCCGGCGAGCCGCCCGGGCAGCGCCGCGGCCTGCACGGCGCCGCGCTCGTCGAGGGCGACCCCGGGTGTCCAGCCGGCGAGCACCCCGGCAGTGTTGGCGGTGGAGCGTCCGTGGCGTACGAGGATCAGCGTGGCCATGGCGGCCAGCCTAAGGCGCGTACGCCGCCTGCGTGTGGGCGGAGCCCGGGCAGGGAAGAATGCGCGCCGTGATCGTCGATTACGCCATCTACCGGGAGGGCCGCCGCACCAAGGGCCCCGACGACTTCTCCGATGCGCTCGACGAGGCCCGCGCGACCGGGGACGCCTTCCTGTGGATCGGGCTGTACGAGCCGACCGAGGACGAGTTCGACCTCGTCAGCACCGAGTTCGGGCTGCATCCGCTGGCCGTCGAGGACGCGCTCACCGCCCACCAGCGGCCCAAGCTCGAGGTGTACGAGGACTCGCTCTTCGTGGTCCTCAAGCCGGTGAAGTACGACGCGGAGAGCGACACCGTCTCCGCCGACGAGGTGATGGTCTTCATCGGTGACTCGTTCGTGGTGACGGTCCGGCACGGGGAGAGCGCGCCGCTGCATGCCGTACGGCTGCGGCTCGAGGCCGATCCGCACGTCCTGAGGCACGGTCCGACGGCGGTGCTGTACGCCGTCAGTGATGCCATCGTCGACCACTACGTCGATGTCGCCGGCGAGCTCCAGACGGACCTGGAGGAGTTGGAGGCGGCTGTCTTCGAGCCCACCGGGGGCGACGCCCGCGCTGCATCTTCCCGGGGGACGGCCCCCGGACCTCCGGTCGCGGCCAAGATCTACAACTTCAAGCGCCAGCTGCTGGAGTTCCGCCGGGCCACCGTGCCGCTCGGGTCCCCGGTGACCCGGCTGGCGAGCGCCTCCGTGCCCTTCGTGCACGAGCACTCGCAGCCGTTCTTCCGCGACGTCAGCGACCATCTGACCCGCGTCAACGAGCAGGTGGAAGGGCTGGACAGGCTGCTCTCGGACATCCTCTCCGCGCATCTCGCGCAGATGGGCGTACGGCAGAACGACGACGTGCGGAAGATCTCGGCGTGGGCGGCGATGATCGCGGTGCCCACGATGGTGGCCGGGATCTACGGCATGAACTTCGAGCACATGCCCGAGCTGCGGTGGTGGTGGGCGTATCCGTCGGTGATCCTGCTCATGGCCGGGGTGGTGCTCGGGCTGCACCGGATGTTCAAGCGACGCGGCTGGCTGTGACCGGGGCAGCGCTGCGTCACGTCAGACGACGACGGCCGTCGTCGCCGGGCCTCCGAGGGCGTCGCGCCGCTCGGGCATCGTCAGGCTGACCATGCGCCGCCAGCCCCCGGCGCGCTCGTACGCGTACATCGCCCGGATGCCGGCCGCCAGCGCCGCCGACTTGGGCTTCGGCCACTTCAGGATCCTGCCCATGTGAGACATGACGGCGAGGCTGACGTCCCGGTAGACGGTGATCTCGGTGAGGGCGCACTCGCGGAGGGTGCGCTGGATGGTGCGGCCGCGGCCCGCGTACGCGAGGCGGAGCAACTCCTCGTGGCAGTACGACAGGTGGTTCTCCTCGTCGTGGCAGATCTGCTTGATGGCCTTGCCGACCTCGGGGTGCTCACCGAAGTTCTTGACCAGCATGTCCATCTGGTCGGCGGCGCGCTGCTCGGTGACGCGGCTGTGCGAGAGGTAGACGACGATGTCGTTCTCGGTGAGCCGCTCGTCGCGGCGGAGCTTGTCGTGGGCGAGGCCGATGCCGTGCTTCTCCAACAGCATCGTGTAGTCGGTCCCGGGCGGTACGTCGACCGGGTCCAGGCCGCGTTTCTTCAGCAGGGCGTTGAAGATCCGGCCGTGTTTGTCCTCGTCGGATCCGTGCCGGGTGATCTTCGGGGCGAGGTCGCGCATCGTCCCGGGCACCAGGGCCGCGATCCGGGCGTTCTCCCAGCCGCCCTGGGTCTCGCCGCTCGCGGCGATCGAACAGAACAGCTGGTAGGAATCGTCGTTGTCGAGGATTTCCTGGAACAGGCTTCGGGCCGAGAGCATCACTGCCACCTCCGGTCAGGTGTCCGCAAAGAACGAGTCAAATGCGGACAGACCGGACCGGCAACAGGTGCGCGACCCGACTCCGCCGAAAGGCCGAAAAAGGTCGGCGCGCGGCAGGCACTGCGCAGCGCTTCCGGGCCGCCGCCTGTGGCGGGCTGGCACCACGCGGTCCGCCCACGCGGATCGAGGTGGGGGTTTCCCCACGACCGCCAGGGGCGTGGGGGGAGCGGGCTCTGGGCGGAGCCCCCGGAAACAGGGGCCGGGGCGGAGCCCCCCACGCGACGCGGTGCGTGACCCACGGCCGTGTGGCGCGTTAGGTGTCGTGACGGCCGTGGCGGGGATGACCCCGAGCCCCCACCACGGCCGCAGGCCTGCCCGGGGCAGATGTCCCCGGTCAGGCGAGCCCGGAGCGCTCCAGGGCGTCCGTGCCGGCCCGCAGGGCCGCGAGGCGCTCGTCGAGCGTGAAGCCGGCCGGGGCGAGCGTGAGGGTCGTGACCCCCGCTGCCGCGTACGCCTGCATCCGCTCGGCGATCCGGTCGACGGAACCGAGCAGCGTCGTCGAGTCGATCAGCGAGTGCGGCACGGCCGCCGCGGCGCCGTCCTTGTCCCCGGACAGGTACTTGTCCTGGATCTCCGCGGCTTCCTTCTCGTAGCCCATGCGCTGGGCGAGCTGGTTGTAGAAGTTCTGCTTGCGGCTGCCCATGCCGCCGACGTACAGCGCGGTGTACGGGCGGAACATGTCGGCCAGAGCGTTGACGTCGTCGCCGACGGCCAGCGGGACGGTGGGGCAGACGTCGAAGCCCTCCATGGTCTTCCCGGCCTTCTCGCGGCCCGCGCGGAGGTGGCGGATCGCGGTGTCCTCCAGGTGGTCCGCGGAGGGGAAGATCAGCAGGGCGCCATCGGCGATCTCGCCGGTCTGCTCCAGGTTCTTGGGGCCGATGGCGGCGATGTACAGCGGGATGTGCTCGCGCTGGGGGTGGACGGTGAGCTTGATCGGCTTTCCGGGGCCGCCGGGCAGCGGAAGGGTCCAGTGCTCGCCCTCGTACGAGAGGCGCTCGCGGGTCATCGCCCTGCGGACGATCTCGACGTACTCACGGGTGCGGGAGAGGGGCTTGTCGAACTTGACGCCGTACCAGCCCTCGGAGACCTGCGGGCCCGACACGCCGAGGCCGAGGCGGAAGCGGCCGCCGGAGAGCGAGTCGAGGGTGGCCGCGGTCATCGCGGTCATGGCGGGCTGCCGGGCGGGGATCTGGAGGATCGCCGAGCCGACGTCGATGCTCTCCGTCTGGGCGGCGACCCAGGCGAGAACGGTCGGGGCGTCCGAGCCGTACGCCTCGGCGGCCCAGCAGACGTCGTAGCCGAGGCGGTCCGCCTCCTGGGCGACGGCGAGATTGTCGCTGTCCATCCCCGCGCCCCAGTAGCCGAGATTGATGCCGAGCCGCATACCGCTCCCCTTACCGATGAGTAACGTCCTTGTCGCGGGACTTTAGCGCGGGTGCACGGGATCCGTCAGGGGCGAGTTGTCCACAGGGTCGCTCCGGGTGGGGCCGTGGCCAGTAATCTCGCCGCCATGGAGCAGAGGCATCTCGGCCGCACCGGCCTGCGCGTGTCCCGGATCGGGCTCGGCACCCTCACGTGGGGGCGGGACACCGACGAGCACGACGCCGCCGACCAGTTGAAGGTCTTCTGGGAGGCCGGTGGCACGCTGGTCGACACCGCTGATGTGTACGGCGGCGGGGAGGCCGAGTATCTGCTGGGGCGGCTCGTGGAGCGGCTCGTTCCGCGGCGCGATCTGGTCATCGCGACGAAGGCGGGAAGCGTGCTCGAGGCGGACCGCCGCTTCGACGGCTCGCGCGGCCACCTGCTCACGGCGCTGGACGCATCCCTCGACCGGCTCGGGACCGACTATGTCGACCTCTGGCAGATCCACGCCTTCGACCCGCTGACGCCGCTGGAGGAGACGCTCCAGGCGCTGGATCTGGCGGTGAGCAGCGGGCGTGCGCGGTACGCGGGCGTGTCGAACTTCTGCGGCTGGCAGCTGGCGAAGGCGGCGACCTGGCAGCTGGCCGCCCCGGGCATACGGACGCGCCTGGCGAGCACGCAGATGGAGTACTCGCTGCTGCAGCGCGGCGTCGAACGCGAGGTGCTGCCCGCGGCGCTGGACCTCGGCGTGGGGCTGCTCCCTTCCTCGCCCCTGGGCCGCGGCGTGCTCACCGGCAAGTACCGGACGGCGACGCCGGGGGACTCGCGCGGGGCGTCGGAGCTGATGGCCGCGTTCGTCGAACCGTATCTGGACGAGGCGGCGAGCCGGATCGTGGACGCGGTGGCAACCGCGGCGGACGGATTGGCGACGACGCCGCTGGAGGTGGCGCTGGCGTGGGTCCGCGACCGCCCGGGTGTGGTGGCCCCGATCGTCGGCGCGCGCACCGCGCAGCAGCTCACGGCGGCGTTGTCAGTGGAGAGCCTTAGTCTTCCTGACGAGATCTGCCAGGCGCTCGACGATGTGTCGGCGCCCGTGCACCGCTATCCCGACCAGGACTGGAGCACGCTGTGACTGCGCTTCCCGGGGCGACCCCCGGATCCCCGGCCGACGTCCCCGCCGAGGACGTGGAGGACGCTGCCTCCGCGCCCGCGCCCTCGGACGGTGCGCCCGAGACGGGCGAGGGCTCGAGCCCTGACGAAGCCGGCTCCCGCGCGTCCGAAGGGGACGAATCCGAAGGGGTCGAAGGGGACGGCGAGGCCGGCGACGGCAGCAAGGTGTCCGAGGCGGAGGCCGAGCTGGCGGCGCAGCGGGAGCTGAGGGCGCGGATCGAGAAGCGGAAGGCGGAGAAGGGCGGGCCGATCGAGGCCGGCACGAAGCTGAGCGGCACGGCCGCCGATCTGCTGGCAGCCGTGCGGGCCGTGGAGAGCGGCGAGAAGTCGGGGAGCGGGTTCTTCGAGGCGCCCACCGCGCCTCGGCGGCCCGCGGCGTCGTCCGTGCCGCCGCCGGCGCGGCCGAAGGTGCCGGAGCCGGAGCCCGCCCCGCAGCACGCCGACCCCGGCGCTGTGGCCGCCGTGCTGGAGGTCCTGGTGGCGGGCGGGGCGCCGGACGGACTCGCGGCGCGAGTCGCCGGAGTGCTCGGGGAGCAGGCCGCACAGGCGCTGCGCGAGGACCCGTGGCGGTTGCTGGGCGTGCCGGGCGTGCGGCCGGAACAGGCCGACGGGTTCGCCCGGGCGCTGCTCGGCGAGGAGTGCGGGCCGGGCGACGAACGACGGGCCGCGGCGCTGGTGACGTGGCTGCTGGAGCAGGCCGCGCTGCAGGGACACACGGCGCTGGAGTCGTCGGTCGTGCGCGAGGCTCTCGACGGGCGTTCGGTGCCCGAGCCCGATGAGGCGCTCGAGCACGCGATCTCCGAGGGGGCCGTCCTGGTGTTCCAGGACGGGCTGGAGGAGAGCACCGGAGAACAGCGCCAGGAGCAGGAGCAGGCGGCCGTCCCCGTCCTGCTGGGGCTCGACCGGTACGCGCTCGCGGAGGAGAGCCTCGCGGACGGTCTGGCCCGGCTGGTGAGAACCGGCCCCGGCGACACCTGGGACGGGCCCGATCTGGTCAGGGCCGTCGGCGGACACGGACTCGTGCTGCACACCGGTGGTGAGGCGGCGCGCGCCGAGCCGGTGGCCGTGGTCGAGGCCGCCCGCGCGCTCGGTCTGCGCGCGGTGATCGCGACCCACAGTGAGAACGGCCGTCGCCGGCTCGGCGCCGACGCGGTCACGGTGCACGGGCTGGTCTCCGGCACGCAGGGCCCCGGCCGTGACGAGGACGGTGCACTGGCCCTCGATCTGCTCGCGGTCCTCGACGCTCCGCAGCTGGATGTCGAGACCGCCGCGATGCTCGTGGAGTCGATGCCGGACGGCAGCCGGCTGCTGCTCAGCGGCGATCCCGGGGTGCTGTGGTCGGCGGGTGCGGGGCGGGTGTTCGCCGATGTGCTGGCGGCTCGCGTGTGCCCGCAGATCGCGTCCCGCACGCCCGACCCGGGCCCGATCGGGGAACTGGTCTCCGGTATCGGCATCGGCGAGCTGAACCAGGTGGAGGCGCCCGGCAAGGAGGTCGTGATCGTCCCCGTCCGTGACGCGGGCGAGGCCGTGCACCGTACGGTCCAGCTGGTCGCGGACTCGGTACCGCGGGCGATCGGCGTGCCGTCCGGCCAGACCCAGGTGATCACGGTCGGCCACGGCGGCTCCGCGGGGACCCGCGCGCTCAACGCGGCGCTCAAGCAGCGGCTCAACCCCGGCCCCGGTCGCTTCGGCGGCTTCGACCCCGGCGACCGGGTCGCGTACGTCCCGTCGGCCGGGCGGACCGTCTCCGGCACGGTGGTCGGGGCCGACGCGGAGGGCCTGCGGCTCGACTGCGACGGCACGCCCGTCGTCGTATCGAAGGAGCGGGTCGACTCCGCGGTCCGGCACGGCTGGGCGCTCACCGCGCACCAGGCGGCCGGGATGCGCTGGCCCGCGGTGGTCGTCGTCCTGCCGGGCGACGCGGCGCAGGGCCTGAGCCGCCCCTGGGTCTACACGGCCTTCAGCCGCGGCGAGCGCCATCTGTCCGTCGTCCACGGCGTGGAGCAGGCCCTCCCGCGCGCGGTGGCGGAAGTCCCGGCCGCGCCGCGCACGACCCGGCTGCGGGTCCTGCTCGAGGCTCTCCTCGCGCCCCGGGCGAGTGAACCGTCGCCGGGACGCGGGCCGCAGTAGCAGCCCGCCCGGCAGCGGGCTCGGGGGGCGTGAGCCCCCCGGGCCATCACCTGTCGGCCGTGTCGAGGTTGTCCAGGTCCTCGTCCACCTCGTCCTCGTCGAAGACCGAGCTGACGTCGAAGCGGCACACGACCCGCTCCGGATCGGCCTGGTCGAACGGGGTGCTCAGCCACTCCCCGGGCTCGGGCAGCTCGTCCGCCGCGGACACCCACAGGGTGGAGTCGCCCTCCTCGAGGCCGAACTCCTTGTGCCGGGAGGCGATCTCGTCCGGTTCGTACTCGCCGAAGAGCACCCCCAGCGCGGCGTGCACGCTCGTGCCGACCACCGCCGCTGCCGCCTGGTCCGCGGTCTCGTCCCGGTCCACATCGGCGATGCGCTGGGCCTGGGCGAGCAACCGCTGCGGTTCGACCACGGCATAGTCACGGCGGATGAGGACGCTCAGGGCGTTCGGCTCGTCGGGACCGGCATAGGGCGGAAGGGAATCGTCCGCTCCGGGGATCTCGAAGGGCGTGACCTCGTCGTACCGGTCGTAGAGACGCTCGTCGTACGCCTCGGCCGCGGCGGCGAGGGCGTTGAACGCGTCGTAGACCGCCGGGTCGTCCTCTCCCGTGCGGCGCTCGACCGCTTCGAGGTGACGGTCCAGCGCGGCTTTGACCGCCTCGGCGGCGGCGCGAACCTCGGCAGCCGTGGGCTGCGCAGGAGCGGATGCATCAGACATAGTGCAGACGCTATCCGTACTGGGCCTCTGCCCGCACAATAGATGCGATGCCGGAATACGAATTTGTCGACGTGTACGTGCCACGCGGGGTCTCCCGCAAGGAAGCGACCCGTCTGCTGACCGACCATGCCGAGTACGGACACTGGGAGTTGGACCGACTGAGTCTTCGCCGGGACGGCAGCCGCAAGGTGCGGCTGCGCCGGCGCATCATTCGTCAGGTTCGCGCCACGTGGTGAGTTCCTGTTGCGCGAAGGACGGAACGGGCCCGTTGTCGCGGGCCCGTTCCGTTGCGTGACGACGCAATCACGCGGAGGCGCGGGCCCTTCGGTAGAGGACCGCACCGCCGAGCAGCAGGCCGGCACTCGCGGGGATCAGGAACCCGAGCTGACCGGCACCGGTCTGCGCGAGCTCGTCCGTGCCCCTGGGCGGAGTGACGGTGTTGGTGTCCGGGGTGTTCGGGGTGCTCGGGACCGACGGCTCGATCGGCGTCCCCGGCTCACCAGGGGTACCGGGCTCACCAGGTTCCCCGGGCTCTCCCGGCTCACCGGGTTCCCCAGGCTCTCCCGGCTCTCCCGGCTCACCGGGCTCACCGGGCTCACCGGGCTCACCGGGCTCACCCGGGTTGTTCCCCTCCGGCCCGTTGGCGCAGTCGTTGCCGAACGCACCGTTGCCGAGACCGCCGATCGTCACACTGTTCCCGCACGCGTTGACGGGTACGTCGACGGGCACCTGGACCGTGTTGCCGGAGCCGACCCCCGGGGACTTCGTCGTACCGCCGTCGGCGTGGGCACCCCCGCCGTGGTTCGGGGTGGACGTGTTCGCGCAGCCGTTTCCGAACGTGGGGTTCAGCACCCCGATGACGTTCACGGTGTTGCCGCAGACGTTGACCGGGACATGAACCGGAACCTGGACCGTGTTCCCGGAGAGCACACCCGGGGAATTCGAGGCGCCGCCCTGGGCATCCGCACCCCCGTGCGCGTGGGCGTAGCCGCCGCCGAGGACGAGCATGCCGCCCGCGGCCGCCACGGTGATCAGGCCTTTTCGCGTGACCTGTCGCATAGCTGGTTTCCTGCCTTCTGACTTCCGGAATGCTCCCGGGCGCCGTCGCCCGGGAGCGGAATGTCAGCGGCCCCGGAGTGTATGGCGCACACTCCGGGGCCACTGGACTCAGCCCCTCATGGGTTGAGGCACAACGTCACGCGTTCTGGCAGTAGTTGCCGAAAGCGGGGTTCAGCAGGCCGATCACGGAGACCGTGTTGCCGCAGACGTTCACCGGAACGTGGATGGGCGCCTGAATGACGTTGCCCGAGAGCACACCAGGGGAGTGCACGGCGGCACCCTGCGCACCCGAGTCGGCGACGGCCATCCCCGCACCCGCGAGAACCAGACCACCGGTGGCAGCCGCAGCAGCGACGACCTTCTTGATCATTATTCCTCCTAGTAGGCAATGCGATCCCAGCCGCGGACCGCACACCCTGTAACGAGGAGGGAGTAATGGAGCTACTAGCTTATGTTCCCATTCACTCTTTTCAGTCAAATACGCACGCGCGGACGATTGTTGGAGTTTCGTTTCAGCAGATCGAGCGGTTCCGCGGACAGCAGGTTCAGCTCGCGTCGAGGAAGCGGTCCAGCACCCGTACGCCGAACTTCAGACCGTCGACCGGAACCCGCTCGTCGACCCCGTGGAACATTCCGGCGAAGTCGAGCTCCGGTGGCAGCTGCAGCGGTGCGAAACCGAAGCAGCGGATGCCGAGATCGTCGAAGGACTTGGCGTCGGTGCCGCCGGAGAGCATGTACGGGACGGCCCGCGCGATCGGGTCCTCGGCCCTCAGCGCCGACTGCATCGCGTCCACGAGATCGCCGTCGAAGCTGGTCTCCAGCGCCTTGTCGCCGTGGACGTCCTCGCGTTTCACCCGCGGCCCGAGGATCCGGTCGAGATCGGCCAGGAACTCCTCCTCGTACCCCGGCAGGAAGCGCCCGTCGACATGGGCGGTGGCCTGGCCCGGGATCACGTTCACCTTGTAGCCGGCACCGAGCATCGTGGGAGCCGCCGAATTCCGCAGCGTCGCCCCGACCATCTTGGCGATGCCGCCGAGCTTGGCGAGCGTCGCCTCCATGTCCTCCGGGTCGAGCGGGGTGCCGAGCGCGTCGGACAGCTCGTCCAGGAAGGACCGTACGGTCTTGGTCACCCGCACCGGCCAGGTGTGCCGCCCGAGCCGGCCGACGGCCTCGCACAGCTCGGTGATCGCGTTGTCGTTGTTGGTCATGGAGCCGTGCCCGGCGGTGCCCTCGACGGTGAGCCGCATCCAGTGCATGCCCTTCTGGGCCGTCTCGACGAGGTAGAGCCGCAGATTCTCGTTCACGGTGAAGGAGAAGCCGCCGACCTCGCCAATCGCCTCCGTGACGCCCTCGAAGAGGTCCGGGTGCTTGTCGACGAGATACCGCGCCCCGTACGTGCCGCCGGCCTCCTCGTCCGCGAGGAAGGCGAGGACCACGTCGCGCGGGGGCTTGCGGCCGCTGCGCAGCCGGTCCCGTACGACCGCGAGGGTCATGGCGTCCATGTCCTTCATGTCCACCGCCCCCCGGCCCCAGACGCAGCCGTCGGCGACCTCCCCGGAGAACGGGTGGTGGGTCCAATCGTCGGCATTGGCCGGTACGACGTCGGTGTGGCCGTGGATGAGCAGCGCCGGCCGGGACGGGTCCTCGCCCTCGATCCGTGCCACGGTGGAGGTCCGGCCCTTGTGGGACTCGATGATCTTCGGCTCCAGGCCGACCTCGGCGAGCTTCTCCGCCACGTACTCGGCGGCCGCCCGCTCCCCCGGTCCCGAGTGGTCGCCGTAGTTGCTGGTGTCGATCCTGATCAGATCGCGGCAGAGATCGACGACCTCGTCCTCGCCGGAGATCGTCCGGCCGGTGTCCGACTGGCTCACGCTGTTTCCTCCCACTGGCGCTCTGGTGGTCACCCACATCCTCCCGCGCCCCTGCCCGCACCCCAAGGGCGCCCGGGCCCCGACACATGCCCGTCACACGTCACACGGCGCTCGTCACCCGTCACCCGTCATCGTCGGAGCGGGAAGGGGGCCGGGGGCGTGATCGAGCACCTCCGAATGTTTGCTATGGTTTTCCACGTCGGAACGGCCCAGGGCCGGAAGACAGACACCTGGTCCGGGTGGCGGAATGGCAGACGCGCTAGCTTGAGGTGCTAGTGCCCTTTATCGGGCGTGGGGGTTCAAGTCCCCCCTCGGACACCACCAGAGAACCCCAGCTGAGCTGGGGTTTTTTGCTTTGCCGGAGTGTGCGGGGACGAGGTGCGGGAGCTGTGGGACGACGCAGAGGACGGGCAGCGCCCGTGGCGCCGCTGCCGCAGCGTGACGGTATCGATCCGGTGCGCGTACGGCTGCCCGCCGATCCGGACGGCACCTGGCGGACCGTACGGGACCACCTCGTCGAACGGTTCGGCGAGGCGGTCGGGGCGGAGCGGGTGGAGGCGATGCTGCGGGACGGCCGTTTCGCCGGGACGGACGGGCCGGTCGCCGCGGACGAGCCGTACGTACCGGGGCGGTATCTCTGGTTCCACCGGGACTTCGCTCCCGAGGAGCGCGTGCCGTTCGAGGTGGGGATCGTGTACCGGGACGAACGCCTGGTGGTCGCCGACAAGCCGCACTTCCTCGCCACGACACCGCGCGGCAGGCACATCACCGAGACCGCGCTGGCCCGGCTGCGCCGCGAGCTGGGGCTCCCTGAGCTGCAGCCCGCACACCGGCTCGACCGGCTGACCGCCGGGCTCGCCCTGTTCGTCGTCCGGCCCGAGGACCGTGGCGCGTATCAGACGCTGTTCCGGGACCGGCGCGTCCGCAAGGAGTACGAGGCGGTGGCGCCGTACGACCCGGAGGTCGCGCTCCCCGTCACCGTGCGGAGCCGGATCGAGAAGGAGCGCGGGGTGCTCGCGGCCCGGGAGGTGCCGGGTGAGCCGAACAGCGAGAGCCGGATCGAGCTGCTGGCCCACCGCGGGCCATTCGGCCGGTACCGGCTGCTGCCGGCCACCGGCCGGACCCATCAGCTGCGGGTGCACATGAACAGCCTCGGGCTGCCGATCCTCGACGACCCGGTGTACCCCGTGGTCCGCGAGGACGGTCCCGAGGACCACGCACGGCCGCTGCAACTGCTCGCGAGGGCGCTCGAGTTCACCGATCCGCTCACCGGTCGGGAGTGCCGCTTCGAGAGCCGGTTGCGCCTTTCGGCCTGGTGATCACCGAACGGTCACCGATCACGGCCTGTTCGCTCCTGCTCACTCCTGCTCATTGCCGATCACCGATCAGAACACCACCACCGAGCGCAGGACGTCGCCCTCGTGCATGCGGGCGAAGGCCTTCTCGATGTCGCCGAGGCCGATGGTCTCCGTGACGAAGGCGCCGAGGTCGATGCGGCCCTGCTGGTGGAGGTCGATGAGCATGGGGAAGTCGCGGGACGGCAGGCAGTCGCCGTACCAGGACGACTTGAGCGCTCCGCCGCGGCCGAAGACGTCGAGGAGAGGGAGCTCAAGGGTCATCTCGGGGGTCGGGACGCCGACGAGCACGACGGTGCCGGCCAGGTCGCGGGCGTAGAAGGCCTGCTTGTACGTGTCCGGGCGGCCGACGGCCTCGATGACGACGTCCGCGCCGAAACCGCCGGTGAGTTCGCGGATGGCCTCGACGGGGTCGGTCGTGCGGGAGTTCACGGTGTGCGTCGCGCCCATGGTGCGGGCGGTCTCCAGCTTGCGGTCGTCGATGTCGACGGCGATGATCCGGGCTGCTCCGGCGAGCCGGGAACCGACGATCGCCGCGTCCCCGACGCCCCCGCAGCCGATGACGGCGACGGAGTCGCCACGGCCCACGTTCCCGGTGTTGACCGCGGCGCCGAGACCCGCCATGACGCCGCAGCCCAGCAGGCCGGCCACGGCCGGGGAGACGGCCGGATCGACCTTGGTGCACTGGCCCGCGGCGACCAGGGTCTTCTCGGCGAAGGCGCCGATGCCGAGGGCCGGGGAGAGTTCCGTACCGTCGCCCGACGTCATCTTCTGCCGGGCGTTGTGGGTGTCGAAGCAGTACCAGGGCCTGCCGCGCAGACAGGCCCGGCAGCGGCCGCAGACCGCGCGCCAGTTGAGGACGACGAAGTCGCCGGGGGCGACATCGGCGACGTCCGGGCCGGTCGCCTCCACGATGCCCGCGGCCTCGTGGCCCAGGAGGAAGGGGAAGTCGTCGCTGATTCCGCCCTGCTTGTAGTGGAGGTCGGTGTGGCAGACCCCGCACGCCTGGACCCTGACCACCGCCTCGCCGGGTCCGGGATCGGGGACGGTGATCTCCACGACCTGGACGGGCTCGTTCCTGCCGGGGGCGATGACCCCCTGGACCTGCTGCGCCATCGCAGTTCTCCCCTTCGTCGGGACAGGTGCGTACGTACCGCGGGTGTACCCCATGTGTACGGCACCACGATGCCCGGACCGCGGGGAATGGGCGAGGCCCCCCGCCGGATCTCTCCGGCGGGGGGCCTCGTCGTACAGCGGGTGCGGACGTCAGGCGTCCTGGCGCCCCGCGGTGATGGTGCTGACCCGCTTGCGGACCAGGTACCAGCCACCGACCAGGGCGAGCGCGATCAGCGGAAGGCAGTTCACGGTGGTGCGGCTGATGCCGCCGTCCATCCACATCAGGACCAGGACGGAGGCCAGGAAGACCAGCGTGACGATCTGGGTGTACGGAGCCCACGGCAGCTGGTAGCCCGGGCGGGTGACCCGGCCGTCCTTGGAGCGGTGCCAGAAGAGCAGCGAGCAGACCATGATCATGCCCCAGGTGCCGACGATGCCGATGGAGGCGAAGTTCAGCACCAGCTCGAAGGCGTCACCCGGCATGACGTAGTTCAGGAAGACGCCGACGACACCGAAGCCCGCGGTGAGCAGGATGCCGCCGTAGGGCACGCCGCCCTTGTTCATCACGCCGGTGAACTTGGGCGCGGAGCCGGACATCGACATGGAGCGCAGGATGCGGCCGGTGGAGTACAGGCCGGAGTTCAGGCTGGAGAGCGCGGCCGTGAGCACGACCAGGTTCATGACGCCTGCCGCACCCGGGATGCCGAGCTTGTCGAAGAGCGTGACGAAGGGGCTCTGGTCGCCGGAGTAGGCGGTGTACGGCAGCAGCAGGGCGAGCAGCACCACGGAGCCGACGTAGAAGAGGCCGACGCGCCACATGATCGAGTTGATCGCCTTCGGCATGATCTTCTCGGGGTTCTCGGTCTCACCAGCGGCGACACCGCAGAGCTCGACGGAGGCGTAGGCGAAGACGACACCCTGGATCAGCAGCAGCATCGGCATGACGCCCATCGGGAAGATGCCGCCGTTGTCGGTGATGGTGTGCAGGCCCGGGGTGTGGCCGCCGACCTCGTGCTGGGTGACGACGAGGAAGATGCCGACGAGCATGAAGATCACCAGTGCGGCGACCTTGATGATCGCGAACCAGAACTCCATCTCACCGAAGTACTTCACCGAGATGAGGTTGGCCGTGAGGACCACGGCCAGCGCGATGAGGGCGAGCACCCATTGCGGGACGTCGCTGAACATGGCCCAGAAGTGCGCGTAGGTCGCGGCCGCCGTGATGTCGGCGATGGCGGTCGTCGACCAGTTGAGGAAGTACAGCCAGCCGGCCGTGTAGGCACCCTTCTCGCCCATGAACTCGCGGGCGTACGAGACGAAGGCACCGGAGGAGGGCCGGTAGAGCACCAGCTCACCGAGCGCGCGCACGACGAAGAACGCGAAGACACCACAGACCGCGTACGCGATGAAGAGCGAGGGACCGGCGTTGGCCATGCGGCCGCCGGCTCCGAGGAACAGGCCCGTACCGATGGCGCCGCCGATGGCGATCATGTTGATGTGCCGCGACTTGAGGTCCTTGCGGTACCCGGCGTCACCGGCGTCCACGTGGGGGGTGCCCGTGGCCGGAGACCCGGCGACAGACGTATCGGCCGCAGTCAGGGTGCGGTCGCTCATAGAGATGTTCGCCTTCGTGAGGGGGTGTGCGGTAGCCGGCCGGACGCCGGCGGCCTTCCCGTGGTGAGGAAGGTGGTCACCACGGCTCGGCCTGCGGGCGCAGAGCGCCCGAGCGCTCATAGTCACGGCAACCCTGGGATTTTGGCAGTGGTCCACCTCACTCAGACATAGATCTGAGGTATTTCAGAGGTTGCGACAAGGGGAAGCAAGGCTGCCATGTCTTGAAAGTCACTCAGGGTTGCCCATGGCCGCTCGGGCCTGCTCAGGGCGCGAGAACGTCGAGCTCCTGGAGCGCGCCCACGGCGATCTCCCTCGTCAGCCGCTCGGCCCGGTCGGCGTCGCCTTCGCGAACGGCTTCGGCGACCTGGACATGGAGGGTGACGGCGGCCGGGTCGGGGTCCTCGAACATCACCTGGTGGTGCGTGCGGCCGGTGAGGACCTCGGCGACGACATCGCCGAGCCGGGCGAACATCTCGTTGCCCGAGGCATTGAGCACGATCCGGTGGAAGGCGATGTCGTGCTTCAGATAGCCCTCCAGCTGGTGGCCGCGGGAGGTGGCGACCATGCCGAGGGCGCATTCGGTCAGCGCGGCGCACTGCTCGGGGGTCGCATTGCGGGCGGCGAGCCCGGCGGCCACCGGCTCGATCGCGGAGCGCAGCACGGTCAGCGAACGCAGCTGGCGGGGTCGGTCGGCGCCGGCCAGCCGCCAGCGGATGACGCGCGGGTCGTAGACGTTCCACTCCGCGGTCGGGCGTACGGTCACGCCGACGCGGCGCCGGGACTCGACGAGGTGCATCGACTCCAGGACGCGGACCACCTCGCGGACGACGGTGCGCGAGACGTCGAAGCGCTCGGCCAGCTCATCCGTGCGCAGGACACTGCCCGGCGGGCATTCGCCCGCGGTGATCGCCAGGCCGAGGCTGTCGAGGACGTGTGTGTGCAGCCCGTGGCCCTCTGTGCTCATGGAGCAAGGGTACGGGGCACGGTTGGGGAACAAAAAGTATGACGTTTATGTCTCGGACTCTTGAATACGTCGTACCTAATGCGTTTCAGTAGCGCGACGGCACGACGTCGGACCGATGTCGACGGCGTCGGACCGAGGTCGATGAGGACAGCGAGGCACCAATGAGCACCCCCCACGTGGTTGTCGTGATGGGCGTGGCAGGGACCGGCAAGACAACGATCGGCCCCCTGCTCGCGGACGCGCTGGGCGTCCCGTACGCCGAGGGCGACGACTTCCATCCCCCGGCCAACATCGCCAAGATGACCGCCGGTGTCCCGCTGGACGACGCGGACCGTGAGCCCTGGCTCGACGCGATCGGGCAGTGGGCGCACGGCCGGGCGGGGCTCGGCGGTGTGGTCTCCAGCTCCGCGCTCAAGCGGATCTACCGGGACCGCCTGCGGGCGGCCGCCCCGGACGCCGTCTTCCTCCACCTGACCGGCGACCGTGCCCTGATCGAGCAACGGATGACCGAGCGCAAGGGGCACTTCATGCCCACCGCGCTGCTCGACTCGCAGTTCGCCACCCTGCAGCCGCTGCAGGAGGACGAGCCCGGCGTCGCCGTCGACGTCACCGGCTCCCCCGAAGAAATCACCGAGCGGGCCGTCACCGCACTGCGCCGGCTCGACAACCACCCGCTCGAAAACTAAGGAATCACCGTGACCAGTCTCAGCGTCGAGATGCTGGCAGCGGACGCCACCGAACCGATCACCTCGGCAGGCAACGCGCAGCTGGGCATCGCCGTCCTCGCGGGCATCGCCCTCATCGTCGTGCTCATCACCAAGTTCAAGCTCCATGCCTTTCTGGCACTGACGATCGGCTCGCTCGCGCTGGGCGCCTTCGCCGGAGCCCCGCTCGACAAGACCATCGAGTCCTTCACGAAGGGCCTCGGCGCCACCGTCGCGAGCGTCGGCGTGCTCATCGCACTCGGCGCGATCCTCGGCAAGCTGCTCGCCGACTCCGGCGGTGCGGACCAGATCGTCGACACGATCCTCGCGAAGGCGAGCGGACGGGCCATGCCCTGGGCGATGGTGCTCATCGCGTCGATCATCGGCCTGCCGCTGTTCTTCGAGGTCGGCATCGTCCTGCTGATCCCCGTCGTGCTGATGGTCGCCAAGCGGGGCAACTACTCGCTGATGCGGATCGGCATCCCGGCCCTCGCCGGACTGTCCGTGATGCACGGCCTCATTCCGCCGCACCCCGGCCCGCTCGTCGCGATCGACGCCATCGGCGCCAACCTGGGCGTCACGCTGGCCCTCGGCCTCGTCGTCGCCATACCCACGGTGATCATCGCCGGCCCGGTGTTCTCCAAGTACGCCGCCCGCTGGGTCGACATCCCGGCGCCGGACGGAATGGTCCCTGAACGGTCCTCCGACGACCTGGAGAAGAGGCCGAGCTTCGCCGCCACCGTCTCCACCGTGCTGCTCCCGGTCGTCCTGATGATGGCGAAGGCGCTCGTCGACATCGTCGTCGACAACCCCGAGAACCACGTCCAGCGGGTCACCGATGTCATCGGCTCGCCGCTGATCGCCCTGCTCACAGCCGTGATCGTGGGCATGTTCACGCTGGGCCGCGCCGCCGGCTTCAGCAAGGGCCGGATCGCCTCGACCGTCGAGAAGTCCCTCGCCCCGATCGCGGGCGTGCTCCTGATCGTGGGCGCGGGCGGCGGCTTCAAGACGACGCTGATCGACATCGGCGTCGGCCAGATGATCCTGGACTTCTCCAAGAACTGGGCCATCCCGACGCTGCTGCTGGCCTGGCTGATCGCGGTGGCGATCCGGCTGGCGACCGGCTCGGCGACCGTGGCGACGATCTCCGCGGCCGGTCTCGTCGCCCCGCTCGCCGCCGACATGGGCACCACCGAGTCCGCTCTGCTGGTGCTGGCGATCGGTGCCGGTTCGCTCTTCTTCAGCCACGTCAACGACGCGGGGTTCTGGCTGGTGAAGGAGTACTTCGGGATGAACGTCGGTCAGACGATCAAGACCTGGTCGGTGATGGAGACCATCATCTCGGTGGTCGGCATCGTCTGCGTCCTGCTGCTGTCCCTCGTGCTGTAGCGGTCAGTCGTCATCCGGGTCCCACAGCGGGTGTTCCCGACGGGCCCACGGGCGCTCGACCGACCCGGTGCGCATGCCACGGCGTGCCTCCGGGTCGGCGAGCGCCATTCCCATGTGGCCGATGAGCACGAGGCCGATGGTGAGCGCCAGCCAGTCGTGCACGAAGGTCGCGCTCGTACGCCACACCAGCGGGGCGAGGTGCGTGAACCACATCAGCAGCCCCGTGCCGAGCATCACCAGCGCCGCCCCCGCGATCCACGCCGCGTAGATCTTCTGTCCGGCGTTGAACTTTCCCGCCGGGCGCGACGACGGCCGGTGGTCCCGGCGCCGTACCGCCCGCAGCCACTGCCGGTCGTGCGGCCCGAAGCGGTTGAGCCGTCCCAGATCCGCCCGGAAGGCGCGCGAGGCCAGACCCAGCAGGAACGGCACGGGCAGTAGCAGCCCCGACCACTCGTGCACGGTGACGACGAGATGGCGGCGGCCGACGAGTTCGGCGATTTCGGGTACGTAGAGGGCGGCCGCGGTCGCCACGCAGAGCAGCATCAGGGCAGCCGTGGTGCGGTGGACCCAGCGCTCGGCGCGGCTGAACCTCCGTACCCGGACCGGCCGTTCAGACGGTGGGTGTGTCGTCGCGGCCGTTGGACCGGCCGACCCAGGCGTCGACGTCATAGCCTCGCTCCTCCCAGTACCCGGGCTGCACTTCGGAGGTCAGGGAGATTCCGGAGAGCCATTTCGCGGACTTGTAGAAGTACATGGGCGCGACGTAGAGGCGCACCGGGCCGCCGTGTGCGTGGCTGAGCGGCTTGTCCTGCATGCTCAGGCAGACCAGCACGTCGGAGCGGCGGGCCTGGTCGAGCGTGAGGCTCTCGCTGTACGTGCCGTCGAAGCAGGTGAAGCGGATGGCGCGGGCTTCCGGGCGCACCCCTGCCGCGTCGAGCAGGGCCGACAGCTTCACTCCCTCGAATGCGGTGTCGGGGACGCGCCAGCCGGTGACGCACTGGACGTCGCGCACGACGCGGGTCTGCGGCAGTGCCCGCAGCGCCTCCAGGGTGTACGACGTCGGCCGCTCGACCAGTCCGCCGACGGTGAGGCGGTAGTTCGTGGCGTTCTTCTGCGGTACGGAAGCGGCGACCGAGTAGTAGCGGAAGCCGCCGCCGTTGGGGAGCAGCCCGGTGAGCTTGGTGGGGTCCTTGTCGGCGACCGAGCCGAGGAAGGCCTCGAAGCCGCGCTGGAGATAGGGGGCGGTGGCCACTCCGGCGGCGCCGAGGCCAAGGACGGAGAGAACGACGCGTCGCCCGACGGGCGCGCCTTCCGAGTCCGGAGACGGGGGTGGGGTCGGGTCCTTCACATGACGATTCGAACACCCGCGGCCGCCGGATGCCAGGGGCCACGGGTGTTCGTCAGACTTCCGTCAGACTTCGGTCATCCGTGCGTGCCGGCCGAGTCGGCGGACCCGACGGGCTCGGCGGACCCGGCGGACTCGGCGGCCCGCTCGAGCTGGAACGCCTCGTTGCCCAGGCCGATGCGGGCGTGCACCTCGGGGCGCGCGGACCTGAGCACCGCTCCGTACAACAGCCCGCCGACCAGCGCGACGCCGATGACGACCGGCAGGATCCAGTTGAGCGCGGAGCCGGGCCCCGCACCGATCAGGACGTCGAAGTCCTTGACCGTGTACACGGCGATGGCGATGAGGGCGAGGCCCGCGAGGGCGGAGGCGATGAGCCGCCAGGCCTGCACACCGGCCGCGCCACGGCGTACGAAGAAGGCGATCACCGCGAAGGAGGCGGCGGCCATCAGCAGGATGACGCCGAGCGCGCCGATGTTGCCCATCCAGGTGAAGAGGCGCAGCACGGGGGTGGTGGGGTCGCCCGTCGGCAGGTGATCGGTGACCGCGAAGGCCACGACGACCAGGACGGAGACGGCGGACTGGAGCACGGAGCCGGTGGCGGGTGCGCCGCTGGACCTGTTCGTACGGCCGAAGGCGGCCGGCAGCAGCCCTTCGCGGCCCATGGCGAACGCATACCTGGCGACCACGTTGTGGAAGCTGAGCAGCGCCGCGAACATGCCGGTGACGAAGAGGACGTGCAGGACGTCCGTGAACGTGCCGCCGAGCCGGGCCTGGGTGAGCGAGAAGAGCAGTCCGGGTCCCTGCTCGGCCGCTTCGCCGGAGATCGCGCCGGGTCCGGCGGCGACGGTGAGCGCCCAGGCGCTGAGCGCGAGGAACAGCGCGGCATACCCGACGGCGAGGAACATCACGCGCGAGACGACGACGTGGGGGCGGCTGGTCTCCTCCGCGTACACCGGTGACTGCTCGAAGCCGACGAACGCGGCGATGCAGAAGCAGAGGGCGGTGCCGAGGCCCGCGCCGGTGAGGGTGTCCGGGTTGAAGGCGCTGAACGAGAGGCCTTCGCGGCCGGGCTCGGCGATGGCGGCGATGTCGAAGATGACGACGAGCGTGCACTCGACGACCAGGAGGACGCCGAGCACCTTGGCGTTGAGGTCGATCTTCAGCCAGCCCAGTACGGCGACGATCGCGGCGGCGGCGAGTGCGGGTACCCACCAGGCGACGGTCAGATGGAGATAGGTGGCGAGCAGACCGGAGATCTCGAAGCCGAGGATGCCGTAGATACCGACCTGCATCGCGCTGTACGCGACGAGGGCGACGTACGAGGCCCCGGCTCCCGCGGTGGGGCCGAGGCCGCGGGCTATGTACGCGTAGAAGGCGCCGGCGTTGTGGACGTGGCGGCTCATCTCGGCGTAGCCGACGCTGAACAGCATCAGGACGACACCGAGGACGACGTAGAGCAGGGGCTGGCCGACGATGCCCATCACACCGAACACGGTGGGCATGACTCCGGCGACGACCATCAGCGGGGCGCTGGCGGCGAGCACGGACAGGAGCAGGCCGGCGGTGCCCAGGCGGTCGGCGCGCAGGGCGCGTTCCACTCCTTTGTAGGTGCTGATCTCGCTCTCGGCGGTGGCGGTTCTGGTGGCGCTCGTACTCGAACTGCCCGGCGACATGGCGGGGTGTGTCCTCTCGGATCAGACGGTGCCGAGCGCGGCGCTGCGCGCGGCATGGAACGCGTCGTGCGGGTCCCGGTCCGGGTACGACCAGGGGGCCGGTGTGGAGTGCGGGCCGATGCGGTGGAAGAGCGCGGCGGCTTCGGCGGGCCTGCCCTCGCAGTACTTCGCGTGGGCGAGGAAGTTGAGGTCGATGCGGTTGCGGGGGTGGTCGTCGCGCTCCCACTCAAGCCACCAGTCGAAGGCGGCCTTCATGACCTGCCGGGCGCGGCGGCCGGTCCAGTGTCCGGAGGCGAGCGGGTCGGCGGGCTCGCTCCCGGCGGCCGCCAGCACCCGGTAGCGCTCCGCGTGCGCGACGACGGGCAGGACGGCGAGCGGGGAGTCGGCGGGCGCCTGTTCGGCGGCCCAGGCGGCGAAGTCGTACACCTCGTGCAGCGGGTCCTGCCCGGCGCCGGGCTGACGCTCGGCGAGTCTGGCGGCCATCAGGTGGTGGGCGTGGTGATGCTCAGGGTGCCGGAAGCGCACCTCGTCGAAGAGACGGGCGACCTCCTCCTCGGTGCCGAGGGTGCGGGCGAGGATCAGCAGGGCGAGCCACGGGGTCGGGTCCTCGGGGGCGAGCTCCGCGGCGGCCCGGCAGGCCGAACGGGCCGCCTCCGGGCGCTCCTTGCCGCGCAGCGCCCCGCAGACGTGCGCGCAGGCAAGGAGCGCGGTGGCGTCGGGGCTGCCGGGGTCGGCGAGGAGCCAGTCCCGGGCCCAGGCGGCGGTCGACGGGGGTTCACCGAGCACGACGAGCCGGTGCCCGCGGCGGTCCCAGTCGTCCGCCGTGGCGGTGAGCATCGACCGCGCCGCGGTCCATCTGCCCTGCGCCAACTGGGCGCGTACGGTGATGAGTTCGGCGTCGTCGAGCGCCGGGTCGAAAGCCTGCCCGGAGCGCGCGGCGCGACGTCGGGCGCGGCCGAGCGGGGGCGGAGGTGGGGGCATCCGCGAGGCTTCCTTACTACTGCGGGGTGAGCGCGGGATGTGAGCGAACGGTCGCGCACAGCAAAGCGGTAGGGAAGGCTCCGAGTCAAGGCCGGTCCGGCGGGGTCAACTCCCGTGGTTGGGGCGGCTGATGGGGGCAGACGGACGGGGCGCCCGCGTGTCCGTCCTCGAACGCGGACAGGCTTTGACGTGTGCCCGGCGCGGGCAGGTGGGCCGGAGAGTCCGTCCTCGAACGCCGGACAGGCTTGGCGTGTGCCGTGCCGCGCCGCGCCGCGCCCGTCAGGAGACCGCCTTGGCCGCTGCCCGGCCCGCCGCGCGCCCGGAGAAGATGCAGCCTCCGAGGAAGGTGCCTTCGAGGGAGCGGTAGCCGTGGACACCGCCCCCACCGAAGCCGGCCGCTTCGCCCGCCGCGTACATCCCCGGCAGCGGCTCGCCGTCCGCCGTGAGGACGCGTGAGGAGAGGTCGGTCTCCAGGCCGCCGAGGGACTTGCGGGTCAGGATGTTGAGGCGCACGGCGATGAGGGGCCCGGCCTTGGGGTCGAGGATGCGGTGCGGCGATGCCGTGCGGATGAGCTTGTCCCCGAGGTACTTGCGGGCGCCGCGGATCGCCGTGACCTGGAGGTCCTTGGTGAAGGGGTTGGCGATCTCCCGGTCGCGCGCGGTGATTTCGCGGCGCAGCGCGTCCTCGTCGATGAGCGGCTCCTTGGTGAGCGCGTTCATGCCGCGCACCAGTGCGCCGAGGTCCTTCTCGACGACGAAGTCCACCCCGTTGTCCATGAACGCCTTCACCGGGCCCGGCACGTCGGCCCGCGCCCGCCCGATGACGTCGCGCACCGACTTGCCGGTCAGGTCCGGGTTCTGCTCGGAGCCGGAGAGCGCGAACTCCTTGCCGATGATGCGCTGGTCGAGCACGAACCAGGTGTAGTCGTAGCCGGACTTCGTGATGTGCTCGAGCGTCCCGAGCGTGTCGAAGCCGGGGAAGAGCGGTACGGGCAGCCGGCGCCCCCGCGCGTCCAGCCAGAGCGAAGAGGGACCCGGCAGGATGCGGATGCCGTGCCGGGCCCAGATGGGGTTCCAGTTCTCGATGCCCTCGGTGTAGTGCCACATGCGGTCGCGGTTGATGTGGTGCGCGCCGGCCGCCTCCGCGATGCCGAGCATCAGCCCGTCGACATGCGCGGGAACACCGGAGAGCATCTTCTCGGGCGGCGTGCCGAGCCGCTCCGGCCACTGGGCGCGTACGAGGTCGTGGTTCCCGCCGATGCCGCCCGAGGTGACGATCACCGCCTGGGCGCGTAGCTCGAAGGAGCCCGCGACCTCCCGGCTGCTCGCCTTCCCCCGCTCGACCTCGGAGGGCTCCAGGACTTCGCCGGTCACGGTGTCGACAGCTCCGGCGGTCCGTCCGAGGCCGGTCACCCGGTGCCGGAACCGCAGGTCGACGAGGCCGCGCGCGACGCCCTCCCTGACGCGCCGTTCGAACGGTGCGACGATCCCCGGCCCGGTCCCCCATGTGATGTGGAAGCGCGGCACCGAATTGCCGTGCCCGTTCGCGTCGTACCCGCCGCGCTCCGCCCAGCCGACGACGGGGAAGAAGCGGACGCCCTGCGCATGCAGCCAGGACCGCTTCTCACCGGCGGCGAAGTCGACGTACGCCTCGGCCCAGCGGCGCGGCCAGTGGTCCTCGTCGCGGTCGAAGCCGGCCGTGCCGAACCAGTCCTGCAGCGCCAGCTCACGGCTGTCCTTGATGCGCATACGGCGCTGCTCGGGCGAGTCGACGAAGAAGAGGCCGCCGAAGGACCAGTGGGCCTGCCCGCCGATCGACTGCTCGGGCTCCTGGTCGAGCAGGATCACGCGGCGGCCCGCGTCGACGAGTTCGGCGGTGGCCACGAGCCCGGCGAGCCCTGCTCCGATCACGATGACATCAGCGTCGTACGCCATGGGTGGTGTCCCTCTCGGAGCGGCGGCCCGGTTCGGCGGCCTCGGTGGCTTCGGTGCCTCGGTGGTCTGCAGTGGCTCCGATCTTCTGTACGCGGCAGTAACACGTCAACCGTTCGGACGAACCGACCAGCAGCGAGCCGCGGGCGCCCGACCCCTCGGGGCCGGTGATTTCATGGCCGTATGAGTGCTGCTCCGAGTCCCGCTGACGAGATTCTCGACATCGTCGACGAGAACGACGAGGTCATCGGGCAGGCCCCGCGCGGTGAGGCGTACGCGCGCGGCCTGCGCCACCGCTGCGTGTTCATCCAGGCGCGCGACGCCGAGGGCCGGATCTTCGTCCATCGCCGCACACCGACGAAGCTCGTCTTCCCCTCCCTGTACGACATGTTCGTCGGCGGGGTCGTCGGCGCGGGCGAGTCGTACGACGACGCCGCGCTGCGCGAGGCCGAGGAGGAGCTGGGCGTGTCCGGGCTCCCCCGGCCCGTCCCGCTCTTCAAGTTCCTCTACGACGCGCCGGCGACGGATCCGGGACAGATCTGGCAGACCTGGTGGTCGGCCGTGTACGAGGTCCGCTGCGACCTGCCGGTGAACCCGCAGGCCGAGGAGGTCGCCTGGCACGCCTTCGTGCCCGAGGAGGAACTGGAGGCGCGCCTCGGAGAGTGGGACTGGGTCCCGGACGGCCTCGTCGCGTACGAGCGGCTCCGCGCCTACCGGGCGTCCTCGGCCCCGCCCGGCTGAGCCCGCCCGGCAAGGGCGTCGGCGGGCGCCTGGGCCTGGGCGTCGGTGATGCCCTGGGCGAGCGGGATCGGCTGTCCGCCGGCACCGACAGCGCCGCAGGTAGGGTGCGACGCGTGAGCGATTTCGTACAGACCCTGCGGCTCTGGTTGGCACCGCAGCGGATCCGGGAGGAGGGCGAGACCCCCGACTACCGTTTCTCGCTCGCCAATGAGCGCACCTTTCTGGCCTGGCTCCGTACCGCGCTCGCGCTGATCGCCGGCGGCTTCGCCGTCGACCAGTTCCTGCCCGATCTGCGTTGGGGCGTCCGCGTGGGTCTGTCGCTCGCGCTGATCGGGACCGGCGTGCTGTGTGCCCTGCGGGCCGTCAATCACTGGGTGCGGTGCGAGCGGGCCATGCGGCGCGGTGAGGATCTGCCCGTGTCGCGCTTTCCGACGGTGCTGGCGCTGGTCGTGGGCGCCGTGTCGGTCGCCATGGTGGTGGTCGTGGCCTGGGGCCGCGGGTGAGCACGGCGGAGGCCCGGGATCCCGGACTGCAGCCGGAACGGACCCGGCTGGCGTGGCGGCGTACGACGCTGGCGTTCACGGTGGTCGCGGTGCTCGCGGGGCGGCAGGTCGTGCACCACGAGGACGTCACCGCGGGCGATGTGGTCGCCCTGGCGCTGAGCGTGCTGGTGTGGCTGGGGTTTCTGTCCGTGGCGCACCTGCGCATCGGTGCGATGAGTGCCGGGCGGCCGCCGGGCGTGATGCCGCTGGGTCAGGCCATCGCCGCTACTCTGTGCACGCTCGCGCTGGCCGCGTTCGCCGTCGCGATCGTGTGGTGACATGTGCGGTGCCACGTGTGGTGAGGCGTGTGGTGCCACGTGTGGTGACGCGCGGATCCCGGGGGCAGGTGCTCAGCTCTCCCAGTCGACGGTGACGACGATCTTTCCGTGGGTGTGACCCTCCTGGCTGAGCCGCTGGGCGTCCGCGGCCTTCTCGAGCGGGAAGCTGCGGGCCACGTGGACCTCGATGACCTCCTCCTCGGCGAGCTCGCTCAGCCGGTAGAGATCGGCGGTGTTGGGCCGTACGAAGACATAGCGCCCGCCGAGCGTGGTGACCGCCGGGTCGGCGATGGAGGCGAGCCGGCCGCCCGTGGCCAGCAGCTCCGGGGAGAGCGCGAGCGTGTCGCCGCCGATCGTGTCGAAGATCGCCTGAACACCGTCGGGCGCGAGGGCCCGTACCCGCTCGACGAGCCCCTCACCGTACGTCACAGGCTCCGCGCCCAGGTCGCGCAGATGCTCGTGTGACGGTTCGCTCGCGGTGCCGATCACGCGGGCGCCGAAGTGGTGGGCGAGCTGTACGGCCATGGATCCGACCCCGCCGGCCGCGGCGTGCACGAGGATCGTGTCGCCCTGCCTGACGCCCAGCGCCTGCGTGAGCACCTGGTACGCCGTGAGTCCGGCCAGCGGCATCCCTGCCGCCTCCTCGAAGCTCAGGTTGCGGGGCTTGCGGGCGAGGGTACGGACCGGGGCCGCGACGTACTCGGCGAAGGTGCCGCGGGACAGGAAGTCCTCGCGGACGTAGCCCATGACCTCGTCCCCGACGGCGAACTCGGGCACGGACAGCCCTGGCTGGACGACGACCCCGGACACGTCCCAGCCGGGGATCACGGGAAAGACGGTGTCGACGAGCCCGTCCATATGGCCCTCGCGGCACTTCCAGTCGACCGGGTTGACGGCCGCCGCCCGCACCTTGACCAGGACGTGGTCCGGGCCGACCTTCGGCTCCGGGAGTTCGCCGTACTCCAGGACCTCGGGACCGCCGTAGCGGCGGTAGCTGATCGCCTTCATGCTCCGACCCTCCGGCGCGCCCGGGGCTCGCGCAAGCCGGACGGGCCGCCCCGGGGGACGCGGAGTGTCCGCCGTCGGCCGGAGGAGTGCGGGGAGACCTTTACCGTGGCACGCCGGGGAAACCATGAGGAAACGGTTATTCCGGACTAGCGTGAGCGGGGTCGGAACCACCCTGGACACACTGGACACCCTGGACACCTCGAAGGTGAGCGACATGACCGTTCTCCACCAGGAGCACCCCACCCACGAGCACACCCACGGACCGGCCTGCGGGCACACCGAGATCGTGCACGGCGACCACATCGACTACGCGCACGACGGCCATCTGCACCGCTCGCACCAGGGTCACTGGGACGAGTGCGAGCCGGGCGGCCATGTCACCCACGGCGAGCACAGCCATCAGCACGGCGAGGGCTGCGGGCACACCGCGGTCACCCACGGGGACCACGTCGACTACGTCCATGACGGTCACCGCCACGCCGCGCACGACGGGCACTGGGACGACCACTGACCGCCCTTCCCCCCGGGGCGGCCGACTGGCAGTCTTCCCCCGTCAGTTCGACCACTCTCCCGGGGGGACCGCGGTGCCTGCCACCGATCCGTACACCGTCCAGCTCGCGCCCACCGTGCACGCGTATGTGCAGCCCGACGGCGGCTGGTGTCTGAACAACGCCGGATTCGTCAGTGACGGGGAGTCCACGCTCCTCGTCGACACCGCCGCCACCGAGCGACGCGCCCGGCTGCTGCGCGAGACGCTGCTCGCGACCGGCGCTCCGCTGCCGCGGACGCTGGTCAACACGCATCACCACGGGGACCACACCTACGGCAACGCGGTCTTCGCACCGGAGGCGACCGTCGTCGGCCATGAGGCGTGCCGACAGGAGGTGCTGGCCGCCGGGCACCAGCTCCATCTCATCTGGCCGGAGACCGACTTCGGCGACATCGCGATCACCGCGCCGGACATGACGTACAGCGAGCGCCTCACGCTCCGGGCGGGCGGGACGGAGGTCCGGCTGATTCACCCGGGCGTGGCGCACACGGTGGGCGACACGATCGTGCATCTCCCGGAGCACGGGATCGTCTTCACCGGCGACCTGATCTTCAACGGCGGTACGCCGTTCATCCCGATGGGCTCGCTGGCCGGGTCGCTGCGCGCGCTGGAACTGCTGCGCTCGCTGGACGCCGGGACCGTCGTCCCGGGCCACGGCCCCGTCGGCGACCCGTCGGCGTACGACGCGACCGAGCGCTATCTGCGGTACGTCGCCGAACTCGCCGAGACCGGCCGCGCGAAGGGGCTGACGCCTCTGGAGACGGCCAGGGGCGCGGACCTCGGGGAGTTCGCCGAACTGCGGGAGAGCGAGCGGCTGGTGGCCAACCTGCACCGCGCGTACGCCGAGCTGGACGGGTGTGCGGAGGGCTCGCCGCTGGACCTGGTCACGGTCGTCGGGGACATGACGGTGATGAACGGGGGCATGCCGGTGGCGTGCCACGCGTGACGCTCCCCCACCCCGCCCCTTCCCGAACCGGGGGCTCCGCCCCCGGGCCCCGTTCTCGGGGGGCACGCCCCCGAATCCCTGCCCCCTACGCCCTGGCGGACCTGGGGGACCCGATCACGGGGGCCCGCCCCAGGCCCCCTTTCCGGGGCTCCGCCCCACACCCCGTTCTTGGTGCCTGCGCCCCCGAAACCCCCGGCGCCTCGATCCGCCCACGCCTGTGTGCGTGGGGCCACCTCACTACTGGCTGCGCCCCGCCCCCTTCTAGGGCTCCGCCCGGACCCCGACCGGGGGGAGCCCTCTGTCCGTCCCCCGGACGCCGGTGTGGGGCACTCCCAGCGGGGCCTCTGTGCAGCCCGTCCGGCATGTGAGGACGGGCACACCGGCCGGCCGGGCGGTACCTCCGGCGCACCAAGCGCGTCCGCGCTTGAGGACGGACACCCGGGCCACTGGGCGGCAGCGCCCGCCCCGTCGCCCCGCACGCAGGGCGGCGCGAACGGGGCTCCGGGGGCAGGGCCCGGCGAGGCCCACCGCTACCAGCGGGGTACCGGCGGGGTGCGCCACCCCGGGTCGGATACGCGCATCGCCGCCGCGTCGTCGCGTTCGCGCATCGTGCCGTCGTCTTCCAGCCAGCGCCGGTGCAGCGCGGCCAGCCGCTCCCGGTCGAGTTCGACGCCGAGGCCCGGCGCGTCGGAGACGGTCAGCCGGCCGCGCTCGAAGGTGTGGCGGGTGGTGATGACGTCCTCGGTCTGCCAGGGGTAGTGGCTGTCGCAGGCGTGCTGCAGGCCCGGGACCGTCGCGGCGACATGCGTCATCGCGGCGAGGCTGATCCCCAGATGCGTGTTGGAGTGCATCGAGAGACCGACACCGTACGTCCGGCAGATCGCGGCCAGTTCGCGGGTTCTGTGCAGTCCGCCCCAGTAGTGGTGGTCGGAGAGCACGATCTGCACGGCGTCGCGCGCGAAGGCGTCGGGGATCTCGGGGAAGGTCGTCACGCACATGTTGGTCGCCAGCGGCACATCGGTGCCCGCCGCGACCTCGGCCATGCGGTCCGTGCCGCTCGCCGGGTCCTCCAGGTACTCGAGGACGTCCCGCAGCTGTGCGGCGACGTACAGCGAAGTCTTCACGGACCAGGCGCCGTTGGGGTCGAGGCGCAGCGGCCGGCCGGGGAAGGCCTCGGCGAGTGCCCGGACCGCCGCGATCTCCTCGTCGGGCTCGAAAACGCCCCCCTTGAGCTTGAAGGACGTGAAGCCGTGCTCGCGCTCGAAGCGCCGGGCCTGTGCGACGACACCCACCGGGTCGAGCGCGGCGCCCCAGTCGTCCGTCTCCCCGCCGTGCGGATGGGCGTCCCAGCGGTAGAAGAGATACGCGCTGTAGTCGACGGAGTCGCGCACCTTGCCGCCGAGGAGGGCGTGCACGGGCAGTCCGAGTGTCTTGCCGAGCGCGTCCAGGCAGGCGACCTCGAAGCCGGAGACGACCGAGAGCCGGAGCTTGTCGGCGGTCTGGACGCCCCGCAGTCCGCCCGCGTCGACGCGCTCGTCGGCGGCCCGTGAATCGCCGCACACGGTCTCCGCGAGGCCGAAGAGCCCGTTCAGATCGGTGACCGAGTGGCCGGGCAGCACATCGGCGAGCGGGCGGGCGAGGTCGAGGTACTTCCCGTCGCCGTAGGTCTCGCCCACGCCTGTCACTCCGCCTCGGGTGACGACCTCCACGATGAGACGCGGGGTGTACGGCTGGTGGACGCCCTGGGTGTTGAGGAGCGGTGGATCGGCCATGAGGATCGGGGTGAGCCGGACCGTGTCGATGAGCAAGGCTGTATCCATACGTGAACTGTATTCAGGAATGCGATCCAACGGCCAGAGAGTGGAGCCGGCTTTCCCGCAACACCCTGGACGACATACCGACTGGTCGGTCATCATGGGCGGGAACCGACAGCCGCCCCACCGGAGGTGCCCCCGATGAGCTCAGTCCACCCCCCAGGCCTCGACCCCGAGCAGCTGCGCGGCTTCCTCGACCGCGAGCGGCCGGGCCTGGTGAGCGGACCGCTCAGCGCCCGGCTCATCCAGGGCGGCCGGTCGAACCTCACCTACGTCGTCAGCGACGGCACGGGCCAGTGGGTGGTCCGCCGGCCCCCGCTCGGCCACGTTCTCGCCACCGCGCACGACATGAAGCGCGAGCACCGGGTCATCGACGCGCTCCACCCCACGGCGGTGCCGGTGCCGAAGCCCGTGCTGCTGTGCGAGGACGAGTCCGTGCTCGGCGCGCCCTTCTACGTCATGGAGTTCGTCGAGGGCACCCCGTACCGCACGGCCGAACAGCTCGCCCCGCTCGGCCCCGAGCGCACCCGGCACGCCGTCCTCGGTCTCGTCGACACGCTCGTCGAACTGCACGCCGTGGACCCGGAGTCCGTGGGCCTCGGCGACTTCGGCCGGCCCGAGGGCTTCCTCGACCGGCAGTTGCGCCGCTGGGGCAAGCAGCTCGACGCCTCCCGCAACCGCGAGCTCGCGGGCATCGACGAGCTGCACGCCGCCCTCGGCCGCGCACTCCCGGAGTCGCCGGCACCCACCGTCATCCACGGTGACTACCGGCTCGACAACGTCCTGATCGGTGACGACGACCGGATCAAGGCGGTCCTCGACTGGGAGATGTCCACGCTCGGCGACCCGCTCACCGACCTCGGGCTGCTGGTGATGTACAGCCGGAAGCTCGACGTGCCCGAGTCCCCCGTGAGCACGACGGCCGGCGCCCCCGGCCACCCGGATCCGCAGGAGCTGATCGAGCGTTATGCCGCCCGCTCCGGCCGCGACACCTCCGCCATCTCCTGGTACACGGCGTTCGCGTGGTTCAAGCTCGCCGTGATCCTCGAGGGCATCCACTACCGCTACACGCTCGGCCAGACCGTCGGCGCCGGCTTCGACCGCATCGGCGAGCTCGTCCCCGTCTTCATCGAGCACGGCCTCACCACCCTTCAGGAAGGCTGATCCCACCCATGGACTTCGCATTCGACGCGCGCACCGAGGAGCTGCGGGCAAGGCTCCTCGCCTTCATGGACGAGTACGTGTACCCGGCCGAGGCGGTCGCCCACGAGCAGCACGCTCGGCTCGCGTCCCCGTGGGACACCCCGGCGGTCATCGAGGACCTCAAGGCCGAGGCCCGCAAGCAGGGTCTGTGGAACCTCTTCCTCCCCGACGCGGAGTACGGGGCCGGGCTGACCAATCTCCAGTACGCGCCGCTCGCCGAGATCACCGGCCGCTCCCCGCATCTGGCACCCACCGCGCTGAACTGCGCGGCGCCGGACACGGGCAACATGGAGGTGCTCACCCTGTTCGGCTCCGACGAGCAGAAGAAGCAGTGGCTGGAGCCGCTGCTGGCGGGTGAGATCCGCTCGGCCTTCGCGATGACCGAGCCCGAGGTGGCCTCGTCGGACGCGACCAACATCGAGACGCGGATCCAGCGCGATGGCGACGATTACGTCATCAACGGCCGCAAGTGGTACATCTCCGGGGCGATGAACCCCAACTGCCGGATCTTCATCGTCATGGGCAAGACCGACCCGGACGGCTCCGACATCCGCCGCCAGCAGTCGATGATCCTCGTCCCGCGCGACACCCCCGGCCTCGAGGTCCGCCGCGCGATGCAGGTGTACGGATACGAGGACCATCTGCACGGCGGCCACGCCGAGGTCGTCTTCGACAACGTCCGCGTACCGGCGTCGAACCTGATCGGCGAGGAGGGCGGCGGCTTCGCGATCGCCCAGGCTCGCCTCGGCCCGGGCCGTATCCACCACTGCATGCGGCTGATCGGCATGGCCGAGCGGGCCATCGAGCTGATGTGCCGCAGGGCCGTGTCCCGTACCGCCTTCGGCAAGCCGATCGCCCAGCAGGGTGTGGTGCAGGCCTGGATCGCGGACGCCCGGGTCACGGTCGAGCAGTTGCGGCTGCTGGTGCTGAAGACCGCGTGGCTGATGGACACGGTCGGCAACCGCGGCGCCCACACCGAGATCCAGGCCATCAAGATCGCCACGCCGCGCGCGGTCGTGGACATCCTCGACAAGGCGGTCCAGGTGCACGGCGCCGGCGGCGTCAGCCAGGACTTCCCGCTGGCCGAACTGTGGGCGGCGGCGCGGACGCTGAAGCTGGCGGACGGCCCGGACGAGGTGCACCAGCGGTCGCTGGCCCGGCAGGAGCTGAAGCAGCACCTGTAGCCGGGCCAGGGGGGTGTCTTGTGGATCAGGCCGGATCAGGCACGCGAGCCCGGCAGGATCCCCGAGCACCCCCTACGGGCGCAGAGCACGCAGCAGCAGGTCGGCGAGGTGATCGGCGACCTGCTGCGGCGTGAGCGGCCCGTCCGGGCGGTACCAGGTGGACAGGTGGTGGACCGAGCCGAAGTGGTAGTCCACGACCAGGTCCGCGGGGGTCGCGTCGGAGAACACCCCGCTGCGCTGCCCCTCCTCGATGAGCGCCCGGAAGCGCTCGTGATAGCGCCTGCGCTCGGCGCGGACCTGCTTGTTCTTCTCCGGGCTGAGGTGGTGCATGGACCGGAAGAAGATCGAGGCGTCGTCGAGGTTCTCGATCGTGGTCACGACGACGTCGGCGGCCGCGTCCCGCAGCCGCTCCTCGACCGGGGCGTCCGCCTCCGCGAAGGCGTCGAGGCGCTCCTGCTGCAGCCGCAGCACACGGGAGTAGACCTCCTGGAGGAGGTCCTCCTTGGAGCCGAAGTAGTGGTACAAGGCGCCCTTGGTGACGCCCGCCGCCTCGACGATCTCCTGGACGGACGTGCGGTCGTACCCCTGCTCGGCGAAGAGCCGGGTGGCGGCGGCCAGCAGCCTCTGGGGGACGGGAGTGCCGTTCCCGTCCGTCGTCCTGGCCATTGCCGCCACCCGCCTTTCGCTCGGATCGTCTTCTCGGAGCCGTGTCATGCCCGGGAACGCAGTTCCCGCCTGAGGATCTTCCCACTTGTCGTCCTGGGGAGCTCCTCCAGGACCACGACCTGCCGTGGGTACTTGTACGCGGCCGGCCGCTCCTCGCAGTAATCGGCCGGCTCATCGGGGTCCACGGACGCGCCCGGGCGAAGGCTGACGTACTCCGTGAGTTGGCCGAGCCAGGGCTTTGCGGCGTAGACCGACCCGGTCTGTGACCTCGGTCCGGTCACGCGCCCGCTCCTTCCCACTTCTGCTGGATGTGGTTCATCCCGGACAGCCAGCGGTCGGTGTCGGTGGCGCGGGCCTGGTAGTAGCCGGCGACCTCGCGGTGCGGGAGGATCAGGAAGCGGTCGGCCTCCATGCCCTCGAAGAGGGCGTCGGCGACGTCCTCGGGCTCGATGGCGGTGGGGCCGAGGACGAGTTCGCCGGCCGATCCGGCGGCGGTGAGCATGTCCGTACGGACGCCCTGCGGGCAGATGGCGTGGACCTTGAGGCCGCGGTGACGGTACGTCAGCGAGAGCCACTCGGCGAAGGCGACGGCCCCGTGTTTGGTGACGCTGTACGGCGCGGCGCCGATCATCGTGAGCAGTCCGGCCGCCGAGACCGTGGAGACGAAGCGGCCGCTGCCGCGCTCCAGCCAGCCGGGGAGCAGGGTGCGCACGGCACGGACATGGGCCATGAGGTTGACGTCCCAGGCGGCCGCCCAGACGTCCTCGTCGGCGAACGCGTCCCCGGGCGAGGCGAGCCCGGCGTTGGCGCAGTAGACGTCGACGGTGCCGCCGAGCGCGTCGCGTGCCTCGTCCACGACGGCCGATGCGTCGCCGGGGAGCGGGGTGGCGCCGATCTCGTCGGCGATCGCCTTGGTCCTGCCGGGGTCGATGTCGTTGACGACAACCCGTGCGCCCTCCGCGACGAACCGGCGGGCGAGGGCGGCCCCGATGCCCCCGCCCGCGCCCGTGACCACCACGTTCGCGCCCTGCACCGTACTCATGGGACCTGCCTCTCCGTCGCGGCTCACTCCACACGGCAGACTAACCAGTCGGTATGTACTACGGAAGGGGAGGGCGCAAACCGCCGTGCGGCGCGAACGACCCTGTCCGGCTCGTTCCGCACGGCCCGGACGCACGCTAGCGTGCGTGCTCATGACAGATGCAGCGATCACGGAGGTGGTGCGGTGAGCCTGTCCAGACGGGGTCTGCTCGCGGCGGGAGGCGCGGTCGGCGCCCTGGCGGCCGCTGCCACGCCCGCCGTGGCGCGGGACGGCCGGAGTCGGGTCCGCACCGGCTTCGAGCGGCTCGCCGCCGACGGGTACGGGCTGCTGTCCGGCGAGCGGGTCGGCGTCGTCACCAACCCGACCGGCATCACGCACGACGCCCGGCACATCGTGGACGTCATGCACGCCGACGACCGCGTGAACCTGGTCGCCGTCTTCGGCCCCGAGCACGGCTTCCGCGGCACCGCCCAGGCGGGCGGCTCCGAGGGGCGCTACGACGACCCGGCCACCGGGCTGCCGGTCTACGACACGTATCTGAAGAGCGGGCAGCCGCTCGCGGACGTCTTCACCGCGTCCGGCGTCGACACGATCGTCTTCGACATCCAGGACGTGGGCGCCCGCTTCTACACGTACATCTGGACGCTGTACGACTGCATGGTGGCGGCCTCGCTCGCGGGGAAGCGTTTCGTCGTCCTCGACCGGCCGAATCCGGTCACGGGGCGGGCGGCGCTCGGTCCGGTCCTGGACAGGGCGTTCGCGACCTTCGTGGGCCGCGAGCCCATCGCACAGGCGCACGGCATGACCGTCGTCGAACTGGCCCGGCTCTTCAACGGCGAGTTCCTGACCCGGCCGGTGGAGCTGGAGACCGTGCCGATGTCGGGGTGGCGGCGCCGCGACTTCTACGACACGACCGGGCTGCCCTGGGTGCCGCCGAGCCCGAACATGCCGACGCCCGACACTGCTCTCGTCTACTCCGGGACCTGCCTGTTCGAGGGCACGAACCTGTCGGAGGGGCGGGGGACGACCCGCCCGTTCGAGCTGCTCGGCGCGGAGGGCGTCGACCGCGCGTGGGCGGAGGCGGCGAACGCCCTGGAGCTGCCCGGCGTGCGGTTCCGCGAGGCGTACTTCGCCCCGACCTTCTCCAAGTTCCAGGGGAAGACGGTCGGCGGCGTGCAGGTGCACGTCCACGACCGGGAGATGTACGACCCGGTGCGCACCGGGATCGGCCTGCTGGTCACGGCGAGGCGCAGCTGGAGCGGCTTCGCGTGGCGGCCCGACAACTGGATCGACAAGCTCACCGGGTCCACGCGGGTGCGCACGCTGATCGACGCGGGGGCGGGCACGGACGAGGTCGTGGGGGCCTGGGAGCAGGACCTCGCGGCTTTCCGGGCCGTGCGGAAGGGGTACTTGTCGTACCACTGACCGGGGTTCCCCTTGTACCGCTGACCGTGGGTTCTCCCCCGGCTGCATCGGGGTGACGGCCGCTGTGGGTATGCCGTGGCCGCCGGAGGGTGTGCGCCAGGCCGGAGGGTGTGCGCCAGCGGGACCAGCGCAGCCGGTCACCCCGATCAGCACCCGAAAGCGATAGAAATGGTTCATGTGCGGGGTTTTGGGTCTGCTGCGGCGCTTGCGGTCGCTGCTGAGCGTGCACAGCCTCGCCGGCCAGGTGTTTCTGCTGCAGCTGCCGGTCGTGGTGCTGCTCGTCGGCGCCGCGCTGGTGGCTCTCGTGGTGCAGGCTCGGCACGACAGCCTGGCGGATGCCCGGCAGCGGACGCTCGCCGCGGCCCAGACGTTCGCGAACTCCCCGGGGATCGTGACGGCATTGGACGGTCCCGACCCGACCGGGGTGCTGCAGCCGGGCGCCGAGGCGGCCCGGAAGGCGGCAGGCGTCGATGCCATCATCGTGTACAGGCTGGACGGCATCACCCTCACCCACAGCGACCCGGATCAGATCGGGAAACACGTTATCGGCCCCTACGCGGAGGCGGCGGCCGGCAAGCCCTTCACCAGAACCTTCCAAGGGTCCCTGGGGCCCTCCGTGGTCTCGGCGGTTCCCGTCACGGACGCCGACGGCTCGGTTGTCGCCGTCGTCTCCTCCCCCGTCACGGTCGGGAACGTGCAGCAGAGGGTGAACCAGATGCTGCCGTTCCTGTTCGGGGGCGCAGCCGGGGCTCTTGCCCTCGCCGCAGGTGGGGCCGGCCTGGTGAGCCGTCGGTTGCTGCGGCAGACCCATGGCCTCCGCCCGGCCGAGATGACCCGGATGTACGAGCACCACGACGCGGTCCTGCACGCGGTGCGGGAGGGGGTGCTGATCATCGGGGGTGACGGCCGACTGCTGCTGGCCAACGACGAGGCCCGACGGCTGCTGAGCCTGCCGGCGGACGCGGAGCAGCGCCACGTGACCGGTCTGGGGCTGGAGGCTGACCTTGCCGAGCTGCTGGCCTCCGATCGCCCGGCCACCGACGAGGTACACCTCGCGGCCGACCGGCTGTTGGCGGTCAACAAGCGGCTCACCGACCCCCACGGGCCGGCCGGCAGCGTGGTGACGCTGCGGGACACCACCGAGCTGCTGGCACTCTCCGGGAGGGCCGAGGTGGCCCACGAACGGCTGAAACTGCTCCACGACGCCGGGGTGCGGATCGGGACCACCCTGGATGTCACGCGCACCGCTGAGCAACTTGCGGAGGTGGCGGTCCCCCGGTTCGCCGACATCGTCACCGTCGAGCTCCTGGACCCGGTCCTGCGTGGCGAGGAGCCGTCCGGCAGGAGCACCGAGATGCGCCGCACCGCCGTCGTCGCCCGGGAGGGGGAGCATTCCCTCTACCCCATCGGCGAGCTGATCCGGTTCGTCGCCACCAATCCCATCGCCGCCGGGGTGGCCGGCGGGCGAGCGGCCCTTGTGGGGGACCTGAGCACCTCCGAGGGCTGGCGGGCCCAGGACCCCGAACGTACCCGGAGAGTTCTGGACCAGGGCATCCACTCCCTGCTCGTGGTCCCGCTGCGGGCCCGGGGGGCGGTGCTCGGGGCGGCGAACTTCTGGCGGGCGGATGCCTCCCCGTCGTTCGAAGAGGAGGACGTGTCCTTCGCCGAGGAGCTGGCCGCCCGGGCAGCGGTGTGCATCGACAACGCCCGCCGCTACACCCGCGAGCACACCATGGCCGTCACCCTGCAGCGCAGCCTGCTGCCCCGCGGGCTGCCCGATCAGAACGCCCTTGAGGTGGCCTACCGCTACCTGCCGGCCCGGGCCGGTGTGGGCGGGGACTGGTTCGACGTCATCCCGCTGTCCGGTGCACGGGTGGCCCTGGTGGTCGGCGATGTCGTCGGCCACGGCCTGCACGCCTCGGCCACCATGGGCCGGCTGCGTACCGCCGTCCACAACTTCTCCACCCTGGACATGCCTCCGGAAGAGCTGCTGAGTCGCATGGACGAGCTGGTGGCCCACATCGACGCCGACGAGGCCTCCGCCGGGGAGGACGGGCAGGGGATCACCGGGGCCACTTGTCAGTACGCCGTCTACGATCCCGCCTCCGGGCAGGTGGCCGTCGCCACCGCCGGCCATCCGGGGCTGGCTGTGGTCCACCCCGACGGAACCGTGGCCTTCCCCCCGGTGCCGATCTCCCCGCCGCTGGGCCTGGCTGCCGGCCTGCCCTTCGAGAGCGCCGAGCTGACCGTGCCCGAGGGTTCCCGGCTGGTGCTCTACACCAACGGGCTGATCGAGGACCGCGACCGCGGCCCGGACGCCGGACTGGAGGCCCTGGGTGATGCCCTGGCCGGGCCCGACTGCACCCCGGAGTCCACCTGCGCCGGGGTGATCGAGGCCATGCTGCCCGGCCGCCCGAGGGATGACATCGCGCTGCTGGTGGCACGCACCCGCCGGCTCGACGCCGCCCAGGTCGCCGAGTGGGACGTGCCCCGTGACCCGGCGGCGGTGGCCCCGGTTCGCACCGCCTGCGTCCGTCGGCTGGAGGACTGGGGCCTGGGGCAGATCGCCTTCACCGCCGAGCTCATCCTCAGCGAGCTGATCACCAACGCCATCCGCTACGGCACCGAGCCCATCGCCGTACGTCTGCTCCGCGACCGCACCCTGATCTGCGAGGTCTCCGACGGCAGCAGCACCTCACCCCGCCTGCGCCGGGCCAAGGCCACCGATGAGGGCGGCCGCGGACTCTTCCTCGTCGCACAGTTCGCCGAGCGCTGGGGCACGCGCTACACGCCCACCGGCAAAGTCATCTGGACCGAACAATCCCTCCGCAACGGCGCCACACCGGCGGCGGAAGGCCTCGACGAGATCCTGCTCGCCCAATGGGACGACACGGTGTTGTGAGGGTGATCGTGCAGTCGCCGCGCGGCGGGCCGTCCGGGGCGCCTCACCGGCCCGGGCACGGCTTCCGGCCCTCGATCGTTCCGCTGGTCCCAGCGGGTGGGGCGCGGTCCCAGGCCTCAGCGAGCGGCACTCCGCCGTCGACGTGGCCGAGTACCCTGGCCTCGATGAGTGCTTCACCAGCCCAGTAGACCAGGGAGGCACAGCGGAGGGCCCGGCACTCCGTACCGCGTGATGCGGCGGGCGGCCGGTCGGACCGAATGTGTGCAGGCTCGAGTACCGCGGCTCTCCACCAGATGTCCATCGGTGATGACCGCTCGTTCCTGTATCGCTCGTCTCCTGGAGCCGTCGTGACTGCACCTCGTGCCCGAGCAGCGGCCGTCTCCGGCTGTCTCGCCCTCGCGGCACTGGTCATGAGCGCCTGCGGCGAGACACCGACCGCAACTCCCCAGAAGCCGTCGGTGGCCACCTCCGCCGAGAACGCGGGCGGCATGGACGCACTGGTCGCCGCGGCGAAAAAGGAGGGCACGCTCCGGGCGATCGCGATTCCGAGTGGCTGGGCCAACTACGGCGGTCTGATCGACGGCTTCGAGAAGAAGTACGGGATCAAGGTCACGGTCGACCATCCGGAGGTCCACAGCCAGGACGAGATCGACGCCATCAAGAAGAACCGGGGCCGGCGCGACGCCCCCGACGTGCTCGACCTGGGGGACACCTTCGCGCGGTCGGCAGCCCGGCAGAACCTGCTCGCGCCGTACAGAGTCGCCGCGTACGACTCGATCCCGAGCAACCAGAAGGACCCGCAGGCCCGCTGGTACAACAACTACGGCGGCTACATCTCCATCGGCTGCGATGCCAAGCTCGTCAAGACCTGTCCCCAGACCTTCGCCGACCTGCTGAAACCCGACTACAAGGGCATGGTCGCGCTCTACGGCAACCCCACCCGGTCCGGCAGCGGCTTCGCCGGCGTGTACGCGGCCGCCCTGGCGAACAACGGTTCGTTCGACGACATCCAGCCCGGTCTCGACTTCTTCGCCAAGCTCAAGGAGGCGGGCAACTTCAACCCCCTCGAGTCGACCGCGACCGCTGTGGAGAACCGTCGGACACCCATCAGCATCGACTGGGACTTCTCCAACCTCGGCTACGCCGAGCGGTTCCGCAGCAAGGGCCTGGTCTGGCAGGTCTCGATCCCCTTCGACGGCAGCTTCGCCCAGTACTACGCGGTGGCGATCAACAAGGACGCCCCACACCCGGCGGCTGCCCGCCTGTGGCAGGAGTATCTCTTCAGCAACGAGGGCCAGAACCTCCGGCTCGACGGCTACGCCCGCCCGGTCCTGATGGACGTGATGGCCGAGAACGGCACCCTCGACAAGGCCGCCGCCGCGAAGCTCCCGACGGTCGAGGGGACGCCGCAGTTCCCCACAGATGAGCAGACGGAGGAGGCGAGGGAGACCGTCGCCCGGGAATGGGCGCAGACCGTCTCGGGCTGACCCGCCGGCACACGCCACGGGTCCGGTGTCCTCTCCCACATGGCCGGCCGAGAGGCTTGATCCATTCCCCGGGAGGGCGACGACGCGCCCGCGCGGCTCGCCACGACGTACGAGGTGCTCGTCCATCTCCGCCGGATCACCGCCGCCGAGTTGCTCTGACGGGTGTACGCCACGGGTCTGGCCGTCTCTCCGCCGCCGCGGGACCCTGTGCGAACAGGGTCTGTGGAGGGGAAGGGACGCGCCCGTGGACGAGATGAGTGTCGCGCCGTACCGGGAGATCACGTTCGACGCGGACGGCGACGCGGACGCCGCCCAGGGCGAAGCCCTCGGGAAACTCGCGGTCACCGATCTGGTGATGTTCGCCCACGGGTGGAACAACTCCCGGTCGGTGGCCACCCGTTTCTGCACGCGCTTCTTCGAGCCCTTCCCGGGGCTGCTCCCGCCCGGCGCACGCGTGGGGTATGCGGGAGTGGTGTGGCCCTCGATGATGTTCACGGACGAGCCGATTCCGGACTTCGGCGCGCTCGCCGGAGTCTTCCCGGGACGGGAGCCGGTGCTGGGGCGGCTGGCGACACTGCTCGGGGAGGAGCCGGACTCGCGGGAGGCGTTCGACGAATTCGGCTCGCTCGTACGGGAATTGGCGGTCGGGCCCAGTGAGGGGCTCGTCGGGGACGCGGCCGGGGACGGCGTTCCGGCGTTCCTCCACGAGGATCCCGTCGAGGTCTGCCGACTCTTCACCGAGGCGCTCGACGGGCAGGAGCCGTCACTCGCGATCGGCGGTGGGCTGAAGAAGCTCTGGAAAGGCGCCAAGGAGGTGCTGCGGCAGGCCACCTACTACACGATGAAGCGCCGTGCGGGAAGGGTCGGCGAGCGTGGGCTCGGGCCGGTGCTCGGGCAGCTGCCCCGCTCCTCCCCCGGCCTGCGGGTCCATCTCGTCGGGCACAGCATGGGTGCCCGGCTCGTCGCCTTCGCGCTGCGCGGGCTGCCGGGCGGTGCACGGCCGGTGAAGTCGGTGACCCTCCTTCAAGGGGCCTTCTCGCACTACGCTTTCGCGCCCTCGCTGCCGCACGACAAGGGGCGCAGCGGGGTCCTGCGGGACATGCAGGCGCGGGTCGACGGCCCCGTGGTCGCCTGCTACTCGCGGCATGACACCGCGCTCGGGGTGATTTATCCGCTCGCGTCGCGGATGGCCGGGGACTCGTCGACCGTCGTCGGGCTCGATCAGCGGTGGTGGGCGGTCGGGCACGACGGCATCCAGGCGGTCGCGGGCACGCGGCAGCTGGCGCTGGAGGCGGCGCTGCGGGACGGGCTGCCGTCGGGCGGCTGCGTCAACGTCGACGCGGCGTCGGTGGTGCGGCGGGGCGGACCGCCGTCCGGGGCGCACAGCGACATCCTGCACCCGGAGCTGGCCCAGGTGGTGCTGGCGGCGGGGCGGGTGGCCCGCTGACGCGGCGTCCATCGCCGGACGGCTCATCCGAGCCCGTCCGGAGATGAAGGACGGACACACGGGCCCACCCGGGGTACCGGGCGTGCCCCTAGCGGTGCGAGGGAAACTCGACCAGCTTCTGCTGGGCGGCGAGGAGCGAGAGGGCCGCCTGGACCTCGCCGCCTCCGCCGCCGCCGAACTGGCCGCCGACCAGGAGGCGATGGCGATCAGGTCGGTGAGCCCGAACGGCTGGATCTCGCCGACGTTGGTGATCGAGTCGACATGGCCGGTGAGCACGTACTCGCCGGGGAAGTACCGGCCGTCCTTGGACTGCTGCCGGTAGGCGTTGATGCCGTCGACGTACGCCTGCGCGTCGGCCATCGCCCGTTCGCCGCGGGCCCCCTCGGCGCTGCGGATCCGGGCGATCTGGCCTCGTAGTCGGACTCGGTGTACGGGGCCTGCGGCCAGAACTGCTGCTCCAGGCCCTGGTTGGCGAGAGCGCCGCCGGCGAACGAGGTCAGCTCGCCGCGCCCGATGTGCCGGAAGAGGTCCATCATCCAGAGCCGGTCCTGGCCGGCGGCGTATCCGGCGCCGAACTCCGTCCCGTACCGGGTGGTGCCCTTGATGTGCGGGACGCCGGTCCTCCTGTCCCGCGTGATCGTGACGTCCGGACACGGCGTGGCCACGGATTCGACCTGGTCGGACGGGACGCCGAAGGAGGCGTCGTTGAAGAAGTCGGTCAGCTTGGCGTCCGTGGGACCGCCGTAGCCGCCCACCAGCGCGTTGTAGCGGGCCAGTTGGTCGGAGCTGTGGGCGGGACGGGTGCCGAGTATCTGGTGGGCGAGGATGTCGGCGAGGGTCGCGTTGCCGTTCTGCCCGGGCGGCAGGGATGCTCCTCGGAGAGGCAGGTGCGGCGCAGGTTACTGGCAGTATGACTCCTCGGTAGGATGAACAGCCGTCACTTTTTCTGAATCGCCACACGCTTGCACGAGTGTTCGATGGAGCCGGATCGGGTGGTCGTACGTCCATTCCTCAACGCGGAAGTACGAGCGACGAAGTACGAGCGACGGAGGTGGCAGTGCGATGGCCGGTTTCCGGAGTCTTGCGAGACAGGTGCGCGACCCGCGAGGTGATCTGGCGTTGCGGCGTTACTCATTGCGCAAGTGCCTGGAGAGGTTCGCCCCCTACGGGCACCGGGCGACCTGGAACCATCTGTGCGCCAGGCACGGCATCGAACCCGATGACCGGGCGCCCGATCCGGCGCGGCTGGTGGCCGCGCTCGACGAGTTGGAGGAGGCGCGGGCCGTATGGCTCGCGTACGAGAGGAAGTTCGCGGAGCGCCGCAGGCGCGAGAAGCACGACGGGTTGCGGCAGCCGGGGGCGATCGACGACTGGCACCGGCGCACCTGGGGCGGCAACGGCATCGCACGCTGCGACGACCCGTCGGTGCATCCGACGGATCCGCTGGGAGCCGTGCTGCGGCGGCTGATCGCCGCGCTGGGGGCGGCACCCGGGGCGGTCTGCCCGGTGTGCACGGAGCGCCGGATCGTGTGGCGGCAGGACCTGGAGCACGAGCCGTGGTGCGGTCCGGTGTGCACGGGGTGCGGGGTCGTCGTGCCCCAGCCCGTGCTGACGAACGAGGCCCTGAGGGCCGCGAGGCGGACACGGGGCAGGGAACTGGCCTCGGTGGCGTAGCACCCGAGGCGGGCGGCCGGCCGGGCGTTGTCAGTGGTGCCTGGCAGCATCGGAGCCATGATTCAGGTCTGCCTCAACGGGCTCCGCGGCGCGGGGGATTCGGCCGCGGTGCCCATGTCACCGGCCGCGCTCGCCGAAGCCGCGGCGGCCGCGGTCGCCGCCGGTGCGGCGGACGTCCATGTGCACCCGAAGACGCCGTGCGGAAGCGACTCGCTGTCACCGCGCGTGGTCGCTCCCGTTCTCACGGCGATACGGGCCGTGGTGGACGTCCCCGTCGGCGTGACCACGGGCGCGTGGGCCGAGCCCGACCCGGTGCGGCGGGTGGAACGCATCCGCTCCTGGACGGTGCTGCCCGACCACGCCTCCGTCAACTGGCACGAGGAGGGCGCGGAGCTGGTCGCCGCGGCGCTGCTGGAGCGCGGTGTGGGCGTGGAGGCGGGCATATGGTCCGGGACGGACGGCCTTGAGCGCTTCCTGCGCTCGCCGCTCGCGCCCCGGGCGCTGCGGGTGCTGGCGGAGGTGACGGACCCGGACCCCGCGACCGCCGAGGACTCGGCACGCGCCCTGTTGGACCAACTGGGCGCGCCCCATGGCCTGCCCGTGCTGCTGCACGGTGAGGACGGCGGGGCGTGGCCGGTGCTGCGGCTGGCCCGGCGGCTGGGCCTGTACAGGCGCATCGGCCTGGAGGACGTGCTGGTCCTGCCCGACGGCCGGCCGGCCGCGTCCAACGCCGAGCTGGTCGAGGCGGCGCGGCGAACCGAGCGCAAAGGCGCGGACGGTACCAGAGCGGAAATCGGGTGGCCCACCGGAATTCCGTACGGCCACTGTTGACGCGATGCGAAAACGCGAGAGCACACCCCGAGGAGCCCTGACATGTCGACGCTGCGCGTCACCGCCGAACTGCTGACGATCCATGAGCATCCGAACGCCGACGCCCTGGAGCTGGCCCAGGTGGGCCTCTACCGCGCCGTCGTCGCCAAGGGCGCTTATCGCAGCGGTGACATCGCCGTCTACATACCGGAGCAGGCCGTCCTGCCGGCCGGGCTGATCGAGGAGCTCGGGCTGACCGGGCGGCTGGCCGGGAAGGCGTCCGACCGGGTCAAGGCGGTGCGACTGCGCGGTGAGCTGTCGCAGGGCATCGTGTGCCGGCCGAAGGCGCTCGCGCACACCGACCTGGAGCAGGCGGTGAGCGACGGCACGGACTTCGCCGAGTTGCTCGGGATCACCAAGTGGTCGCCGCCGATCCCGCCGACGATGAGCGGTGATGTGGAGTCGGCGCCTGACCTGCTGCCCTGGGTCGACATCGAGAACCTGCAGCGCTATCCGGACATCTTCGAGCCCGGCGAGCCCGTCGTGCTGACGGAGAAGCTGCACGGCACGGCCTGCCTGGTGACGTACGTGGCCGAGGGCGAGCAGGTGCTGGTGTCGTCGAAGGGGTTCGGCGCGAAGGGCCTCGCCCTCAAGGAGGACCCGCGCAACCTCTACTGGCGCGCGGTGCACGGCCACGGCGTGGCGGAGGCCGCGGCGCGCCTCGCCGGCAAGCTGGGTGCGAGCCGGGTCGGCATCTTCGGCGAGGTGTACGGCGCGGGGGTGCAGGACCTGTCGTACGGGGCGAACGCCCGCTCGACGGAGCTCGGGTTCGCGGTGTTCGACGTGTCGGCCGAGATCGACGGGCAGGTCCGCTGGCTGGACGCGGCTGAGCTGCTCGACGGTGAACTGCCGCTGGTGCCACGGCTGTACGAGGGTCCGTACGTGCTGGAGACGGTGCTGGAGTTCGCGAGCGGCCGCGAGACGGTCTCGGGCAGGGATCTGCATCTGCGCGAGGGCGTCGTGATCCGCCCGGCGACCGAGCGGTACAGCCCGATGGTCGGCGGCCGGGCGATAGCCAAGTCGGTCAGCCCGGCGTATCTGACCCGCAAGGGCGGCACCGAGTACGAGTGACCGCCCGGTGCGTGGTGGCCCGTCACGGGGGTGCGGGCCACCACGCACCGCAACCGCGGGGCACGGACCGGGTGCCGGGCGGCCCGTCACGGGGGTGCGGGCCGCCGGGCGCCCTTGCGCCGTCCTGGACCGCCCGGCCCACGCTCGGCGCAATCCGCCGTGCGGCCGGGCGGATGCGCCGAGACTCACCGCGTGAAGCCAACACGTGAACCCTCTCTGACGTGGGCCATGGTGGCGCTCACCATGACGACAGGGATGGTCGAGGCGGTCAGCTTTCTCGCGCTGGGCCCGGTCTTCACGGCTGTCCAGACCGGCAACATGCTGTTGATGTCCTTCGCGGTCGCCGGTGTCGGTGGCCTGTCCGTGGCTGCGTGTGCTGCCTCGCTGGCGGGGTTCACCGTGGGGGTTGCCCTGTCCGCGCGGTTCGAGTCGCACGCACAGGTGCGCGGCCACCGGTGGTTCACGATCGCCCTGTTCGCCGAGGCCGTGCTGCTTGCCGTCGCCGCGCTGGCGGCGTGGGGGATCGCGCGGGGCGGTGAGCCGCGCACCGGCCCGCACTACCTGGTGTCCGCACTGGTGGCGCTGGCCATGGGGGTCCGCAATGTCACCACCCTGCGGGCGAAGGTGCCGGGCATGCCCACGACCGTCACCACCCGGGCGTTCACCGCCCTCATCGGCGGTTCCCCCCTCGCGCTCGACGCCCGGATCGCACCTGGGGCGCGGAACGAGGTCCGGCGCGCGGCCTCGGTGACGGCCATGTTCGCGGGCGGTCTGCTGGGCGCGTGGATGATCCACGACGACCGGCTCGCCCCGCCCGTGGTCCTGCTGGTCATCGCCGCCGCTGTGCCGGCCGTCGCAGTCAGCTTCTCGTTCGTGCCGCGCGAGGGCTCCCCCGAGCCCCGCTGATCGAGCCCGCCGAGGCGTCAGGCCCCGCCCTCCGGAGCACACCGGCGCTCCGGCAGCAGCCGCGAGCCCGCCATGCGCTCGCCGAAGATGTCGTCCGGGTTGGACAGGACGCAGGTCTCCAGGGACAGACAACCGCAACCGATGCAGTCGGTGAGATGGTCGCGCAGCCGCCCGAGCTGCTGGATGCGGGCGTCGAGCTCCGCGCGCCACGTCTGTGAGAGCCGCGCCCAGTCCTCGCGGTTCGGCGTGCGCCCCTCGGGGAGTTCGGCCAGCGCGTCCCGGATCGTGGCGAGCGGGATGCCGACCCTCTGCGCCGCCCGGACGAAGGCGACCCGGCGTAGCGCGTCCCGGCCGTACCGGCGCTGGTTGCCCGCGGTCCTGCGGCTGCTGATCAATCCCTTGGACTCGTAGAAGTGCAGGGCGGACACGGCCGCTCCGCTGCGTGCGGAGAGCTGGCCGACGGTGAGTTCGTGGATCTTCCCGGGAATCTGCGGCACTCGCCGGAGCCTACGTGACGGGCGCCGCGTCATCCGTTGACAGAACCCCTCACCCCGACCATGCTAAGCAGTCGCTTAGACAATGGGCAGATACGGGCGAGAGGCAGGGAACAGGGATGGCCGAGCCGAGGATCTTCACATCCGCCGAGGAGCTGACCGCGGGGGTCGGCGAGCAGCTGGGTTACAGCGACTGGCTGGAGATCGAGCAGAAGCGGATCGACCTCTTCGCCGATGCCACCGGCGACCACCAGTGGATCCATGTGGACCCGGAGCGCGCCGCGGCCGGGCCTTTCGGGAAGACGATCGCGCACGGCTATCTCACGCTGTCGCTGCTGCCGACCCTCGTCCCGCAGATCATGCGGGTCGAGGGCATGAAGATGGGCATCAACTACGGGACCAACAAGGTCCGTTTCCCCGCCCCCGTGCCCGTCGGCTCCCGGCTGCGCGCGACCGCCGCCCTCAAGAGCGTCGAGGAGGCGGGCGGCGGTGTGCAGGTGACGGCCGTCGTCACCGTCGAGCGCGAGGGCGGCGACAAGCCGGTGTGCGTGGCCGAGTCGGTCTCCCGCTACTTCTTCTGAGCGCCCGCTCCCACCATCCGCAGCACGAGGTCGGCGTAGAGCGCGCCGACCTCGTCGGGCGTCCGTGGGCCCCGCACGTTGAACCACCGTGCCACGTCGATGCACAGCGACAGCACGGCCACCGCGGTTCCCGGCACGTCCGGGACATCGAACTCCCCCGCCTCCGCGCCGTCGCGCAGGATCTCGCGTACGACGGCGTCGCAGCGGCGGCGCAGCTCGAGGATCTCGGTGCGGTGCTCGTCGGAGAGCGCGTCGAGCTCGTACTGCACCACGCGCGCGGTGTCGTGCCGCCCGGCGTGCCAGCGGACGAAGGAGCTCACGGCCTCGGCGAGCCGTTCACCGGGGGTGCCCCCGCGCTCGGACGCCGCCGACAAGACCTCCAGCGCTCTGACGTGCCCGATCCGGCTGATCCGGTGGAGCAGCTCTTCCTTCGTCTTGTAGTGGATGTAGAGCGCGGCGGGGCTCATCCCCGCGCGGCCGGCGATATCCCGTGTCGTCGTCGCGTGATAGCCCCGCTCGGCGAAGGCCTCGACGGCGGCGACCAGGAGCTTCCTCGCCGCTTCGGGTGCGACCTCGCCCCACGTCAGGTCCTCGCCGGTCGTGTCCTCGGCCGGAGTCATCGCTCGTCCCTTCCCTCAGCAGGCGAACACCATACCCCGAACCTGAGCAAGCGCTTAGAACCTGCTCAGAGCTTCTGGAACGGGTCGTGCTCCGCGAGGAGCTTCTCCAGCCGTGCCTGGTCGACGCGGCTCACGATCTGTCCGGCCTCCTGCCTGTCCCGCACCACCTTGGCCAGCGTGAATGCCGAGGTCGTGAGGTAGAGGACCGCGATTCCGAGGAAGGCGCGCACCCAGACGTCGGCATCCAGATTGAAGATCCCGAGGGCGACGGCCGCGAGCGCGATGGCGAAGGAGGCGACGGCCTGGCCGTAGTACGCCGTCGTGTTCTGCTGCTTGACCGGTGTCTCACTCATGCCGGAATGATGCGCGGGACAGGGCCGGGCCGGCATCCGCTCCCGTACTCACCCGCGTACTCAGAACACGGAACAGGGCACGCGCAAGGGGCGGAACAGGGAACTCAGAACGCCGAGACCCCGGTCAGCGCGCGGCCGATGATGAGTTTCTGGATCTGGCTGGTGCCCTCGTACAGGGTCATCACCCGTGCGTCGCGCAGGAGTTTGCCGACCGGGTACTCGTCGATGTAGCCATAGCCGCCGAAGACCTGCAGCGCGTTGTTCGCGGCACGGACGGCCGCCTCGGATGCGAAGAGCTTCGCCTTGGACGCGGCGGTGGCGAAGTCCTCACCGCGGTCTATGAGATCGGCGACCCGCCAGGTCAGCAGGCGCGCGGCGTCCACGTCCACGGCGATGTCGCTGATCAGCTCCTGCACCAGCTGGTACGAGGCGATGGGCTTGCCGAACTGCTCGCGCTCACCCGCGTAGCCGACGGCGGCGTCCAGCGCGGCCTGGGCGATGCCGACACAGCCCGCGGCCACGGACATCCGGCCCTTGGCGAGCGCGGACATGGCGATCGAGAAGCCCTTGCCCTCCGGTCCCAGCATGGCGTCCGCAGGGACCCTGACGTCCTCCAGGACCAGTTCGGCAGTGGCCTGGCCGCGCAGGCCGAGCTTGCCGTGGATGGTGCGCCGGGTCAGCCCGGGCGTGTCGGTGGGGACCAGGAAGGCGGAGAGGCCCTTGTGGCCGGGCGCGTCGTTGGTGCGGGCGAAGAGCAGGACGACATCGGCCCAGGTGCCGTTGGTGATGAACATCTTGCTGCCGTTGATGACGTACGCGTCGCCGTCCCGCACCGCCCTGGTGGCGAGGCTGCCCGCGTCGGAGCCGGTCCCGGGCTCGGTCAGCCCGAAGCAGCCGAGGGCCTCGCCTGCGGTGAGCCGCGGCAGCCACTGCCGCTTCTGCTCCTCGCTCCCGCAGGCCGCGACGGTCTTGGTGACCAGGCCGAGTGATACGGAGACGATGCCGCGGACCGATGAGTCGCCGCGCCCGAGCTCCTCCGTGACCAGGCAGTACGCGAGATGGTCGCCGCCCGAGCCGCCGTACTCCTCGTCGACGGTGAGCCCGAGGAAGCCGACGGAGCCCAGCTTCTTCACGATCGACCTGTCGACATTCTCGGCCCGGTCCCAGTCGACGACATGCGGGGCGATCTCGCGGTCGACGAAGTCACGGGCGAGCTGCCGGACGGCCTTGTGCTCCTCGCCGAGCTCCAGGTTCACCACTGGACATCCCGCCTTTAACTATCACTGCTAGTTTTCGATTCGGCAGGGCCTACTATGTGCCGCATGGCCCGACCGCGCAAGCCCCTCCTCAGCCGAGACCGCATCGTCGGGACGGCGAGCACGCTCGTGGACGCGGAGGGCCTCGACGCGGTCTCCACCCGCCGCCTCGCCGCCGAACTGGGCGTCAGCGGCCCCTCCCTCTACAACCACTTCCGCAACAAGGACGAGATCCTGGACGCGGTCGCCGACGCGGTCAGCGCCAAGGTCGACCTGTCGATGTTCGACGAGACCGACGTCCGCGACTGGCGCACCGCTCTGCACGACTGGGCCGTCTCCTACCGCGCTGCCCTCGCGGACCACCCCAACATCGTCCCGGTCCTCGCCCGCGGTCCCGGCCGCCGCCCGGCCGGGCTGAAGGTCGCCGACGCCGTCTTCGGCGCCATGGTCCGGGCCGGCTGGCCGCCCGCCCAGGCCACGTACATCGGCGCGCTGATGCGGTACTTCATCACCGGCTCGGCGCTCGGATCCTTCGCCCGGGGCTTCGTAAACGACGAGACCGCGTACGACCCGGCCGACTACCCTCACCTCGGCCAGGCCCATCTGCTCGCCGACCGGCAGGAGCAGGTCGACGAGGGGGCGTTCGAGACAGGGCTCCGGGCGCTGCTGGACGGGCTGGCGGTGCAGTACGAGGCGGGGATACGGGGGACATGGGCGAAGAAGGAATCGACGGGCGGCTCGTAGTAGCGGTACGGGCGGGGGACGCCGAATCGGTACGGGCCCTGCTCGAAGAGGGCGCCGATCCGGACGCGCTCGACGCGGACGGCCTCCCGGTGCTGTGCACCGCTGTTGCTACGTACGACGACCCGGTCGCCGAAGCTCTGATGGAGGGCGGCGCGGACCCCGACAGGCCGCTGCCGGACGGGACCACGCCGTTGCTGCGGGCGGTCGATCTCGGTTCTCCGGCGATCTTCTCGACCGTGCTGGGGCATGAACCCCGGCTACGGCTGCCGGAGGCCGCCCGGGAACGGCTCCTCACCCTGGCCAGGACCTGGTACGAGACGGGTGCGGCCGACGAGCTGCGACGCCGGACCGGGGCGACAGGCCCCGCCGAGACGGTCCGGGTCCAGGACGACGAGTACAGCCACGTCGACCAGGTCACGCTCGGCGGACTCACCGTACGGGCCGGGCACGGCGCCGTCCTGACCTCGCTGGAGTGGGCCTTCCGCGTCCTGCCTCCCGTCGAGGAGCTCGTGGCCCGGGGTCTGAAGTATCCCGATGAGGACCATGTGGACTGGTGGTCGGCCAAGTGGATTCTCAGCCAGCGGCGCAGCAAGGAGACCTGGCTGGCCGTGACGGCTTTCCGGCACCATCCCGACCCCGCCCATCGCCGTTTCGTGCTCGATTTCCTGCGGATCAGATCGCTGGCGGGGGCCAGCGACAGGAACTCGTACGACAAGGAGGAGAGCGAGCTCTTCGCCGCGTGGGCGGCCGAGGAGACGGACGTCGACGTCCTCGCGAAGGTCCTCGACGTCTTCGGCGGTTACGAGCACCCCGATCAGGAAGCCGTCGGGCTCCGGTACGCCGGCCATCAGGATCCTCACGTACGCCGGGAAGTGCCGTACCTCCTGTGCGGCTATGACCGTCCGCTCACGCCGACGGGCAGAACCGTGCTGCTCGCGCTCGCCCGGGACCCCGACTCCGGTGTCCGCACCAGTAGTGCCATCGTGCTCGGCGGGTGCCACGACCTCAGCCCTGAGGTCGGCGAGGCGCTGCTCGACCTGGTGCGGGACCCGGATGCCGATGTGCGAAGGACCGCCGCATCCGCCCTTGCCGGGTCCGCGGACCGTACGCCCGCCGTGGCGGAGGGCCTGGCCCGGCTCCTCGACGACGAGGACCGCGAGCTCCGTCTGGAGGCCGTGTACGGACTGGCCCTGCGGGACGATCCTCGCTGTGTGGAAGGGCTGGAGCGGATCACCCCGCTCGACACCGACTCCCCTCACGACCACCGGCCTTCCGCTGTGTGGCACTACAAGTGGCGCCATCAGGACAACGCTTCGGCGGCCGCCGAACAGTGAGTGCGCCACCCTGGACGCATGGCTTCCAAGGACGTCGCCGCCCTCGCGGCGCTGCTCGCCGACGAGACCCGGGCCGCCTTCTGCCTCGCCCTGCTCGACGGGCGGGCGTGGACAGCCGGTGAGCTCGCCCGGCACGCGGGGGTGGCACCGTCGACCGCCAGCGAGCACCTCGGCAAGCTCGTCGCGGGCGGGCTGCTGGCCGAGGAACGGCAGGGCAGGCATCGGTACGTACGGCTCGCCGGGGAGCCCGCCGCGCGTCTCGTGGAGGTGCTCGCCGCGCACGCGGCCCGGTCCGAGGAGCCCCCGCGGACGCTGAAGGCGGCGAGCGCGCGCAGCGCCATGGCACGCGGCCGCACCTGCTACGACCATCTCGCCGGACGGCTCGGCATCGCGATCACGGAGGCGATGACGACCCGCGGACTGCTCCGCCAGGACACCGGATTCGCGCTGACCGACGCGGGGCTCGACTGGTTCCGGAAGCTGGGAATCGCCCTGGAGCCCGGCGGGCGGCGGCCACTCGCCCGGTCGTGCCTGGACTGGACCGAACGCAAACCGCATCTGGCGGGGGTCGCGGGCGCGCAGCTGTGCCGGCACACCCTGGACGCGGGCTGGTGTGTCCGCATCGGCTCGGAGCGGGCCGTCAAGGTCACCGCGGACGGGGAGCGGGCCCTCGGCGAGCTGCTGGGCATCGGAGCCGAGGCGCTGAGGTGACCGCGGTGAGAAATAATGCGGCGGGCACCGAAGGGTCCACGGCATATGGTCGCCGCATGACTCGCGGCATCACCCCCACACAGTGGCGCGCCTTCGCGGCGGCCGGGACCACCGTCGTCCTCTGGGCCTCGGCCTTCGTCTCGATCCGCAGCGCGGGTGCGGAGTACTCCCCCGGCGCTCTCGCCCTCGGCCGGCTGCTCGCCGGGGCGCTGGTGCTGGGCGCGATCTGTGCCGTACGCCGGGAGGGGCTGCCGCCCCGGGCCGCCTGGCCGGGGATCGCGATCTCGGGGCTGCTCTGGTTCGGGCTGTACATGGTGGTCCTGAACTGGGGCGAGCAGCTGGTCGACGCGGGTACGGCGGCGCTGGTGGTCAATGTCGGGCCCCTGGTCATGGCGCTGCTCGCGGGATGGCTGCTGAAGGAAGGGCTGCCGCCGCGGCTCCTCGCGGGGATGGGTGTGTCGTTCGCAGGCGCGGCGGTGGTCGGCCTGTCGATGTCGGGCGAGGGGTCGGCGTCCGTGCTCGGTGTGCTGCTCTGTCTGCTGGCCGCGGTGTCGTACGCAGCCGGGGTGGTCGGCCAGAAGCCCGCGCTGCGGCACGCGTCCGCGCTCCAGGTGACGACGTGGGGCTGTGTGATCGGGGCGGTGGCGTGTCTGCCGTTCGCGGGGGCGCTGATCCGTGAGGCCGCGGACGCCCCGGTGTCCGCGACGCTCAACATGGTGTACCTGGGCGTGTTCCCGACCGCGCTGGCGTTCACGACGTGGGCGTACGCCCTGGCCCGTACGACCGCCGGGAAGATGGGCGCGACCACGTATGCCGTGCCCGCGCTGGTGGTGCTGATGTCCTGGCTGTTCCTGGACGAGGTGCCGGGCTGGCTGACGCTGCTGGGCGGTGCGGTGTGCCTGGCGGGTGTTGCGGTGTCGCGCTCGAGGCCCCGTACGCCGGCCCGGGAGGACCGGACCGGCGTCACGGAAGCCGCGGCGGCTCAGCTGCAGCCGGAGGACGTCAGGCCCGCGCAGCCGCCCGCTTCGCGAGAATCCTGATCGACATGAGCGCGATGACGGCCAGGCCGATGATGTAACCGGAGACGGCCATCGATGTTCCGGTCGCCTCCAGCAGCAGCACCATGATGAACGGCGCGAGGCCGCCGCCGAAGACGGCGGCGATCTGGTAGCCGAGCGAGGCGCCGGTGTAACGCATCTCGGCCGTGAACAGCTCGGCGAAGAGCGCGGCCTGCGGCCCGTACATGATGCTCAGGAAGCAGCTGGTGACGAAGGTGCCGACCGCCAGCCACAGCAGCGACTTGGTGTCGATGAGCAGGAAGAGCGGCACCGCCCAGACGAGCAGGCCGACGGCCCCGAACGCGTAGATCCGCAGCCGCCCGATGCGATCCGAGAGTGCGGCGGACGCGGGGATGAGCGCGAGCTGGGTGAGGCTGACGCAGAGCGAGACGGTGAGCACCGCGCTGCGCTCCATGCCGAGTTCGCGGGTCGAGTAGTCCAGCACGCCGGTGATGATGATGTAGAAGGTCGCGGTGTTCACGGCGAAGGAGCCGCCGGCCAGGAACACCGTGCCGAGGTGCTTGCGCAGGATCGTTCCGAGCGGGGAGCGGGTCTCGCTCTTCTCCTGCTCGGCCAGGGCGCGTTCGGCCTCGCGGAACTCGGGGGTCTCCTCGACGCGGGTGTGGATGAACCAGGCGAGTGCGAGGACCAGGAAGCCGACGAAGAACGGCACCCGCCAGCCCCAGGACGCGAAGGTGGCGTCGTCGGTGAGGGCGCCGGCGGCGAGGAACACGGTGTTGGCGGTGACCACGCCGATGGGCACACCGAGCTGGACGAGGCTGCCGTACAGCCCTCGCTTGCCCTCGGGGGCGTACTCGGTGGCCATCAGCATCGCACCGCCCCACTGGGCGCCGACGGCGATGCCCTGCATGACGCGGAGCAGCACGAGCAGGACCGGCGCGGCGATGCCGATCGTCTCGTACGTGGGGAGGAGACCGATGCCGGCGGTGGCGACGCCCATCAGGGTGAGCGCGAGGACGAGCATCGGCTTGCGGCCGCGCTTGTCACCGAGCTGACCGGCGATGATGCCGCCGACGGGGCGGGCGAGGAAGCCGACCGCGAAGGTGGCGAAGGCAGCGAGCACACCGGCCGACGCGCTGCCCGCGGGGAAGTAGAGGTCCCCGAGGACCAGGGCGGCGGCGATGCCGAAGACGAAGTAGTCGTACCACTCGACGGCGGAGGCGAGCGCGGCCGCGGTGGCCACGCGTCGGCGGCGCCGGTCGGTGGGGGCGGTCACTGCTGACGTACCGGCGAGCGGGGAAGGGGGTGCCGTGTCCATGCGTGCACACTCCGATGGGTGCGGGGACGAGGGGTGCGGGGACCGTACCGACCGGTGGGTATGGCGTCAACGGGTCGCGCAACAGGAGTTTTTGCTCGATCATTACCCATTGGTAACCGTCGCGTGGGAGCGCAGCACGACCACCCCGGCCGCTAGCGGCTGCGGCCGGGGTGTCGGGGAGGTGCGGGCTGGTTCTAGAAGATGACCAGCGCCCTGCCGCCCTTGCCCGCGAGCATGTTGTCGAAGGCGGCCGGGATGCCGTCGAGGGCGATCCGCTCGGTCACCAGGGCGCCGAGGTCGAGCCGCCCCGCCCGGATGTGCTCCGCCAGCACCGGGAGGTCCCTGGCCGGGTCGGAGTTGCCGTACACGCAGCCCGAGAGCGTGCGGCCCCAGTGGAAGAGCTCCAGGGCGTTGAAGGTGACCTGCTGGTCCTTGCCGCCGATGCCGACGACCGTCGTACGGCCGCCGCGCCTGGTCGAGTCCCAGGCCGTACGGATCGTGGCGGCGCGGCCCACGCATTCGACCGCCACGTCCACGCCCTGACCGCCGGTCAGCTTGCGGATCTCCTTCGCGGTGGTGTCGGAGGCGACGACGTACTCCGTCGCCCCGGCCCGGCGGGCGAGGGACTCCTTCTCGGGTGACACATCGACGGCGATGATCGTCGAGGCGCCCGCGATCCGGGCGGACTGGAGGGTGGCGAGGCCGACCCCTCCGACGCCGAAGACCACCACCGACTCGCCCGCGCGGACGCGCGCGGAGTGGTGGACGGCACCGTAGCCGGTGAGGACCGCGCAGCCCAGCAGTGCGGCGTCGGTGAGCGGGACGCCGTCCGGGACCGGCAGGACGCAGTTCGCCGCGACGACGGTCTCCTCGGCGAACGCGGCCACGTTGAGGCCGGGGTGGAGCTCGGTGCCGTCCTCCGTGACGGCGTACACACTGCCCGCGCCCGTGAGGGCGTCGGCGCAGAGCCATACTTCGCCGATCGAGCAGTGGTGGCACTTTCCGCACGACGGCGCCCAGTTGAGCACGACGCCGTCGCCGGGCGCGACATGGGTGACGCCCTCACCGACGGAGACGACCGTGCCGGCGCCCTCGTGGCCGAGGACGGCGGGGACGGGGACGCGCATGGTGCCGTTGGACAGGGACAGGTCGGAGTGGCAGACCCCTGCGGCGGCGAGGCGGACCCTCACCTGGCCGGGGCCGGGTTCGGGGAGTTCGATGCCGGTGATCTCCAGCGGGGAACCGATGGCGGGCAGGACGGCGGCGCGGACCACGCTCACTACTCCTCAGAGCTCTCAGAACTGCAGGGACTTGGTCTGGAGGTACTCGGCGAGGCCGTGCGGGCCGAGCTCCCGCCCGACGCCCGACTGCTTGTAGCCGCCGAAGGGCGCCAGGGGGTTGAAGCGGCCGCCGTTGATGTCGACCTGGCCGGTGTCCATGCGGCGGGCGAAGGCGACGGCCTCCTCCTGCTCTCCCCATACCGCGCCCGCGAGGCCGTACACGGTGCCGTTGGCGATCCGCAGGGCGTCGTCCTCGTCCTCATAGCGCAGGATCGAGACGACCGGGCCGAAGATCTCCTCCTGCGCGATCGTCATCTCGGGCGTGACGTCGGCGAAGACGGTGGGCGCGACGTAGTAGCCGGTCTCGCGTGGCGCCTCGGGGCCGCCTGCCACGAGCCGCGCGCCCTCCGCGACGCCCTGCTCGATGTAGCCGCGGACGCGCTGCTGCTGCTTGGCGTTGACGAGCGGGCCGACCCGCTCCCCCGGCGTGTACTTGGCGACGGCCTCGGCGGCCAGGGCCACGGCCTCGTCGTACTGGTCCTTGTGCACGAGCATCCGCGTCCAGGCGCTGCAGGTCTGGCCGGAGTTGGACATGACGTTGGCGATGCCGACGTTGACGGCGCGGGCGAGGTCGGCGCCCGGCAGGATCACGTTGGCGGACTTGCCGCCGAGCTCCAGGGCCACGCGCTTGACGGCGGCGCCCGCGGTCGCGCCGATCTGCCTGCCGACGGCGGTGGAGCCGGTGAAGGAGACGAGATCCACGCCGGGGTGCTCGGCGAGTGCCTGTCCCGCGACCGGTCCGCGGCCGGTGACCAGGTTGAACACGCCTGCGGGCAGCCCTGCTTCGTGCACGGCCTCGGCGAAGAGCTGCGCAGTGAGCGGGGTGTCCTCGGCGGGCTTGAGGACGACCGTGCAGCCGGCGGCGAGGGCGGGGGCGACCTTGGCGACGATCTGGTGGAGCGGATAGTTCCAGGGGGTGATCGCACCGACGACGCCCAGCGGCTCCAGCAGCACGGTGGAGTTGCCGATCTTCTCCTCGAAGGAGTACGAGGCGGCCAGCTCGGCGTACGAGCCGGCGACCAGGACAGGCAGGCCCGCGTGGACGGCCTCGGCGAGCTGGGGCGGCGCGCCGAGCTCGGCGGTGACGGTCCCGGCGATCTCGTCCTTGCGGGCGACGAGGACGTCCCGGAGCGCGGCGAGCTTCGCGGCGCGCTCGGCGGGCGGGGTGGCGGCCCAGCCGGGGAAGGCGGCGCGGGCGGCGCGTACCGCCGCGTCCACGTCCTGCGCGGTGCCGGCCGGGACATGGGCGATGACCTGCTCGTCCGCGGGGTTCACCACCGCGATGGTGTCGGCGCCGGCGGCGGGCTGCCAGGTGCCGCCGATGTACATGCCGTCGTGGGCCTTCATCCGCGTGTCTCCTTCGGGGCGTGGCCGGGTCGTCCGTCCGCCCCTCAAACTAGCGGTGTTAGTTTTCCGGCGCCAGGGTGGTCCGGCCGAGGCCCTGTGATTTTCCCCCACCCCGCCCCTTCCCGTAACCGGGGGGCAAGCCCCGGACCCGTCGGGGGCTCCGCCCCCAGATCTCCCCGCCTCGAACGCCGTCGAGGCCGACTTCTCGGTGCACCCGCCGGTGCCGGGCACACTTGAAGCCCGTCCGGCGCTTGAGGTCGGACTCCTCGGCCACCCGGTCGGCGCCGGACGCATCGTGAGCCCAGCCGGGACACACGGCCGGAGCCCGTACGGGGTCCGGGGGCGAAGCCCCCCAGTTGCGGAAAGGGCGGGGCGGGGGAAGGAAAACCGCTCAGGCGGGCGTCTGGCCCAGCGCCGTCGGGGCCGGCTGCACCTGGCGGACGGTGGGCGGTGCGATGGAGGCCACCCGGGTCCGGTCCGCCGTCGGGGCCTGAGCGGTCGCCGGCGGCGCCAACTGGCCCTTGTCGTCGGGCGTCTTCGCCACCGACGACCACGTGCGGAGCCGATGGCTCGCGGCCTCGTCGAGGCTCACCGGCGCCCCGCGCTGTTCGGCCAGTCGGCTCGCCTCGCGGCCGAGCGCGGCCACGTCGTCCCAGCGCAGCCGCAGCACCACGGACAATTCGGCTCCGCCGTCCGGGAGCCCTTTCATGATCGGTCCGTCACCATCGGTCATTGCCGCTCCTGTCGTTGAAGCAGAGACGTGTCACCCCGCCTGCTCGGGCGTGGATGGTCAGTAGTACGCAGCGTCCGCGTGCCGTGTTCAGCACGCCCTGCCCGCAGCCCCAGCCCCGCCGCCGCCACCAGCAGCCCGCCGAGCATCACGAAGGGTGCCGCCGTGCCTGCGATCCCCGCGACGAGACCGGCCGAGGCGGGGGCCGCGACCTGGCCGAGGCGGTTGCCCGTGAGGCGCAGGGCGAGAGCGGTGGAGCGGGCCTCGGCGGGGGCGGCCCGGACGACCGTCGTCATCGACAGCGGCTGGCCGACACCGAGGCAGAAGCCGAGCACCGCGAGCATCACGGCGAGCGCCCACACCGGCACGGGCAGCGCGACACCGGCGCACAGCAGACCGGCGAGCAGACAGGTGACCGTGAGCAGCGCGGTGCGGCCGAGGACCCGGATCATCGGAGTCATCACCAGCCGGCAGGCGATCGTCGCGGCGGCACGCAGGCTCAGCAGCAGTCCGATGACGGCCGGGGCGATTCCCCGGTGTTCGCCGATCACCGGAAGGTACGCGGTGAGGATGTCGGTCGCCGACAGCACCGCGAGACTGATGAAGATCCCGGCGGGCACGCCGCGCGTGCGCAGGATGCGGTGGACGGGGACCTTCGTGCGCGCTGCGGCCGCCGCTCGCGGCACGTGGTGCTCGATGCGCCAGAGGGACGTGAGGGAGACCGCCCCGACGGCCGCCGAGACGAGAAGGGCGAGTGCGCTCGTACGGGCCATGTCCCCGCCGATCACCGCACCCGCCGCGACCGGTCCGACGAGCTGGCCGAGCGACGCCCCGATGGTGAAGTGGCCGAAATTGCGGTCCTGCTCGGCAGGGGCCGACCGGCGGGCGACGATCGACTGGGCGCCGATCACGAAGCACAGGTGACCGAGGCCCATGACCCCGCTCCAGACCGCCATGGCGAGCAGGGAGTCCGCGAGCCCGCTCAGCGCACAGCCGCCGGAGATCAGGACGACGCCGACGGGCAGGAGCGGTGCGCACCGGCCGTGGTCGGTGCGGCGGCCGAGCGGTACGGCGGCGAACAGCGGAAGCAGCGCGTACACGCCCGCGATGACACCGATCGCCCGTTCGTCGGCGCCGAGGGCGAGGGCGCGGTACGAGACGGCCGGACGCGCCATCGACACCGCCCCCTGCGCGAAGCTGAAGGCGATGACGAGGCGCAGCAGCCAACTCCGGCTCATTCTCGGATGATTCCGGCTCAGATGATTCCGAAGAGTATTCCGGCGCCGAGCACCACCAGCGAGGTGAGCGCGGCCCACTTGACGGTGAACTTGGTGTGGTCGCCGAACTCGACCTTGGCCATGCCGACGAGGACGTACACGGCGGGGACGAGCGGGCTCGACATGTGCAGGGCCTGTCCGACGAGCGAGGCGCGGGCGATCTCCAGCGGGGAGACGCCGTGCGCGGCACCGGCTTCGGCGAGGACGGGCAGTACGCCGAAGTAGAAGCCGTCGTTCGACATGAAGTAGGTGAGCGGAAGGCTCAGCAGGCCGGTGACGAGCGCCATGTGGGGGCCCATGCCCTCGGGGATGGCGCCGACGAGCCAGTCGGCCATGTGCTTGACCATGCCGGTGCCGGTGAGGACTCCGGTGAAGACGGCGGCCGCGAAGACCATGCCGGAGACGTTGAGGACGTTGTCCGCGTGGGCGGCGATACGGGCCTTCTGGTCGGCCATCTTCGGGAAGTTCACCGTGAGGGCGAGGGCGGCGCCGATCATGAAGAGCACGGGGATCGGCAGCAGCTCCATGATCATCGCGGTGAGCAGGGCGACGGTGAGCCCCGCGTTGAACCAGTAGAGCTTGGGGCGCAGGGTCGCACGGTACGGGTCGAGGCCCTGGAAGCTTTCGTCGTCGGCCGTCCCGCCGGAGCCGGCGTCGCTGCTGGAGTCGGCGGCCCCGCTCGAACCGGTGGCCCCGCCCGAGCCGGCGTCGCCGCCGGGGCGCGCTGTCGTGGCCGTACGGTCCGCACCGCCGCCCGCCTTCACGAGCACCGTCCCGGTCTGCGGCTCCAGCACCTCGTCCAGCGACAGATAGCCGATGCGCCGCCGCTCCCGCAGCCCGAGGACGTACGCGAGGACGAAGACGAAGAGCAGACCGACTCCGAGCGCGGGGACCATCGGCACGAAGATGTCGGCGGCGTCCAGCTTGAGCGCGGTCGCGGCGCGGGCGGTCGGGCCGCCCCACGGCAGGGTGTTCATGACGCCGTTCGCGGTGGCGGCGACACCGGTCATCACGACCAGGCTCATCTTGAGGCGCTTGTAGAGCGGGTACATCGCCGAGACGGTGATCATGAAGGTGGTGGAGCCGTCGCCGTCGAGCGAGACGATCGCGGCGAGCAGGGCCGTACCGACCACCACGCGCATCGGGTCGGCCTTGCAGAAGCGCAGGATGCCCCGGACGATCGGGTCGAAGAGGCCGACGTCGATCATCACGCCGAAGTAGACGATGGCGAACATCAGCATCGCCGCGGTCGGCGCGAGATTGCCGACGCCTTCGAGGACGTAATCCCCGAGCTTCGCACCCTGACCGACGAAGACGCAGAAAAGTGCGGGAATGAGGACCAGCGCCGCGATCGGCGACATCTTCTTCATCATGATCAGGACCAGGAAGGTCGCGATCATGGCGAAGCCGAGGACAGTCAGCATAGGGGGGACACCTCACGTTCATCCTTGAACTCCCCCGGAGCCGGGGTACGGATGACGCTAGGTGCCGTTCATCGGCGTTAACAAGACGTTGACACGTGAGCAATACGAGCAAAAGCCCAGGTCATCGCAGTGGTGAGACATCGACGGGGAAACCGTTGAGCACCGCGGTGCCGGACAGCGGATCGAGCCGTGAGCCGTCGAGCAGCTGGTTCACATTGACTCCGGGGCGGGCCGCCGCCACCGACATCCGCGTACCCGGGCGGTCGTGTCCCCAGCCGTGCGGGAGGCTCACCACCCCGGTGCGTACGGCGTCGGTGATCTCGACCGGGACCTCCAGCTCGCCGCCGTCCGCCGTGATCCGGGCCCGGTCTCCGTCGTCGAGCCCGAGGCGGGCGGCGTCGGCGGGATGGATCTGGAGGGTGCAGCGGTTGGAGCCGCCGTTGAGTGCGGGCACGTTGTGCATCCAGCTGTTGTTGGAGCGCAGGTGGCGGCGGCCGACGAGGACGAGCCGGTCGTCCCGCTCCCCCAGGGCACCACGGAGCCTGGGCAGGTCGTCCGCTATGGGCCCCGGCAGCAGTTCGATGCGTCCGCTGCGGGTCTTCAGGATCTGCGGGATCCGCGGCTGCAGCGGGCCGAGGTCGATGCCGTGCGGGTGCGCGAGCAGATCGTCGAGGGTGATGTCGTACGGGCCGAGGCGCAGCATCATGTCGAGGCGCCGCTCGGGTCCTGTGCGGCCGCTCAGTCCGGCAGCGAGCTCCTTGGCGTCATGGCCGTGCACGGGCGAGTGCGGGTCGGCGACCGCTTTGGCGAGCGCGCCCTCGATCACCATGTCGTCGACCGCGGACGGGTTCGCGCCGTGCATCCCGCTCACGGCGAGGATCAGCCGGGCGTGGATCTCGCACTCGTCCATGAGCCCGGCGTCGAGCGGCACGGCGGCGGGCGTGTAGCGGGCCTGGTTGCGGACGGCGAGGGCGTTGAAGGCGAAGTCGAAGTGCGCGCTGCGGGAGGGCGGCGGCGGGGGCAGGACGACGTCGGCGTGGCGCGAGGTCTCGTTCAGATACGGGTCGACGCTGACCATGAAGTCCAGACCTTCGCCCAGCGCCCGGTCGAGGCGGTCGCCGTCGGGCGCGGACAGCACCGGGTTCGCCGCCACGGCGATCACGGCACGGATCCGTCCCTCGCCGGGCGTCTCGATCTCCTCGGCGAGTGCGGCGATGGGCAGTTCGCCCTTGGCCTCGGGGTGGCCCCTGACCCTGCTCGCCCAACGGCCGAGGGCGAAGCCCTTGCCGGGTCCTGCCGGGCGGGGGGCGCGGTCCGTGGCCGCGAACGGGAAGAGGGCGCCCCCGGGCCTGTCGAGGTTGCCGGTGAGGATGTTGAGGACGTCGACGAGCCAGCTGGCGAGGGTGCCGTGCTCGACGGTGCAGCTGCCGATGCGTCCGTAGACGGCGGCGGTCGGGGCGGCGGCGAGCTCGCGGGCGATCGTACGGATGTCGTCGGCGTCCATGTCGCAGGCCGCGGCGACGGCTTCGGGGGTGAAGTCCCGTACTGCCTCCCGGACTTCGGCCACACCCTGCACATGCGGGGCCAGGTCCCCGAGGTCGGTCAGGCCCTCGTCGAAGAGGACGTGGGCCAGGGCGGCGAGCAGCAGCGCGTCGGTGCCGGGGCGGATGGCGACGTGCCGGTCGGCGAGCCGGGCGGTGCGGGTACGGCGCGGGTCGACGACGGTGAGGCTGCCGCCGCGGTGGCGCAGCGCCTTGAGCTTGCCGGGGAAGTCGGGCGCGGTGCAGAGGCTGCCGTTGGACTCCAGCGGGTTCGCGCCGAGGAGCAGCAGATGGTCGGTGCGGTCCAGATCCGGGACGGGAATGGCGGTCGCGCTGCCGTAGAGCAGTCCGCTGGAGACGTGCTTGGGCATCTGGTCGAGGGTGGAGGCGGTGAAGATGTTGCGGGTGCGCAGGGCGGAGAGCAGGACGGGCGGGTAGAGGCCGCCGGCCATGGTGTGCACGTTCGGGTTGCCGAGGACGACACCCACGGCGTTCGGTCCGTGCTCCTCGATGAGTGGGCGTATGCGGGCGGCGATGGTGTCGAAGGCCTCGTCCCAGCCGGCCTCGCGCAGCTCACCGCGCTCGTCGCGGACGAGGGGGGTGCGGAGGCGGTCCGGGTCGGCGTCCAGCTCGCCGAAGGAAGCGCCCTTGGGGCAGATGAAGCCCCGGCTGAAGACGTCGTCCTGGTCGCCGCGTACGCCCGTGACGCGACCGCCCTGGATGGTGAGGCTCAGTCCGCAGGTGGCCTCGCAGAGGGGGCAGACGCGGAGAGCGGTGCGGGTGGCGTCGGTTCCTGGCATGGGGGCCCTCCCGGGGCGGCGGCAGCGATGACGCGCGGGCGCCCCCGAGCATACCGACCGGTACGCATGATGGGGAGGGGGTATGCGAAGGCCCCGGGGGAACCCTCTGGAGCCCCCGCCGAGCGGACCGGCCCGGCCTCAGCCCAGCACCCGGGCGAGATACGCGTACAGCAGCTCCCGTGTCTCGGTGATGATCTCCGCGTCGCCCGAGGGGTCGACACGGAAGGCGAGTTGCAGGAGAGCGTCGGCGGCCTCGACGGCGACCAGCGTGGTGCGGCGCAGCGCCGCGTCGGCGGTGCGGCCCAGGTGCGCGGCGAGCAGTTCGGTCAGGCGGTCGGCGACCTCGTGGTTGGCCCCGGCCGCGGGAGCGACGACGGGGATCCGGTATCCGAAGTCGACGAGCGCGAAGCCGGGGACGGTCCGTTTCATCGCCAGGTACTCGTCGAGCACGGCGTCGACCGCCCCATGCCAGTCCGCGGCCGGCAGCTCGGCGATCCGCGCCGTGACCCGCTCGGCGTACGTGTCCAGATTGCGGTGCGCGAGGGCCTCGGCCATGGCCCGTTTGTTGCCGAAGAAGCGGTAGACCGAGCCGATGGGGACGCCCGCGCGGGCCGCGACCGCGCGCGTGGACAGGTCCTCGTAGCCGGCCTCGTCGAGGAGTTCGGCGCAGGCGTTCAGGATCCGGGTCAGCCGCTCGGCACTGCGCTGCTGCACGGGCGTACGGCGGAGGGAGTGGGCTGAGGGCATCGCTCCATCATGCCGGTGCGGGCGCGGGCAGGTGATGCCGTTGACGAGGGCCGCCGCGCAATCCTACTGTCGACCATAGGATTCCTTGGACAGGTACCGGACGCATCGGGAGCGCGCATGAGCGGCATCGAGCAGGCGAGGAAGACGGCCGACGGGCTGGAGTACGAGTCGGGCTTCGGCAACGAGCACAGCTCGGAAGCGCTGCCCGGCGCGCTGCCGCAGGGGCGGAACTCGCCGCAGCGGGCGCCGCTGGGGCTCTACGCGGAGCAGCTCAGCGGCTCCGCGTTCACCGAGCCGCGCGCCCACAACCGGCGCTCCTGGCTGTACCGGATCCGGCCGTCTGCCGCACATCCCCCGTTCGTACGCACCGACAACGGCGGCCTCCGCTCCGCGCCCTTCACCGAGACCGTGCCGGACCCGAACCGGCTGCGCTGGAACCCGCTGCCGGAGCCCGCGCCCGGGACCGACTGGCTGGCCGGTCTGTGGACGCTCGGCGGCAACGGCGACGCCACGCAGCGCGCGGGCATGGCCGTGCACCTCTACCACGCCAACGCCTCCATGGAGCGGAGGGTGTTCAGCGACGCGGACGGTGAGCTGCTGATCGTCCCCGAGCGGGGCGGGCTGCTGATCCGCACCGAGCTGGGGATGCTGGCCGCCAGGCCCGGCGAGGTGGCGCTGATCCCCCGCGGGGTGCGGTTCCGCGTGGAGCTCCTGGACGAGACCGCGCGCGGCTATGTGTGCGAGAACTACGGGCAGCCGTTCCAGCTGCCCGATCTGGGCCCGATCGGTGCGAACGGCCTCGCGAACGCGCGGGACTTCCGTGCGCCCGTCGCCGCCTACGAGGACGTCGAGGGAGAGGTGGAGGTGGTCAACAAGTTCTGCGGGAACCTGTGGAGCGCCACGTACACGCACTCGCCGCTCGACGTCGTGGCGTGGCACGGGAACCATGTGCCGTACATCTATGACCTGCGGCGGTTCAATGTGATCGGAACGATCTCGTACGACCACCCCGATCCGTCCATCTTCACGGTGCTGACGTCGCCGAGCGACACCCCCGGGCTCGCGGGTGTGGACTTCGTGGTCTTCGCGCCGCGCTGGCTGGTCGGCGAGGACACCTTCCGACCGCCCTACTTCCACCGCAATGTGATGAGCGAGTACATGGGGCTCATCGAGGGCGCATACGACGCCAAGGCGGAGGGCTTCGTCCCCGGTGGCGGGTCACTGCACAACATGATGTCCGCGCACGGTCCTGACCGGGAGACCTTCGACCGGGCGAGCGCCGCCGAGCTCAAGCCGCAGAAGATCGACGACGGCCTTGCCTTCATGTTCGAGACCCGCTGGCCGGTGACAGCCACTGCTCAGGCCGCAAACGCCGACCATCTGCAGAGGGGGTACGACGACGTGTGGCAGGGTCTTGAGCGCCACTTCCGGTCCTGAGGCCGGATCTGATACGGAGTTGCCGTGACCGCCTTCGCCCCTGACTCGCTCGTCCTGAACCGCAAGCTGCCGCTGTGGTACCAGGTCTCGCAGTCCCTCCGTGCCTCGATACTGGGGCGCCGGCCGCACGATCCGCTGCGGCTGCCGACGGAGGAGCAGCTCGCCGAGCACTACGGCGTGAGCGTGCTGACCATGCGGCAGGCGCTGAAGGAGCTCGAGACGGAGGGGCTGATCAGTCGGCACCGGCGGCGCGGCACCTTCATCGAACCGGGGGCGCGGCGGAGCGCACCGAGGCGGCTGCTGGGCTCGATCGACGCGATCGTGGCCCAGCAGTCGGGCGAGCGGACGACGGTCCTGGGGCACGGCCCCTCCCCCGTGCCGGGCGAACTCGCCGAGTACTTCGCGGACGTGGACGAGATCGTGACGTACCGCAGGCTGCGCTGCGACGGGGAGAGCGGCGAGCCGACGAACTGGGCGGAGAACGCGGTACGGCCGGACGTCGCCGCCGTGCTGGAGGTCGCGGACCTCGAGCGCTGGCCGATGACGAAGGTGCTGCGGGACGCCGTCGGGGTAAGGATCAGCCGGATCACCGACACGGTGGAGGCGCGGCTGGCCGACCCCGAGACGGCGGAGCTGCTCCAAGTGCCGCTGCTGTCGCCGATCCTGCACTACACGGGGGTGACGTACGACGACGAGGGGCGGGTGGTGGATGTGGCGCGGATCCGGTACCGGGGTGACCGGTTCTCGTTCTCGGTGACCGTCGAGGCGGAGTGATCGACGCCGTGCTGCTCGACGACCTGATGCCCTGGTCCACCGGACCCCTGCGGCTCGGCCGGAGCTGGCCGGTCGCTCCCGATGTGCGGACGCTCAGGTCCCGTTGGGACACGCTCGTCCGGGCCGAGGGGGACGAACGCCGGGCCCTGTTCCGCGAGACGCGGGTGCGGGGCGTGGGCACGGCCGTCGCCGCGCTGCCGGGGCAGTCCACCGGGACGGTGCGGTTCGCGCGTGAGGACGGCCCGTGCCCCGAGCCCGTACGGATCGCGCACGGCCCGTTCGACGAGCAGTGGATCGTCCCCGATCACCGCCTGATCGACGTCGCCCGGCCCGAGTTGTGGCGCGTCGCCGACGGGCGGCAGCTGTTCGCCGTGGAGCAGGGGTACGTGCCGGGGGCCGCGGGTCCCGCGCTACTGGTGTCGGGGGTGCTGCCCGAGGGGCGCTCCCCGGCCGGCCGGCCCGGGCGGATACGGCCCCTGTACCGGCGGCCCGGTGGCGTGGAGCCCAACCTGGCGCCGGGCCTGGTGGAGGCGCTGACACGTCGTTACGGGAGCGAGGTCGCACCGGAGGACGTGCTCGCCTGGGTCGTCGCCGTCGGGCAGGCGACGGCCAAGGGGTGCTCCGTGCCGTTCACCACGGATCCCGGCGTGTGGGCACACGGCGTGGAGCTGGGGCGGCGGATCGTCGGGATCCAGCTGAGGGGTGCGCGCGGCGGTGAGCGGCCGAGGCTGCCCGGGGGCCGGCGGCCGTATGTGCGCGCCGCGATTCCGCCGCGGCCCCGGGGGCTCACCTATGACGCCGGCGAGGAGACGCTGCTGCTCGGTGAGGGGCGGATCGCGCCCGTGCCTGCGGAGGCCTGGGAGTTCCAGGTGGGCGGTGTACGGGTGCTGGAGCACTGGTTCGAGCGGCGGACGGCCGAGGCGGAGCCCGGCACGCTGGAGGCGATCCGGCCCGGTGTGTGGCCGCAGGAGTGGACCTCGGAGCTGCTGGAGCTGATCACCGTGCTCGCGCTGCTCGGGCAGTCGGAGGCCCGGAGGGTGGAGCTGGGCAAGGAAGTTGCGAGCACGGAGCCGGTTGATCCGGGGATGGCGCCGGTGCCGGGAGCGGCCCGGCGGCCGGCTTCGGTGCTCGATCATCACGAGGAGGGCCCGGAGGGGCAGTTCGTCCTGCTTTAGGAGGGCAGTTCGTCCCGCTCCAGGGGTGCCCGCCGCTGCACTCGAGGGTGACAAAGGTGGTACCTACACGGTAGTACGGCTCCCATGAGCCACCCGCTTCCCCTGGACGGCGTCACGGTCGTCGCCGTCGAACAGGCCGTCTCGGCCCCTTTCGCCACGCGCCAGCTCGCCGATCTCGGCGCGCGTGTCATCAAGATCGAGCGCCCGGACGGCGGTGACTTCGCCCGCGGCTACGACACCGCCGCCCAGGGGCTGGCCTCGCACTTCGTCTGGTGCAACCGCGGCAAGGAGTCACTGGCCGTCGATCTGAAGGATCCGCGGGGCATCGAGCTGGTGGGCCGGCTGGTCGCGGACGCGGACGTGTTCGTACAGAACCTGGCGCAGGGTGCCGCGGAGCGGCTCGGACTGGATGCGGCCACGCTGTGCGCCGCGCATCCGCGGCTGGTCGCCGTGGACATCTCCGGGTACGGACCGGACGGACCGTACGCCCACAAGCGGGCGTACGACATGCTCGTCCAGTGCGAGGCGGGGCTCGTGTCGGTGACGGGGACCTCCGAGCACCCGGTGAAGGCCGGGATTCCGGCGGCCGACATCGCGGCGGCGATGTACGCGTTCTCGGGCGTGCTCGCGGCGCTGCTGCGACGGGCGACGACCGGGCGGGGCGGGGTCGTGGAGATCTCGATGCTGGAGTCGCTCGCGGAGTGGATGGGGCATCCGCTGCACCACGGGATGCACGGGGGTACGGCCCCGGCGCGCACCGGTGTGGCGCACGCCGTCATCTCCCCGTACGACGCGTATCCGACGGCCGACGGCGCCCAGGTGCTGCTGTCGGTGCAGAACGACCGCGAGTGGCGGCGGCTCGCGGAGTCGGTGCTGGAGCGCCCGGAGCTCGCGGACGACCCCGCGTTCGCCACGAACCAGGCGCGCACGGCGAACCGGGAGAAGACCGACGCGGTCGTCGCCGATGCGCTCGCGCACCTGGACACGTCGGAGGCCGTCGCCAGGCTGGAGGCTGCGGGTATCGCCTGCGCCCGCCTCAACACGATCACGGACCTGGCCGACCACCCTCAACTGACGGCACGCTCCCGCTGGCGGGAGGTCCCGTCGCCCACCGGCCCGCTGCGGGCCCTGCTGCCCCCGATCACGCTGCCGGGCGGCCCGGACCCGCGGATGGGCGCGATCCCCGCGCTGGGCGAGCACACCGACGCCCTGCTGCGGGAAGCCGGCCTGACGCCGCAGGAGATCGCGGAGCTGCGCGAGGCCGGGGTGGTCGCGTGAGCGGCGGCCCGGCCGGGCAGGGCGTCTGACCGACCGCACGGGGCGCCTTCGACACCCTCGACGTCCTCAACACCCTCGACGCCCTCCACTCAACACCCTTTGTATCCCGTTTTGTTCGTGCCCTTGGACACAGTCGGACATTCACCCATTCGGATGACACGCGGTCCGGAGCGTCGCCCGCTCCGGGCCTCCGACCTGTGACGATGCCGCGCGAGGGCCCACGAGGGCGACGAAACCCGTACACCGTCCGAGAGCAGGCACAACAGGCGAGTCGAGTGAACGCTGGATAAACTCCCCGTTTGCCGTGCGCGCAACAAGAATGCGGAGCGCAATCACCGACCGACGGAGAGTGAGACGCGTATGAACGAGACGACGTGCATAGTGCCGGCCGACGATCGGTGCGCTGCATGACAGTCGCCCCGGATACCCCGGCCCTCCTCGACCCGCTCCTCGACGACGCACCCGCACCGGCGCTCTTCGCCGCGGGGGGCGCCCCGGCCGAGCGTACGCTCCTCGACATCCTCGACGGGACCGCGCGCCGGCACCCGGACGCGCAGGCCGTCGACGACGGCGTCGCGCCCCTCACGTACCGCGCCCTCCTCTACGAGGTCGAGGCGCTGCGGCTGCGGCTCGCCGACGCCGGGATCGGCATCGGCGACCGGGTCGGCGTACGCGTCCCGTCCGGGACCGCCGATCTGTACGTCTCGATCCTCGCCGTACTCGCGGCCGGCGCGGCGTACGTCCCCGTCGACGCCGAGGACCCCGACGAGCGCGCCGAGCTGGTCTTCGACGAGGCCGCGGTCGGCGTCGTGATCGGCGAGGACCGGACCATCGTGGCGCGCGGCGCGGCCGGGGGCGTCACGGGCCGGCGCCCCGGCCCGGACGACGACGCCTGGATCATCTTCACGTCCGGCTCCACGGGCAGGCCCAAGGGCGTCGCCGTCACCCACCGCAGCGCCGCGGCCTTCGTCGACGCCGAGGCGCGGCTCTTCCTGGCGAACGCCCCGCTCGGCCCGGGCGACCGCGTCCTCGCCGGGCTCTCCGTCGCCTTCGACGCCTCCTGCGAGGAAATGTGGCTGGCCTGGCGGCACGGCGCATGCCTGGTGCCCGCCCCCCGCTCCCTCGTACGCACCGGCCTCGACCTCGGCCCCTGGCTCGTCGAGCAGCGCATCACCGTCGTCTCGACGGTCCCCACACTTGCCGCGCTCTGGCCGGCCGACGCGCTCGACGACGTACGCCTGCTGATCTTCGGCGGCGAGGCGTGCCCGCCCGAGCTGGCCGAGCGCATGGCCGTCCCTGGGCGCGAGGTCTGGAACACCTACGGCCCCACCGAGGCCACCGTCGTCGCCTGCGCGGCCCCGCTGACCGACGAGGGGCCGGTACGCATCGGACTGCCCCTGGACGGCTGGGAGCTCGCGGTCGTGGACGCCGGCGGCGAGGTCGTCGCCATGGGCGAGACCGGCGAGCTCGTCATCGGCGGCGTCGGCCTCGCCCGCTACCTGGACGCGGCCAAGGACGCCGAGAAGTACGCCCCCCTGCCCGCCCTGGGCTGGGACCGCGCCTACCGCAGCGGCGACCTCGTCCGCGCCGAGCCGGAGGGCCTCCTCTTCGTCGGCCGCGCCGACGAACAGATCAAGCTCGGCGGCCGCCGCATCGAACTCGGCGAGATCGACGCCGCCCTCCAGGCCCTCCCCGGCGTGGCCGGCGCGGCTGCCGCGGTCCGCACGACGGCAGCGGGCCACCAGCTCCTGGTCGGCTACGTGGTCCCGATCAGCGGCACGGCAGACGCGCCCGGCGCTGACGGGGACGGCCTCGGGCCGGCTTCCGCCGTGGACGGTGCGGGCAACGCGCCCGCTGCCGGAGCCGGTGACGATGCCGTGCCCGGCGCCGACACGACTGCCGACGCCGTGGCCGCAGCCCTGGCCGCGCCGGATGCCACCGTCCCCGACGGTGCGGGCAACGACACCGATGGCGTCGAGGCCCCGGGTTCACGTGCGGCGGCCGGTGAGGCGTATGTGCCTGCCGACGCCGGCGCCGACGGTGTCGAGGGTTCGGGCAGTGCGCCCAACGGTGCGTGCAGAACAGCCTCTGCGGGCGTACCCGACGATGCAGGATCCGACGCCGACGGCGTTCTGGACGCGGGCCCGCGTCCGGCGGGCGCTCAGGAGCACGCACCTGCTCTCGGTGTCGCCGAGGCGGACGCGGACGGCGTCGAAGGTTCGGACGCCGCCCCCGGCGGGCGGCCCACCATGCACAGCGTCGGCGAGTTCGACGTCGCCGACGCACTCGCGCGGCTGCGGAAGGAGCTTCCCGCCGCCCTTGTACCGCTCCTTGCCGTCGTGGCCGATCTGCCGACCCGGACCTCCGGGAAGGTGGACCGCAGCGCCCTGCCGTGGCCGCTGCCGCACGCCGCCCCGGAGGCCTCCGACGAGGAGGCCTCGTTCAGTGAGGCCGAGGCGTGGCTCGCCGAGCAATGGCGTGAGCTGCTCGGCGCGCCCGTCACCGGGGTCGACGCCGACTTCTTCGCGAGCGGCGGCGGCAGTCTCGCCGCCGCTCAGCTCGTGTCGCGGATCCGGGAGCGCTACGGCACCGGGTCCGTCGGCGACATCTACCAGCACCCGACGCTCGGCGCCCTCGCGCGAACGCTGGAGGACGCGACCGCCGGGAAGGCCAAGGTCCGTGCCGTGCGGCCGGTGGCCCGGATGGCCGGGGTCGTGCAGGTGTTGCTCCTGCTGCCGCTGCTCGGCGTCGCCGGGCTGCGCTGGGGCGTGGTCGCCGCGGCCGTCAACAACGTCGTCGGGCTGCCCTGGGCACCCACAGTGTCCTGGTGGTGGGTGGCGCTCGGCTGGCTGCTGTTCGGCAGCCCTCCCGGGCGGATCGTGATCGCGGCGGGCGGAGCGCGGCTGCTGCTGCGCGGTGTCCGCCCCGGCACCTACCCCCGAGGCGGCCGCACCCATCTGCGGCTGTGGACCGCGGAGCGGCTCGCCGAGTTGAGCGGTGCGACCGGTCTCGCCGGCGTGTGGCTCACGTACTACGCGCGGGCGCTCGGCGTCCGTATCGCCGAGGACGTCGATCTGCACGCGCTGCCGCCCGTCACCGGCATGCTGCGCCTCGGCAGGGGCGCCGCGGTCGAGCCGGAGGTGGATCTGTCCGGGCACTGGCTGGACGGGGACCGGCTGCGCATCGGCGCCGTACGGATCGGGGCGGGTGCCACGGTCGGTGCCCGCAGCACACTCTTCCCGGGCGCGCGCATCGGCAAGCGGGCCGAGGTCGCGCCCGGCTCCGGCGTGACCGGCACCGTCCCGGCGGGCGAGCGCTGGGCGGGCGTTCCGGCGTCCCGCAAGGGCAAGGCCAACCGTCGCGCCCCCGAACGCCGACCGGTGCGCCGGCGCCGCTGGACGGCCGTCTACTCCCTCACCTCCCTCGGCCTCACGCTGCTGCCCGCCCTCGCGGCGCTGCCCGGTCTCCTGGTCATCGGCGTCTTCCTGCGCGGCCGTACCGCCGTCGGCGGGGCGTTGACCGCCGCCCTGGCCGCCGTCCCGCTCGCGACGGTCGCCGCCGTGATCACGTACGCGCTGCTGATCCTCGTCGGCGTACGCGCACTCGGCATCGGGCTGCGCGAGGGCTACCACCCGGTCCACGGCCGGGTCGCCTGGCAGGCGTGGGTCACCGAACGGCTGATGGACATGGCGCGCGTGCATCTCTTCCCGCTGTACGCGAGCCTGTTCACGCCCGTGTGGCTGCGGGCGCTCGGCATGAAGGTGGGCCGCGGCGTCGAGGCGTCGACGGTGCTGGCACTGCCGGCGATGACCACGGTCGGCGACGGCGCGTTCCTCGCCGACGACACGATGGTCGCGAGTTACGAGCTCGGCGGCGGCTGGCTGCACATCGCCGAGGCGCGCGTCGGCAAACGCGCCTTCCTCGGCAACTCCGGGATGACGGCCGCGGGCCGCCGGGTGCCGAAGCGGGGCCTGGTGGGTGTGCTGTCCGCGACCCCGAAGCGGGCGAAGCCGGGCTCCTCCTGGCTCGGCATGCCGCCCATGAAGCTGCCCCGGGCGGCGGAGGAGGGCGACCAGAGCCGCACCTTCGCCCCGCCGATGCGCCTGAAGTGGGCGCGTGCGTGCGTCGAGCTCTTCCGCGTCGTACCGGTCATGTGCGGCGTGGCGCTCGCCGTGCTCGCCTTCGTGGCCTTCGATCTGCTGGCCGGCCGATTCGGCTTCGCGGTCGCGGTGCTGAGCGGTGGCCTGGTGCTGTCGGCCGCGGGCCTGGTGGCCTGCCTGGTGGCGATCGCGATGAAGTGGCTGCTGGTCGGCCGGTTCCGGGCGGTCGAGCATCCGCTGTGGTCGTCGTTCGTGTGGCGCAACGAGCTCGCCGACACGTTCGTGGAGGTGCTCGCCGTGCCGTGGCTGGTCGGCGCGATCGCCGGTACGCCGCTGATGAATCTGTGGCTGCGCGGTCTCGGCGCCCGCGTCGGCCGCGGCGCCTGGTGCGAGACGTACTGGCTTCCGGAGGCCGACCTCGTCACCGTCGGCAGCGGGGCCAGTGTCAACCGGGGCTGTGTCGTGCAGACCCACCTCTTCCACGACCGGATCATGCGCATGGAAAATGTCGTCCTCGGAGCGGGCGCCACGCTCGGTCCGCACGGCATCGCGCTGCCCGGCGCGGTGATCGGCGACCGCGCGGCGGTCGGTCCGGCTTCGCTGGTGATGCGCGGGGAGAGCGTGCCCGCGGACACCCGCTGGCTGGGCAACCCGATCGCGGCATGGAAGCAGTGAGCACGGGCGCGACAGCGCAGCACAAGGCACGACCGGAGGACGCACGACGGTGACGGATTCGTACCTGCCGCAGCACGGCGACAGCGGCTACCGGACGACCGAGTACGACCTGGAGCTGGACTACCGTCCGCACACCGGCCGGCTCGCCGGCCGGGCCAGGATCAGTGGCGTCGCCGAGCGTGCACTGCCCGAGGTCGTCCTGGACCTCGGGCAGTTCCGCCTCACCAAGGTCCTGGTGGACGGCGTCCGCCCGGCCCGGTACACGCATCGCGCCGACAAGCTGCGGATCCGTCCGTCGCGGCCGCTGCGCGCCGGGGCTTCCTTCACCGTGGAGGTGCGCTACACCGGCGTCCCGCTCCCCGTCCGCACGCGCGACTGGGGCGACCTGGGCTGGGAGCAGTTGGAGGACGGGGCTCTGGTGGCTTCCCAGCCGAACGGTGCGCGGTCCTGGTTCCCGTGCAACGACCGCCCGGACGACAAGGCGCCCTACCGGATCGCGGTGACCGCACCGTCGCCGTACACGGTGGTCGCGAACGGCGTGCTCACCTCCCGCACGATCAGCGCCTCGACCACCACCTGGGTGTACGAGCAGCCCGCGCCGATGGCGAGCTATCTCGCGACCGTCCAGATCGGGCCGTACGAACTGGTCGAGGTGGAGCACGCGGGTGCGGTGCCCCAGCCGGCCGCTGTGCCGCGCGCGTTGCTCGGCCGTTTCGCGCACGACTTCGCCCGGCAGCCGCAGATGATGACGGTGTTCACGGACCTCTTCGGCCCGTATCCCTTCGACGACTACGCGGTGGTCGTGGTCGACGAGGAGCTGGACGTGCCCGTCGAGGCCCAGGGTCTCTCGATCTTCGGCGCCAACCATGTCGACGGCAGGCGCGGCAGCGAGCGGCTGGTCGCGCACGAGCTGGCGCACCAGTGGTTCGGCAACAGCCTGACCGTTGCCGACTGGCGGCACATCTGGCTCAACGAGGGCTTCGCGAAGTACGCCGAGTGGCTGTGGTCCGAGATGTCCGGCGGCCCTTCGGCGACGGCCATGGCGGCCAAGTCCCGGGCCCGGCTCGCGCTGATGCGGCAGGACGTCAGGATCGGCGATCCGGGCCTGCGACGGCTGTTCGACGACCGGGTCTACGAGCGGGGTGCGCTCACTCTGCACGCGCTGCGCACGGAGATGGGGCACGCGGCGTTCGTGGGGCTGCTGCGGGAGTGGACCGCGACCCACCGGCACGGTGTGGTGACGACGGAGGAGTTCATCGCCCTCGCCCGCCGTCACTCGGCACGACCGCTGGACAAGCTGTTCACGATGTGGCTGTACGAGACCAAGCTGCCGGCCCTGCCGGAGCAGCGCCGCTGACACGCTCGTACGGGCCTGCCGGGTGCCACGCACGTGGGGCCTTGGGCTGGGGTGGGAGGCCCCGTGCGACGGATGACAGGGACTTCAGGAACCGGGCGTGCGGGAAGAGCGGGGCGTGCCGGGGTGGTCGGGCCGTGCAGGCCGGGCGAATGCGCGGGGGACGGGTGCGCGTGAACGGTCACGCGAGCCCGGCGCCGCCGGCCGACCACCCCACCGGGCTACTGGCGGCGGCTGCCGAACAGTGAGCGCCGCAGCCTGCGCAGCGGTGCGAAGAGCGAGACGCGCGCGCTCTTGCTCCTGTGGGTGTGCGCCACATCACGCGTCGTCAGCTCACGCATCAGCGACGTCGCCTCGGCCGTCTCGCCCTGCGGGACGGCAGGGCCGCCCAGCACCGAGAGATGGCGGTCGAGACGCGAGCTGGTCGCGCTGCTCCCGCATGTGATCGCAGGCACTCGCGCCCTGCTGCGCACCGTTATCTGTTCCATGTCACTCCCCACCCGTACGAGGGCACCCGGCCCGGGCAGGTTAACCCTATCGCCCCGCGACGACACCCGTGTATCCCGGTGGCGGGATTCACCACACCCGTACGGGTGTTGACGACCACTCTACGAATCCATCTGATTCCAGGGCGAGTTGGACAGTGAGGCAACAGCGACCAATCCTCCGGCCCCCTGTCTCCGAATGCAGGTCACCAGGCAGTTCGGATACCTCGCTCAGGAACAGGACGGATGCGATGACCACTGTGAACAGGAGCGCACGGGGGCGCAAAAGTCTCGCCGCGCTCGTCTGCGGTGCGCTGGCCGCCGGGGGGCTCGCGGCCGCCGGCGTCACCACCTCCCTCGCGCCGGGGGCGGCGAACGCCTCCAGCCACCGTGAGGCGCCGCTGATCTCGGGCCAGCCGCAGTACGACAACACCGACGTGTACGCCTTCGTGAGCCCGGACAAGCCGGACACCACGACGATCGTCGCCAACTGGCTGCCGTTCCAGGAGCCCGCGGGCGGGCCGAACTTCTACCGGTTCGCCGACGACGCCCGCTACGACATCCACATCGACTCCGACGGGGACGCGCAGGGCGACCTGCTCTACCGCTGGACGTTCAAGGACCACGTACGGAACGGCAACACGTTCCTGTACAACACCGGCCCGGTGACCAACCTCGACGACCCGGACCTCAACATCACCCAGACGTACGACATCGAAGTGCTGCGGCTGCGGAACCAGCATGTGATCTCCACCACGAAGATCGCCGACGATGTGCCGGTCGCCCCCTCCAACGTGGGCAAAGCGTCCATGCCGGACTATGCGAAGCTGCGCGGGCAGGCGATCCGCCAACTGCCGGACGGCGGCACGGCGTTCGCCGGGCAGGCCGACGACCCGTTCTTCCTCGACCTGCGCGTCTTCGACCTCCTGTACGGAGGTGATCTGTCGGAGGTCGGCAGGGACACGCTCAAGGGGTACAACGTCAACACCATCGCCCTGCAGGTGCCGTCGGACCACATCCGGCAGTCGGTCGGGCAGCCGGTGATCGGCATCTGGTCGACCACGCACCGCAGGAACGCGAGCGGTCACTGGACCCAGGTCTCGCGGCTCGGAATGCCGCTCGTGAACGAGGTCGTCGTACCGCTGAAGGCGAAGGACCGCTTCAACGCGTCGGCGCCGTGGAACGACGCGGACTTCCTGCCGTTCGTCACCGAACCCGAGCTCCCGAAGCTCATCGAGGCCATCTACAAGATCGATGCTCCGCAGGAGCCGCGGAACGATCTCGTGTCCGTGTTCCTGACCGGTGTGAAGGACCTGAACCAGCCGCCGAACGTCCGGCCTGCCGAGGCGTTGCGCCTGAACACCGCGATCCCGCCCTCCTCCGAGCCGAAGCGCCTCGGCGTGCTGGACGGGGACAACGCGGGCTTCCCGAACGGGCGGCGGCTCACCGACGACGTCATCGACATCTCGCTGCAGGTCGTCGAGGGCGAACTGCTCGGCCAGAAGAACGACTTGGGCGATGCGGTGGACGCCAATGACCAGCCCTTCGGCAACAGCTTCCCGTACGTCGCGCTGCCGGCATCGGGTTCGAACGGCCCGCTCGCACAGGGGCAGACCGGCGGGGACCGTAGCCAGCTGGAGGGCGGCGCCGCCGAACTGACGGCGTCGGCCGGCGACAACGGCACGCTGGTCGCCGCCTCGCTGGCGGCCGCGGGCGCCGGGATCGTGCTCGTGGGCCTCGGCCTGGCGTGGTGGCGCATGCGCCGGCGTGGCAGGGCGGTGCTGTGATGCCCGTCGCGGGCGGACGGACGTGGCGGCTCGCGGCCGGAGTGGCGGGGCTGGCGCTCGCACTGACGGCCGCGGGAATGCTCGTGGGCGGCGTGGGCGAAGGCCCCGCCGCCCCGGCGGCCGCTGCCGGGTCGGTGGTCGGGTCGGGCGGTTCGGGGGGTTCGGGGGGTTCGGGCGGGCAGAGTGTCCGATCGCTCCAGGCCCACCTGAAGGCGCAGCCGAAGGACGCGGCCGCCTGGGCGGCGCTCGGGGCCGCGTACGTCGAGGAGGCCCGGGTCGGTGGCGACCCGTCGCGCTATCCGCAGGCGGACGAGGCGTTCGTACGGTCCCTGCGGCTGCGTCCGGACGACAACGCCGAGGCGCTCGCCGGACGGGGCGCCCTCGCCGCCGCCCGGCACGACTTCCCGGCGGCGCTGCGGGACGCCGACAGCGCGCTGGCCGTGAACGCCTACAGCGAGCGTGCTCTGGCCGTACGGATCGACGCGCTCGTCGAGCTCGGCCGTTACCAGGAGGCGTTGGGGGCGGCGAAGCAGGCGGACGCGCGCCGGCCCGGCATCCCCGTCTTCACGCGTTTCGCGTACGTGCACGAGCTGCGCGGCGATACCGCCGAGGCACGGCGGGTGCTGGAACTCGCCCTCGACTCGGCCGTCCGCCCCGCGGACATCGCGTACACGGCCACCGCGCTCGGCCAACTCTCCTGGCACGAAGGCCGGTACGAGGAGGCTTTGAGCCACTGCGATCACGCGCTGAAGGCCGACCCCGGGAACCTGGAGGCACGGGAGTGCCGGGCCCGTGCGCTTGCCGGCAAGGGTGATCTCGCGGGCGCCGTCAAGGAGTTCGAGGGGGTCGTCGAGCGCGCGCCGTTTCCGGCGCGGCTCGTCGCGCTCGGCGAGCTGTACGAGGCGACCGGGCAGCGCGAGCGGGCCGCGGAGCAGTACGCGGTCCTCGGCACCTGGACCGGCCTCGCCCGCGCGGGCGGGGTCAACCCCGACCTGGACACCGCGCTTGCCGCCGCCGACCACGGCGACCGCGCGGACGCCCTGCGGGCCGCCCGCGCCGAATGGCAGCGCCGCCGCACGGTCCACACGGAGGACGCGCTGGCCTGGGCGCTGCACCGGTCGGGCAGGTCGGAGGAGGCGCTCGAGCATGCCAGGAAGGCGACCGCGACCGGGTACCGGAACGCGGTGTTCCTGTACCACCGCGGAATGATCGAGCGGGCGGTGGGCGACGAGGCGGCCGCGCGGAAGTCCCTGTCCCGGGCGCTGGCGCTCAACCCCGCCTTCTCGCCGACGGGTTCACGAGAGGCGCGGCGCGCGCTGGACGGGCTGGAGGGGGCATGAGGCGGCAATTCGCGAAGTCCGTCCGGCGCTTGAGGACGGACACGCAGGCCCACCCGACGACACCGGGCACACACCAAGCCCGTCCGGCGCTTGAGGACGGACACCCCAGGTCACCGGGCCTTGCCGGGCGCGCCCCAGGGGGTCCGGGGGCGAAGCCCCCCACGCGGCACAGCCGCACTTCGACGCTGCGGGAAGGGGCGGGCAGGGGAAAGCTCCGCAGGACGCTCACCGGCCTCGCCGCCGTGCTCGCAACCGCCGTCGCCCTGCTGGCAGCCGGTGCGTCCCCCGCCGCAGCGCACCCTCTCGGCAACTTCACGGTCAACCACTACGACGGACTCGTCGCCACCGAGGGCGAGTTGAGGGTCGACCACGTCGAGGACCTCGCGGAGATCCCGACCGCCCGGATCCGGCCCGAGGGACGCCCGGAGGGTGAGCTCGCGGCGTGGGCACAGGCGCGGTGCGAGACGGCCGCGCAAGAGGCACGGGTGCGGGTGGACGGGCGGGCGGTGCCGCTCCGGACCGGCACCGCGCGGGCGGAGGTCCGGCCGGGTCAGGCGGGGTTGCCGACCCTGCGCGTGGAGTGCCGGATGACGGCACCGCTGCCGGACCGCAGGGCCACCGTGGACTTCCGGGCCGGCACCGGCGGGCAGGGCTGGCGGGAGATCACGGCGCGGGGCGACCGTACGACCCTGACGTCGTCCGACGTGCCCCAGGACTCCGTCTCACGCAGGCTGACCGCGTACCCGGAAGGCCTGCTCGACTCCCCGCCCGACCGCACGACCGCGACCCTGACGGTCGTCCCGGGCGGCCCCGCCCTGACGGACGACGCGACGGCTGCCGCACCCCCGTCGGTGCTGCCGCGCGGCGTCGACCGCTGGACGCAGGCCCTGACCGGACTCGTCGAGCGGCGCGAGCTGACCCTGTCCTTCGGCGCGCTCGCCCTCGCGATCGCCGTCGGCCTCGGCGCCCTGCACGCTCTCGCCCCGGGGCACGGAAAGACCCTGATGGCCGCGGCAGCGGCGGCGGGCGGGCGGAGCTCGCTGCGGGACGTCCTGGTCCTCGGCGCTTCCGTAACGGTGACCCACACCCTCGGCGTGTTCGCACTGGGTGCCGTCGTGGCGGCGGGCGCGGCGGTCAGCCCGTCCGTCGTGGGGTGGCTGGGCGTGGCGAGCGGCGCGCTGGTCACGGTGGCCGGTGCCCTGCTCGTACGCCGAGCCTGGCACCACCGCGCACATGAGCACGGGCATGGGCACACCCACGTCCACTGGCCGGGCGCCGGGCACGCCCACAGCCACGGTCACGTTCACAGCCACGACCACCCCCACAGCCACAGCCACAGCCACGAGCGTCCCGGCGACACGTCGAAGCCCGCAAGCGAGCACGAGTACGAGCACCCGCGCGAGCACCCCCACCGGCACGACATCGCCCCCACCCGCACCCGGCCGCTGCGCCGCACCGTCCTCCTCGGCTTCGCCGGAGGCCTCGTGCCCAGCCCCTCCGCCGTCGTCGTGCTCGTCGGCGCCGCGGCCCTCGGGCACGCCTGGTTCGGGTTGCTCCTCGTCGTCGCGTACGGCGCCGGGCTCGCCCTCACGCTGACCGCCGCGGGCTTCGCCGTCGTCCGGCTCGGGGCGCGCGCGGCCGGGTGGCTGGCGCGGCGGCGGGCCGGAGGGCGGTCCACGGGGCGGCTCGTCGGCTTCCTTCACCGCACCGCTCCGCTGAGCACAGCGGTCGCCGTGTTCGTACTCGGGTGTGGATTGCTGTTCAGGGGGGCCGCAGGGGCCATCAGTTGAGCTAGCTTGGAGGGGTTTACACCGTGATGGTCGCTCTGCTGCGGATGGGGGGCTCGTCATGAGCGAAGTGCCGGGCGACGGTCGGGACGGCCATCGGGACGACGAGGGGCTGATCGCGGGGCGCTACCGCCTGCTCGACCGGCTCGGCGAGGGCGGCATGGGCGTCGTGTGGCGCGCCCGTGACGAGGTCCTCGGCCGGGAGGTCGCGGTCAAGGAGGTCCGGGCGCCCGAAGCGCTCGGCACCACCGATGTGCGGCGGCTGTACGCGCGCCTGGAGCGCGAGGGCTGGGCAGCCGCCCGGATCTCGCAGCGCAATGTGGTCACGGTCTACGACGTGGCGTCCCACGACGGCCGGCCGTGGATCGTGATGGAGCTGATCCGGGGGCTCCCGCTCTCCGAGGTGCTCGACGCCGAGGGCCCGATGCCACCGCGGCGCGCCGCGCACATCGGGGCCGAGGTCCTCGCCGCGCTGCGGGGCGCACACGAGGCGGGGGTGCTGCACCGCGATGTGAAGCCCGGGAACGTGCTGCTCGCCAACGACGGCCGGGTGGTGCTCACGGACTTCGGGATCGCGATGGTCGAGGGCACATCGAATCTGACGATGACCGGTGAGCTCGTCGGATCGCCCGAGTTCCTCGCCCCGGAGCGGGCGCTCGGGCGCACTCCGGGCCCGGAGTCGGATCTGTGGTCGCTCGGGGTGCTGCTGTACGCCGCCGTGGAAGGCGTCTCTCCCTTCCGCCAGAACACGCCGCTGAGCACGCTGCGGGCGGTCGTCGACGAGGAGCTGCCGCCACCGCGCAGGGCGGGTCCGCTGGCGCCGGTGATCGCCGGGCTGCTGCGGAAGGATCCCGCGGAGCGGATGTCCGCGGAGGAGGCCGAGCGTGAGCTGCGGATCGTGGGCGCCGGCGGCACGCCGCGTACCGGCTCCACTCCCCTGCCGACCTCCGGCCCGTCCGCCCCGACGGTCACCTCACCGGCCACGCCGGCGACTCCGGCCGCACCCGTGGGCCGCTTCGGACCGCCCACGCCACCGACGGGAACGACCCCTGTCCGGCCGGACCGGCCGCGACGGGCCACGACCGCGCTGGTCGTGGGGATCGCGGTCCTGCTCCTGGCGATCGGTGGCCTCACGTACGCACTCGTGAACAGCGGGGGCAACGGCGGTGAGGGCAACGGCAGCGGTGGTGCGAACAACGGTGCGACGGACGGCGGCACGGCTAACGGCGGCGTCACCACCGGCCCGGCCACGACCGCGGAAAGCTCCCCCGAGGACACCCCAGGCACACCGGGCACCACGGAGAACCCCACCGCCGGCGGCCACAGCTCCCCGCCGCCACAGCCGCCGCAGACCGTGCAGGTGTACGCCCAGGCCGTGATCGGCAGCTACAGCGGCACCTGCCCGCCGCCCGAGGCCGAGGCACCCGCTTTCCGGGCGACGGTCACCGTGGGACGTACGCCCGTCTCCGTCTCGTACCGCTGGGTGACCGAGAGGGGCAGGACGCCCGGCGGGGAATGGAAGACACTCGACTTCCCCTCCGGGGAAGGGAAGTCGCAGCAGGTGAATCACATCGAGCTGACGTACGAGGAGAACGCGGAGCACCACGACCGGATCCGGCTGGAGGTCCGGAGCCCGGTCGAGGCGCGATCGAACTGGGTGGCGTTCTCGGTGACGTGCAAGGAGGACGCCCCGACGGGCGAGCCCTCCTATCCGGCGGGTTCGCTCACACCGCAGAACTGAACGGGGGCAGGTAGCCGCCGGACTGTCCCGATGCGGTGGGGTGGTACGACTCGCTGATGTTCAGCCAGTTGACACTGTGCAGCCATGCGGCGCCGGAGCAGATCTCGTGCCCGGTGAAGGCCGGCACGACATCGGCGAAGGTGAATCCGTGGTCGGCGGCGCGCTTGGCGATGGCGGCGTTGAGGTGGTCGGCGCCGCCGTTGATCGCGGCGCGCTCGTTCTCGCTGAGGCCGGCGATGCAGCTTCCGGCCAGCTTGTAGAAGCGGGGGTAGCCGAGGACGACGACGTGCGCCGCCGACGCTCTGCTCCTGATGGCCGAGTACACCGAGTCGAGACGCCCGGGCAGGGTCGTGTCGACGTAGCGCTTCGCCTCCTCGACGCGGGCGATGCAGGTGCTCTCGGACTGCAGGACACAGGTGGTCATGACGTCGGAGAAGCCTGCGTCGTTGCCGCCGATGGTGATGGAGACGAGGTCGGTCGCGGAGGTGACGGGGCCGAGCTGGTTCGCCGTCACATCACTCGTACGAGCGCCCGAGCAGGCGGTGAAGGCGAACGAGGAGGGTGAGTTGGCGGCTGCCCAGAGGGCGGGGTAGGCCCGGTTGGTGCGCTTGCAGTTGCCGCTGGAGCTGATGTAGGAGCCGGCCCCGAGGCCCGAGGAGTACGAGTCGCCGAGGGCCACGTAGTCCAGTGCTGCCGCGTTCTGGGCGGCCTGCGCCTGGCCCGCTCCGGTGAGAGCGAGGACGGCGCCGAGGAGGAGTGAGGATGAGAATGCCGCGATTCGGGACAGTTTCATGGAACCTCCCTTTAGCAGGATCTCTGCCTCAACTGTCGTAGCACGCCCCATAGTTCACCGGAAGTGTCCATGCCAAGACCAATCGGTTACCGGCGCCCACTTCTTGACGGACCATCGGCCGCACCCCAGCATGGATGCACACATCTGGCACCTTGGGGGGCAAAGTCGCCCATGCAGACGATCACCAGCAAACCGGACCTTCGGCCGGATGTGCCGCCGGTGCTCGCGGGGGGAGCCCTGGCCGTGTCGGGGGTCGGCGCGGCACTGGCGCTCGCCGGTGTCGACTCACCGCTGCGCGCGCCGCTCGCGCTCTTCTATCTCCTCGTGGCGCCGGCCGCCGGACTCGCCACTGCGCTGCGCCCGTTGGCCCGGTCGGCCCGATTCGTTCTGTCGGCGGCCGGCGCGGTCGTCATTGATCTTTTCCTCGCCCGATTGCTGCGGGTGCTGGACATCCGCTCCGTTGAAGTCGGCGTCACATCCGTAACAGCGATCACTCTCCTTCTCTTTCTCATCGGGATGCGGAACAGGCTTGTGCATTTCCGCCCGGGAAGGAAAAAGAAGTAGAAACGTGAGACCTCGGTCCAGGTCTTGCCATACAGTCCTAATTATCAATACCGTCGTACATCCACCCGCAACGGTCCATCATGCAAGGCGACTCCAGGGGAGGGGTCGAGCATCCCGATGGGTCCGGAGCGGAGCGCGGTAGGGGGGTGCCGTGTTCGGCCATGTCATCACGCATGCGCCGGTTCACGGGCCGCGCGACCTGCAATGCCGACTCACCCAATGTGCACGGAGATCCGTGCCGTCATGACCGGGGTGAGAACCCCCCTTTCGAACCGGACACTCATTCGGACCGCCCCGGGGCGGGCGGTCCACCGGACGAGAGGGAAACCGCTCATGAGCTCGTTCCTGCGCCCGGCGGCCTCGGGGAACACCGCCGCGGCTCCGGCCACGGCCACCGCTACGGCCACCGCCACCGCCACCGCCACTGCCACTGCCACATTGAGCCGAATACCGGCCCAGTACCGGCCGATCTCCTCCCATCTCGCAATCGCGCCGCCCGTCAGCGTCGTGATCCCCGCCATGAACGAGGCGGAAAATCTTCCGTACGTCTTCAAGACGCTGCCCGAATGGATCCATGAAGTCGTTCTCGTCGACGGAAATTCCACGGACGACACCGTGAATGTCGCCCGGGAACTGTGGCCCGACGTCAAAGTCGTCAGACAGGCCGGAAAGGGCAAGGGCGACGCCCTCATCAGCGGCTTCGCCGCCTGCACCGGCGACATCATCGTCATGGTCGACGCGGACGGCTCGGCCGACGGCCAGGAGATCGTCAGCTATGTCTCGGCCCTCGTCGGCGGCGCCGACTTCGCCAAGGGCTCCCGCTTCGCCAACGGCGGCGGTACGGACGACATGACGCCCATCCGCAAACTCGGCAACCGCGTCCTGTGCGCTGTCGTCAACGCCAAGTTCGGCGCGCGCTACACCGACCTCTGCTACGGCTACAACGCCTTCTGGCGCCACTGCCTCGACAGGATCACCCTGGACTGCACCGGCTTCGAGATCGAGACCCTCATGAACATCCGGGTGGTCAAGGCCGGCCTGCGGGTCCAGGAAGTGCCCAGCCACGAGTACCTGCGCATCCACGGCGTCAGCAACCTCAGCGCCGTACGGGACGGTCTGCGGGTCCTCAAGGTGATCCTCAAGGAGAAGGGCGTCCGCCGCCCGGCGCGCCGCACGCCCGCCATCACCCTCAAGGCTCCGCGGGGAGAGGTCTCTTGAGCCACCGGACGTACTCCGTGGTGATCTGCGTCTACACCGAGGACCGCTGGGAGGACATCCTCGCGGCGGTCGACTCGGTGCGGCAGCAGTCGCTCCCGGCCCTGGAGACGCTGCTCGTCGTCGACCACAACCCGGCGCTGCGGGAACGCCTGGGCAGGGAGTTCAAGACCGACGCGGAGACCGGCGGACGGACCGGAGCGGAGGTGCGGGTGCTCGCCAACGCGGGCCCCCGCGGCCTCTCCGCCGGCCGTAACACCGGAATCGCCGCGGCGCGCGGCGAGATCGTCGCCTTCCTCGACGACGACGCCGTGGCCGAGCGCGACTGGCTGCGGTACTTCGACGAGGGCTACGACGATCCGCGCGTGGTGGCCGTGGGCGGAAGGACCCTGCCGGCCTGGGCGTCGGGCCGTCGGCCTGCCTGGTTCCCGGACGAGTTCGACTGGGTCGTGGGCTGCACGTACCGGGGCCTGCCGCCGGGGCGTGTGCGCGTACGCAACGTCCTCGGCGGGAACGCCTCCTTCCGGCGCACGGCCTTCGACGCCGCGGGCGGCTTCGCCACCGGCATCGGACGGGACGGCGACAAACGGCCGCTGGGCTGCGAGGAGACCGAACTGTGCATCCGGCTCGGCCGGGCCCTCCCCCATGCGGTCCTGCTGATCGACGACCGCGCCGTCATCCACCACAAGGTCCCGCCGGCCCGCGAGCGCTTCGGATACTTCCGTACGCGTACGTACGCCGAAGGCCTCTCCAAGGCCCTCGTCGCCCGCAGCGTCGGCAGCGACAAGGGCCTGGAGTCCGAGCGCCGGTACACGACGCGGGTGCTTCCGGCGGGCGTCGCGCGCGGACTGCGCGACGCCCTGCTGGGCAGACCCGGCGGGGCGGGCCGCGCGGCCGCGATCGTGGCAGGCGTCGCGACGGCGGCGGCCGGGTACGCGCTGGCGAATGTGCGCACCCGCTCCGGAGTGGCGTTCTCCCACGGCCCCATCACCGCCTACGCGCCGAGCGCGGGAACCCCGGGAAGCTCAGGAGGCTCAGGAGGCACGGGAAGCTCAGGAGGCATGGGGATCCCGGGAAGCTCGGCAGGTGAGTCGTCGCCGTGAACCAGGCCGTGCCCATCCTCATGTACCACGCGGTCGGGCACCGGCCCGCGCCCGCGACCTACGGACTGTCCGTATCACCGGAGGCCTTCGCCGAGCAGATGGAGCTGATCGGCGAGCGCGGGTTCACGCCCGTCACCACGGCGGAGCTCGGGCGGGCGTGGCGGCGCGGGGAGCCACTGCCGACCCGCCCCGTGCTGATCACCTTCGACGACGGCTACGAGGGCGTGCACCGCCATGCCCTCCCCGTCCTCGCCAAGCGCGGCTTCGCCTCGACCCTGTTCGTGTCGACCGGCTGGCTGCGGGGCGAGCACGAGACGGGCGGCGCCATCGACACCATGCTCGACTGGGACCAGGTGAGGGCCCTGGCCGCCGCGGGCACGGAGATCGGCGGCCACACCCACACCCATCCGCAGCTGGACCAGCTCGACGACCGACGACTGCGGTACGAGACGCTGCGCTGCCGGGAGATCATCGCCGGGGAAACGGGAGCGGCCCCGGTCTCCTTCGCCTATCCGTACGGCTACTCCAGCCGGCGCGTACGGCACATGGTGCGCGCCGCGGGTTTCGCCCAGTCGCTCGCTGTGGGCAACGCTCTGGCCCGCCGCCGCCAGGGCCCGTACGCGCTGGAGCGCGTGACTGTCCGGCGGAGCACCGGCATCGAGGAGTTCGAGCGGCTCGTCGAGGGCCGCGCCATCGCCCGTAACTTCGCCGGGGACCGGGCGCTGACGAAGGGGTACGCCGTCGTCCGCCGGGCGCGCAGGGCGGTACGGCTGCTGCGCGAATGAGCCGCCCGCGCCTGCGCAACGCACAACGGGTGCCACACGCCAAAACATCGTGCGCGGAGCGCCCTCGTGCCGGATCATGGGCGCCATGCCTGCCAACCCTGAGGACGCGCTGCCGATCCGGCTCAACGTCGACGACAGCGATTCACCGTCGGACGTCGTCGACGCGCTGTTCCTCGGCCGCTTCGCGACGGGCGAGCAGCCGTACTCGCACAGTTCGACGATCGACCGGGTCAAGCCCGGCGCCACGCTGCTGCCGCCGGGCGCGTCCGTGCTGCGCGCGGCGCGCGACGACGACCGCAGCGCGACGCTCGCCGAGGGCGAGGGCTGGACCCTGCTGATCTCCCGGTGGAACCGGGGGGCCGATGTCACCGTCACCGCCGTCAGCTCCGAACTCGCCGAGAAGATCCACCAGCAGGCGACCGACGGCGTCCAGGACGAGCCGGAGCCCCAGCCCGAGAACGTGACGATGGGCTTCTGGTACGTGTCCCCGCGCCGCGGCCCGCACCGCACAACCCGCCAGATCAGCGCGGGTACGTGGGAGGAGATCCGGCCCAACTACACAGCGCCGGTGGCCGATGCGATGGACCGGCTGATGAAGGTGACCCCGGACGACATCGCGGGCCGGCTGCTCCTGCTGCACGGACCGCCGGGTACGGGCAAGACGTCGGCGCTGCGGACCCTGGCCCGCTCCTGGCGGGACTGGTGCCAGGTGGACTGCGTGCTGGACCCGGAGCGGCTCTTCAACGACGTCGGCTATCTGATGGACATCGCAATCGGCGAGGACGACGGCACGGCCAAGGGCCGCTGGCGGCTGCTCCTCCTGGAGGACTGCGACGAACTGATCCGCGGCGAGGCCCGGCACACGGCGGGCCAGGCACTGTCCCGGCTGCTCAACCTGACGGACGGACTGCTGGGCCAGGGGCGCAACGTCCTGGTGGGCGTCACCACGAACGAGGACCTGGAGCGCCTCCACCCTGCGGTCGTCCGCCCCGGCCGCTGCCTCGCCCGCATCGAGGTCGGCCCGCTCACCCGGGCCGAGGCGGTGACCTGGCTGGGCACGGACGAGGGCGTGGGCCGCGAGGGCGCGACGCTGGCGGAGCTGTACGCCCTGCGGCGCGGGACGACCCCGGCGTCGGTGCCCTCGCAGCACGACGGGGCGGACGCGGGCCTGTATCTGTGACCTCCGCGGTCGGGCTGCTATCGGCTTGGGAGCGATCGCGGCAGCCCGAACCATGGGAGCACGCTGTTGTCGAAGCGGGTGAAGGCGCAGATGCGGTCGCCGGTGAGGGTGAGGACGAACAGGCCGGTTCCATGACGGACGCCGGTGGAGGCGCGCAGGTAGGCCCCGAACGCCGGCTGACCGTTGGCTCGCGTCGGCACGAGGTCAACCCTTCGGCCCGAGCGGAAGATGCCGGCGAAGAGGCGGGCCACGACGTCGCGGCCTTGGTATTCGAGGGGAATCGGTGGCATGGAGATGAAGACATCGTCCGTCAGAAGGGCCACCAGCGCGTCCAGATCCCCGGACTCGTAGGCGCGGACGAACTCTGCCACGAGCGTCTGCTCGGAGGCCCCGCCGGGGGCGGGAGCCGGTTCGCGCTCGTCGGTCGGCGGCTGCCGGCGCTGCAGGCCGGCGCGGGCCCGTTTGAGGGCGCTGTTCACCGACTCGACGGTCGAGTCGAGCATGTCGGCCACCTCGTTCGCATGGAATCCGAGGACGTCGCGCAAGATGAGCACGGCGAGCTGGCGAGGCGGCAGGACCTGAAGAGCGGTCACGAAGGCCAGGGAGATGGCTTCGGTCTGCTCATAGCGGGCCTCCGGGCCGAGGGGCACATCGATCGCTCCCTCGAGGAGGGCATCGGGAAACGGCTCGAGCCATACGACCTGGCCGAGCCGGGTCGGCTCGGGCGGTTCGACCTCGGGCATGTCCCACTTCCGGGCCGGGCGCCGGCTCGCCGACCGACGCGCGTTGAGGCACATGTTGGTGGCGATCCGGTAGAGCCAGGTGCGGATCGAGGCGCGGCCCTCGAATCCTCCGAGGCCCTGCCAGGCGGCCAGCAGCGTGTCCTGGAGGGCGTCCTCGGCGTCCTGCAAGGAACCGAGCATCCGGTAGCAGTGCACCTGTAGCTCCCGGCGGTACGGCTCGGTCAGCGCTCGGAACGCGTCGCCGTCCCCGGCCCGCGCCCTGGTGATCAGCTCGGTTGTCACCACTCCACCCTCGCCTCACGACTCTCCCGCACCTTGTCGCACTTCCATCCTGTACAGACAGTCGCACTTCCATCCTGTACAGACACCGGCCGAGGGGCGAACTGGGCGGTTGGTGGGCGCCCACTTTCCTGACGTCGCGGTGTCTGCATCATCGACGGCTCGGACGATCCGGACGTCGGCGGATGGCGAAAAAGACAGCCATGCGCAGATGAGTTTCAGCAGTCGGCCTTGACTCATGAGGGGGGAGGGTGTGCCCCCTGGGCACAGAAAGGAAGCCGGAGATGATGCTGAAGGACAAGGTTGCGGTGATCTACGGAGCCGGAGGCGCGATCGGCAGTGCTGTCGCACGCGCCTTTGCCTCCGAGGGGGCTCGTCTATTTCTCACCGGGCGCCACCTTGCGCCCGTCGAAGTTGTCGCCAAGGACGTCGTTTCGGCCGGCGGATCAGCCGAGGCGGCGGAGGTGGACGCTCTCGACGAGCAGGCTGTGGACGAGCATCTACAGTCCCTGATCGACAAGGCGGGACGCGTCGACATCTCGTTCAACGCGGTCGGCATCCCGAATACGAGCATTCTGGGCGTCCCTCTGATCGAGCTGGATGTCGAGCAGTTCTCCCTGCCGATCACGACCTACACGACCTCGTACTTCCTGACCGCACGCATGGCGGCCCGACGGATGGTCGCGAACAAATCGGGTGTGATCATGACCGTCACCGCACTCCACTCGCGGACGGGCATTCCCTTGGTGGGAGGCTACGGTCCGGCGATGGCCGCCAAGGAGGCACTCACTCGAGGTCTGTCCGCCGAACTCGCACCTCACGGCATTCGCGTGGTCGGTCTGCGACCACAGGCCATGCCGGAGACACGCACGATCAAGGAAGCCTTCGAGCCTCGCGCCAAGGCATCGGGAATGACCTGGGAACAGTGGCAGGAGTTCCTGGCAAGCAGGACCCACGCACGAAGGCTCATGACGCTCGAGGAAATGGCGAACCTGGCGGTCTTCATGGCTTCCGACAAGGCGAGCGGGATGACCGGAACCACCATCAACTTGACCATGGGAAGCCTGGATGACTAGGTCCTGTCGGGCAGCGGCACTCGTGAGTACGGGTTCGAATCCTGCCCCGGTCACTGAAGGACAGGGTCCGGTGCCAAGTGCGCCGGACCCTTGTCACTCGCCGTACGCCGCCCGCAGCGCATCCTCCACCGCCGACGCCGCGTCCGCGCGGGACAGCCCGAGGCGGCGGGCCTCTGCCGCGTACGCCTGGGCGGCCGACGCCGCCTGGCGCTCCGCCGCGTCGCCCGCCGCCGCGACGAATGTCCCGTTGCGGCCGCGCGTCTCGATCACCCCGTCGCCCTCCAGCGCGCGGTAGGCCTTGGCGACGGTGTTCGCGGCGAGGCCCAGTTCCTCGGCGAGGCCCCGTACGGTCGGCAGCTTGTAGCCGACGGGGAGCGCGCCCGAGCGGGCCTGCGCGGAGATCTGGGCGCGGAGCTGCTCGTACGGAGCGGTGGCGGAGTGCGTATCGATGACGATCTTCAAGGTCACGGCCCGATTGTCCCCCACCGCTGCGCCGACCGGCGGAAAATGGGAGGCGGTGGCGCCGGAGGCGCCCGTAGCGTGCCCCCTCATGACGTTGATTGTGCGTGCTGTACGCCCCCAGAACATCCAGGATGCCGAGGGCTTCGCCCGGGTCCGGCGGGCAGCCCTGCCCTTCATGCTGGCGAACGCCGAGTCGGTGGCATTCGACGCCGCGCACGCGCATCCCGACGCGCACTACCGGCAGGTCATCGCGCTGGAGGACGGCGAGATCATCGGTACGGCCCAGGTCGGAATTGTGTACGACAGCCCGGATCCGGGCGTCGGCTACGCCAATGTCTACGTGCATCCGGACCGGCGGCGCCGGGGCGCCGGGGCGCTGATCGTCCGGGCCGCCGAGGAGCATCTGGCGGGCGCGGGAGCCGACACCGTTTACTCGTGGGTGCTGGACGAGCCGGCGAACCGCGTCTTCGCCGAGCGGCACGGCTACCGCCCGAGCCGCTCCGCGCACTTCCTCCGCCTCGACCTGGCGGGCGGCACCCTGCCGCCGCTGTCGGCGCCCCCGGCCGGGGTGGAGATCGTGTCCGGCGAGCACTTCGCCGACGATCCGCGGCCGCTGTTCGAGCTGGACGCGGAGACCACGGCCGACGAGCCGAGCGATGTGAACTACTCGGAGTCGACGGACTACGAGCACTGGCTGGCCGAGACCTGGAACCATCCCCTGCTCAGCCGCGAGCTGACCTCGGTGGCCCTGGTCGACGGCCGCCCGGCAGCGTTCAGCGCGGCACGTACGGACGGCTCCCCCCGCTACGGCACGGTGATGACGGGCACCGCCCGAGCCTTCCGCGGCCGGGGCCTGGCCAAACTCGCCAAGAACGACTCACTCCACCGCGCCCGCGCCGCGGGGTACACGGAGGCGTTCACCGGCAACGACACGGGCAACGGGCCGATGCTGGCGATCAACAAGTGGTTCGGCTACGAGATCTGCGCGACGGAGGTCCGCCATGTCCGCACCCTCGGCTGAGCGGATCGAGGTCGTCCTGGTCAAGGCCGGCCGCACCAAGATCCGCTATCCGGCGGAGCTCGTCTCCGACGACGGCACCCGCATCACCGTCCGCGCGCCCTGGGCGGGCGACGGCGTACGGGACTTCGGGTTCGTCCGCTTCGAGCCGGGTGACCTCTTCACGGAGTACTACTGGCGGGACCGCTGGTACGCGGTGAAGGAGGTGCGCGGACCCGGCGGCGCCCTGAAGGGCTGGTACTGCGACATCACCCGGCCCGCCACGGTCCACGCCGGCGAGCTGGTCGTCGAGGACCTGGACCTCGACCTGTGGGTGTCGGCGGACGGCACGGAGATCCTCCGCCTGGACGAGGACGAGTTCCGGGAGAGCGGCCTCGCGGAGACCGACCCCCGGGCGGCCGAGGAGGCCGAGCGCGCCCTGGACGCCCTCGAACTCCTCGCCCGCGAGGGCCGGTTCACCTCGCTTCTGACCTGAGCCCGAGCCCGGTCAGCGCAGCGGCTTCCGGTAGTGGATGCGGTCGTAGGGACCTTCCATGCGGCGTTCGACGACTTCGTAGCCGTACCGCTCGTACATCCTCTGGTTCTCCCACATCTTGGCGTTCGTGAGGAGCCGGACCTCGGGGAGTCCGAGTCCGCGTGAGTGCTCCTCGACGAAGGCCAGCAGGCGGCGGCCGAGGCCGGTGCCCTGGGCATCGGGGTGAACGGCGATCGAGTCCAGGTAGAGGTGGTCCTGGCCGGGGATCAGCACCAGGACGCCGATCACCGGGTCGCCCACGACGTACACCCGCCCCGCCGCCACGTTGGCCGCGTGGTCCGCCTCCATCGGGGCCGGAACGAGTCCGATCCGCTCGATGTAGTGGTGGTAGGCCGCGTCGGTCACGGCCTTCACACGCGGTGTGTCGGCAGAGGTGGCGGGCCGGATGTCGTCGTGGGTCATGCCGTCACACTACGACGGCGGTTGATCAGCTTCTTCAGCCACGGCCAGGCCAGCAGCACCACGATCACGGCGTACACGGTCACCGAGAAAGGCGTGTTGACCAGGCCGCTCACGCTGCCGTCGCTGATCTGCAGCGCCCGGCGCAGCTGCTGCTCCGCGGCCGGGCCGAGGATGACGCCGATCACCGCGGGCAGGACCGGGAGTCCGTACCGCCGCATGCCGAAGCCGATCAGGCCGATGATCAGCAGGATGACGAGGTCCAGCGCCTCCCCGCCCACCGCGTACGCGCCGACGGCGGCGAAGAAGAGGATCCCCGCGTAGAGGTACGGCCGCGGGATGCGCAGCAGCTTCGCCCACAGCGGTGCGAGCGGCAGGTTCAGCGCGAGCAGCAGCACCATGCCGACGAAGAGCGAGGCGATGAGGCCCCAGACCAGGTCGGGTTCGCGTTCGAAGAGGAGCGGGCCCGGCTGGATGCCGTACTGCTGGAAGGCGGCCAGCATCACGGCCGCGACGGCGGTGGTCGGCAGGCCCAGGGTCAGCATCGAGACGAGCGTGCCCGCAGCCGAGGCGGACGCCGCCGACTCGGGACCGGCCACGCCCTCGATCGCGCCCTTGCCGAACTCGTCCTTGTGCTTGGAGAGCCGCTTCTCCGTGACGTACGACAGGAAGGTCGGGATCTCCGCACCGCCGGCCGGGATCGCACCGAACGGGAAGCCGATGACCGGTCCGCGCAGCCAGGACTTCCAGGTCCTGCGCACATCCGCCTTGCCGAGCCAGGGCCGGCCGACGGGGATCGCCTCGCCGGTCGTACGCCGCAGATGGGCGGCGACCCACAGCGCCTCGCCGATCGCGAAGAGTCCGACTGCGACGATGACGACGTCGATGCCGTCGGCGAGCTGCAGCGAGCCGAAGGTGAGCCGCTGCTGCCCGGTCATCTGGTCCAGGCCGACCAGGCCCAGCGTCAGTCCGATGAGCAGCGAGGCGAGCCCCCGGATCCGCGACGAGCCGAGCACGGACGTCACGGCGATGAAGGCCAGCACCATGATGGCGAAGTAGTCGGGCGCGCCGATGTCCACGGCGAGTGCGGCGACCGTCGGGGCGAGTGCGACGAGCAGGATCGTGCCGATCATGCCGCCCGCGAAGTGGCCGACCGCGGCGGCGGCGAGCGCCTGTGCGCCGCGGCCCGCCTTGGCCATCGGGTTGCCTTCCATGGCGGCGACGACGGCCGCGCTCTCACCGGGCGTGTTGAGCAGGATGGACGTGGTGGAGCCGCCGAACATCGCGCCGTAGTAGATGCCGGCGAACATGATGAAGGCGCCGGTCGGTTCGAGTCCGTACGTCACCGGGAGCAGCAGGGCCACGGCCATGGCGGGCCCGATGCCGGGCAGGACGCCGATCGCCGTGCCGAGCAGCACGCCGAGCGCCGCCCAGAAGAGATTGACCGGCGTCAGAGCCGTTCCGAACCCGTCGAGGAGGGAGTTGAGCGAATCCATCGGCTAGAGCACCCCCATGAGCGGGCCGCCGGGCAGCGGTACCCCGAGCAGGTTGTTGAAGACGAAGAAGGTGACGAGGGAGAGCACGGCGGCTATCAGCGGGTCGCGGTGGTGGTGGCGGCTGCCGAGCGCGTACGCCGAGCCCCAGAAGAGCAGCGCCCCGGAGACGGGGAAGCCGAGGGGGCCGATGAGGACGGCATTCGCGAGGAAGACACCGGCGAGGAGCAGGACCGTACGCCGGTCGCCGGGCTCGGACAGGTCGATGTCCTCGCCGGTCTCGGACTCGCCGCGGCCGCCGCGCAGGACGTCGACGGCGAGGAGGACGGCGACGGCGAGGAGGCCGATGCCGACGGCGACGGGTACGGTCTTGGGCCCGATCGGACCGCGCTGGGCTATGTCGATGTCCATCGTCAGCGCGTCGGTGAGGACGAGTACGCCGATGAGGAACAGCAGCAGGCTGACCCCGAGTTCGGAGTGCTCGCGCAGCCAGGTGCGACGGGTCCCGTCCGGACGGGTCTCGGTCTCGGCTGTCTGTGTGCTCACAGTCCCAGCTCCTTCAGGACCGTGTCGACGCGCTTGTTCTGCTCGTCGAGGAAGTCGCCGAACCTCTTCCCCGGGAGGAAGGCGTCGTTCCAGCCGTTCTTCTTCATCGAGTCCTTCCACTGCGGGGAGTCGTGCAGCTCCTGGACGAGGCCGATCAGCTTGTCGCGTTCGGCGTCGGAGAGGCCCGGCGGGGCGACGATGCCGCGCCAGTTGGTGAAGTCGGTGTCGAGCCCGGCCTCGCGGAGGGTGGGCGCGTCCAGGCCCGGTACGCGCTTCGGTCCGGTCACGGCGAGGAGCCGCAGTTCCCCGGACTTGATCTGATCGAGGTACTCGCCGACGCCCGAGACTCCGAAGGCGACCTTGTTGCCGAGGATCGAGGCGAGGAGCTCGCCGCCGCCGTCGAAGGGGATGTAGTTGACGGACCTGGGGGCGATCCCGGCGGCCTGTGCCATCAACATCGGGGCGAGGTGGTCGGGTCCGCCGGGTGAGGAGCCGCCGCCGACGGGCAGCTTGGCCGGGTCCTTCCTCCAGGCGTCGAGCAGGTCCTGGATGGTCCGGTACGGGGAGTCCTTCGCGACGACGACGATGTCCTGCTCCTCGGTGAGCCGGGCGATCGGGGTCGTGTCGGCGAGGGTCTTCGGGGACTTGTTGGTGTGGACGGCGCCGACCACGCCGAGGCCCATGGACATGGCGAGGCGTCCGTTGCCGTGCTCGCCGACGAGCCGGGTGAGCCCGACGGTGCCGCCCGCGCCGGGGAGGTTGAACACCTCGATGTTGTGGGTGAGTCCCGCGTCCTCGGCGTTCTTGGCCGCGGTGCGGGCGGTGATGTCGTAGCCGCCGCCGGGGGTGTTGGGGACCATGAAGCGCAGGCCGGGGATCTGCGTGCCGGTTTCGGCGCCGCTGCCCGTGGTGAGCAGCGGCGGCCCTACGAGCACCAGCAGCGCTGCCCCGAACAGGGCGAGGGGAGTGCGCAATCGCACGTGAGCCGCCTTTCGAGCAGAGCGGGGAACTTGTGAAGTGGCCCACATGTTGCCTGCGCGTTAAGAAGCTGTCTCTCTTCCGGAATCAACGGACGTTGTGGTCGTTGTGGTCGCCGCCTAGCGTGTCGGCGTACTGCGCTTTCCCCGGGGCCACTGCACCTGTTTGCGGCTGCGCCGCGAGCCGGACCCCCGGCCGAAGAGCCGGCGCCCGGGCAGGGGCGAACCGATCTCGCGAGGTGACTCCCGGTGAACGTGCTGGTGGTGGACGACGACTTCATGGTCGCGAAGCTGCACAGCCGCTATGTGTCCGCTACGGCCGGTTTTGCCGTCGCCGGGGTGGCGCACAGCGGCGCCGAAGCGCTGCGCGCGGCCGACCGGTTGCGCCCCGATCTGGTGCTGCTCGACATCTACCTGCCCGATATGGACGGGATCAGCGTGCTGCGCGAACTGCGGGCGGCGGAGGAGCGGGACGGGGACCGGCAGCCGGCCGACGTCCTCTTCATCACCGCCGCGCGCGACGCGGGCACGGTCCGCTCGGCCCTGCGCGCGGGGGCCCTCCACTACCTGATCAAGCCCTTCAACCAGGCGGCGCTCCAGGAGCAGCTGCGCCACGTTGCGTCCCTGCGGGCCCGCCTCGACGACCTGGACGAGGCCCGCCAGGAGGACGTCGACCAGCTCTTCGGTACCCGCCCGCCCGGCTCCCGCGAACTGCCCAAGGGCCTCGCCCCGCACACGGCCGACCTGGTCGACCGCATCCTCCGCGCCCACCCGGAGGGTCTCTCCGCCACACAGTGCGCCGAGGCGGGCTCCCTCTCCCGCGTCAGCGCCCGTCGCTACCTGGAGTACTTCGCGGAGACGGGCCGCGCGGAGGTCACGCTCCGGTACGGGGGGACGGGACGGCCGGAGCGGCGGTACCGCCGGCTCGGACAGTGACCGCTCACCGATCGGCCGCTCCGGTTACGGAATGAGGTCGCCGCGGACGAGCCTCAGTGCGGCTGCCGGATCCGCGGCGCGTGTGACCGTCCGGCCGACGACGACGTGGGACGCACCGGCGGCGACGGCTGCGCGCGGCGTATCCGGGCGGGCGTGCTCGCCGAGGGCCTCGCCAGGGAGCTTGATGCCTGGCGTGACGATCAGTGCGTCTGCGCCCAGCACGCTCCGCAGGGGTGCGGCCTCCTGCGGCGAGGCGATCACGCCGTGGCATCCGGCATGCTGGGCGAGTCGGGCCAGCCGGAGGACCTGTTCCTCGGTGGAGGCGCCGACGCCGATGTCCGCCAGGTCCGACTCGGTCATGCTGGTGACCACGGTCAGGGCCAGAACACGAAGGCGGGGGAAGTCGCGGGCCGCGGCCACAGCGGCGGCCATGATGTCGGTTCCGCCCATGCCGTGCACGGTCACCATGGTCGCGCCCAGTGTGCCGGCGGCACGGACCGCACCAGTGACGGAGTTCGGGATCTCGAACAGCTTCAGATCCAGGAACACCTCCTTGTCCCTGGCGACAAGGCGCTTGATGAAGTCGGGTCCGGCAGCCGTGAGCAGCTCCAGTCCGACCTTGTAGAAGCGGCAGCCGTCGCCGAGCCGGTCAACGATGTCTTCAGCGGCCCCGCCATTGTCGAAGTCCAAGGCGACGATGATCCGACTGGTTGGTTCCACGGCGTCATTGTCACCCACCATGGCTCTCCCATGTGAGTCGGCTTGCGGGCACCGTGGCGTTCCTGAGCCCCTTCTTGCCCCCGTAAGCCGCCCGAGGGCCGGCGCGCGTCAACACCCCGGCTCAGCACGGCAGTGGGGCCAAGCGAAGAACCTGCGGGGAGCCAAACAGGAAGCCGGCCGGACGACTTGGCACCATGACTTGGCACCATGAGGTTCCATGGCATCGGGCGCCGCCGCGGCCACGCCAAGCTGTCCGCTCACCGCGCGGGAAGCAATCGGTAAGCCGGTGCGGTCGGTGACCAGGTGGATCTTCGACCCGCGCTCAACGATCCCCACGGCCGAGTTCTTCTGCCGAGATTGACGTCACCCAGCGGTCAGAGGCTGGTGAGCAGGCCGTCGAGTGGGGCGGGTATGCGGTCGGGGTCGAGGGCCTCGACGAGGACGCGGCCGTAGCGGATCTTGCGCCCCTTCTTCGTGCCGAGGAAGCGCCGCAGCTGCTGCTGTGAGGTGCGGCCCCGCTGTGCGGGCTGGCGCAGGAAGGTCTGCAGGGCGCGCAGGTCGCCCTCCGCCCGGACGATCTCCTCCACCCGTGTCACGCCCAGCGCGCGGATGAGCTCGTCTTCCAGATCCGCCGCGCAGACGAAGAACCCTTGCTGTGCTGCACTGGCCCGCTCCAAGCCGCGGGCGTAGTAGCGACGCTCCGCCTCGTCGCACAGTCCCGTGAGGCGGAGGTTCAGGCCGGGTGGCCCGAGGATGTGGGCGAAGCGCCCGACGCTCATCGCACCGCCCATCGGCAGGACGCAGACTCCTTCGGCCGCCAGGTTCCGGCCGCGGCTCGCGGCCAGCGCGCTGACCGCTGCGACGTCGCTCGCCCCTTCGAGCAGGACGGCTGTCCGGACGGGCAGCCGCGCGGCCAGCTCGCGCGCGGGGTCGCCGGGGCCACCGGCAGCCCACGCGGTGACCGCCTCCTGGAACGACCCCATGTCAGCCATGAGAACGAGTCTCCGCCCTTTCCGGCCACCACGGTAGGGAATTTCCGCCGGCGCGTCGATCGGCGGTGAGCAGTCGGGCCCGACGGTCCGCACGAAGGAGGAAGCTGCCGCCAGGTGCAGCCCGAGGTGGCCACGAAGATGATCGCCGCCGGCACCTCCCGATCTCCGTACCGCCGTTGGCTGCCGCCCCGCGGCCGCGAAGGCGGCGAGTGGGGCCGCAGGCGTCGGCGCGGTGAGCGTGAGGTGCTGGCCGCGACAGTTTTCGTTGCCACGTCGGGCAGCACATGGCAAGATCGCGCCCAATTTTGATCGCTCTGACGCGGAAGGCTTCTGATGGCCAAGATGAGGAACCGGATCGCCACCCTGCTGGCAGCGACCGTCGTGATGGTCGGCGTCTCCTTCGGCTCCGGCGCGGGGACCGCCGCGGCAGCGCCCCGGCTCACCTACACGACGAGCAGCTATGAAAACGGCGATTCGAAGGTCATCTACCTCTACGCCGACGGCGACTACGCCGGATACGTGAACTGGAACTCGGACCCGCTGTACGACGGCACCCCCGGAGACGCGCTGCGGGCGCATGACGGCGGGGCCGACGGGTGGGGCGTCAAGGGGGTCGTCTTGAGCTCCATGGTCTACCGCGAGGCTTCGACGCAGGGACACTCGTCCCCCTACACGACCCCGTGGCAGACCGGCGACATCACCGAGGGGCACCGGATGATGCTCGACGCGTGCCTGGTGAAGGGCTCGGAGGAGGTCTGCACCGGGTTCAGCCACTACGTCTGGGCGTAGGCGCGATCGCCCACCCGGGCGGGCGCGGGTGTGGCGGCAGGTCCCAGTGATTCCCGCCGCCCGCCCTCACCAGAAGCTGAGCTCACCGTTCCCCGTGTGGACGGGAGTGTCGCTGTCCTAGAGGTGGCGTCCGCCCTTGAAGAGGCCGGCCTGCCGTCTGATCCGGCCGTCGCGTCAGCCACGGTCATGAGCCGGTGGGACGGCTTCAAGGATTCGTCGCCGGACGTCTCCCAAGTGCTCGATCAGCTGCACGTTTCCTCGGATGGTGAACCCGCCTGAAGGTTGTCCCGGACCGAGTTCCGTCAGCCTCCGCCGGACCCTATGGACAAGCTTCGTGGGTGCGGCGAGGATCCGGCCATGACTCAGACCGATGCAGGTCATGAGAGGGCACAGACCTCCGACTTGGTGGCCTTCCTCCGCGCCAGGTTTCAAGACGACTGGAACCACGCCCGCGACGCCATGATGGGTAACGGGGAGTGGAGGGCCGAGCGGACCGTTGTCGTGCTGGACAGCGGCGCCGAAATCCCAGAGGTCTACCTCGGCCAGGCGGATCACATCGCCCGATTCGACCCTGCTCGGATCCTTGCGGAGGTCGAAGCCAAGCGAGCCGTCGTAGACGCCTACGAAGGTGCGCAGGCGAATACATCAGCCGAGTACGGCGAGGGGCTCCGCAGAGCTCTCGGCTTGCTCGCCTCGGTGTATGCCGATCACGCCGACCACCGCGCAGAATGGCGGGCTTCCTGAACGAACGGCCGTCCGGCTGCGCGCAGTTACGCTGCCAGTTCTCGCAACTTATCCATGGCCTCCGCGGCGTCCCGCACCACGACGTCGGTCGGCAAGGCGCAACGAGGCGCTAACTGCGGTCGCCCAGCAGGAACGGCGGCGCTGGCACGCGCCATGTGTCACGGGCGTTCACCGCCACCCCCTGGAACGTTTCACGTGGCGACGCACGTATCGCGTTGATAACCTCGAAATGTATCGCCCCGGCACCGGTTGCTTGGGGCCCGCCCTCCCGTCGAGTTGACCTCGTCACGGTTGACTGTCGCCGAATGGAGTCATTCGGCTGGCGGCTCGTTCATGTAAATGAACTTGAGCATTGGAAGGCACCATGGGGCATGTGATAACTGGCAGTCGGTGGCGATGGCCGTATCGCGTCATCCCGTACACCATCAACGAGGGCGATTTCGGGACAGATCCCGAGAGTGCTGATCACAAGGCGATTCAAAACGCTGTGGACGCGTGGAACGACAATACGATTCTCACCCTTCGCTCACGCACCGATGAAACATCCTATATCGAGTTCGTGAAGGGGGATGAGTCTACCAGTTGCCGCAGCAAGGCGGGTATGCAAACCGGACGACAGCAAGTATTTTGTGATCCATCCATGTCCGAAGGATCGTTGAAGCACGAGATCGGGCACGCGGTGGGGCTACTTCACGAGCATCAGCGTGACGACCGGGACTCGTACGTCACGGTCTGGATTGACAACGTCATAGACGACCAGCGGCGCAACTTCGCCAAGATGGGCGGGGACGGCATCGAAGTCGGAGCCTACGACCACGGCTCAATCATGCACTACGGGCCTCGCGCCCTCTGCGTTGAATGGCGTTACGCAGTGCCGGTTCACCGTCAGTTCAGCTTCGCAAGACCCGCTCTCGCGGGTTTCAACAATACCCTGCACGTGGTCCACAGGGGCCACATCCGTTCGTGGCGTGACATCCCTCTCGCGCCGGCCGATTTGTGGCATTCACGGTGGACCGCCGGCGGTGACTGGAAAACTGATCTCATTCCCGGTCACCAAAGCTTCGCCGCGCCCGCTCTCGCGGCCTTCGACAATGCCCTGCATATGGTTCGCCTCAGCTCTATCCCTCTTTTCCCGAGCGTTTTGTGGCATTCACGGTGGACGCCCAGGAGTGGTTGGCAAACCCTCGCTCCCCCGAACCAAGGGACCCGGGGCGCGCCCGCTCTCGCGGCCTTCGACAATGCCCTGCACATGGTGGGCCGCGGCCCGCGGTCAAACGATCTGTGGCATTCACGGTGGAGCGCCGGGACTGGTTGGCAACCCCTCGATCCCCCCGGCCAAGCGAGCCGGGCCATGCCCGCGCTCGCGGCCTTCGGCAATGCCCTGCACATGGTCCGCTGCGGCCCGCGGTCATACGAACTGTGGCATTCGCAGTGGACGGCCACGGGCGGCTGGACCCCGGCCGTTCGCATCACCGGCCAAAAGAGCCTGTTCGGACCAGCGTTGAGCGTGCTCGGCCCAGAGCTGCATCTCACATACAGCTTCAACATGATGCCCAGAATCTGGCATTCGACATATGACGGAAAGTCCTGGGATCCGAAACACCGACGCGACAACAACCGGACATGGACGGGCCCTGCGCTTGCCACATTCAACGGAGAGCTCCATTCGGCCCACGTCCGCGGCGGCTATCTTCAGTCCGGTCAGATACGGCACACGGCGAGGGACACGACCCTGCAAAGCATCACGCCGGTCGACCTCCCGCCAGGAGTCACGATGGGCCAGCGTGATGGACTAAGCGCCGGAGATATCGCCACGGTGGCGTCTATGTACAGCGGTTTCTGAAACCCCCTTTGGAACGCATCGCTCTTGATCAGGCCGCCCTGCAGGAACTCGGAGGGGGCCCTCGCCGCAGCCGGGCCGCAGCGACGACGGGCAGGCCGTCCAGGTCGAAGCGGATGCTATCGACGGACCCCGGTGGCGAGTGCGGACCGGGGCTCCGTGGCGGGACCTCCCGCCCCGCTATGGGTCCTGGCAGACGGTCTACGGACTGTTCCGCCGCCGGCAGCGCCTGGGAGTGTGGGCAGGGCTGCTCACCAAGCTCCAGGCGCGAGCCGACGCGCGCGGTCGCATCGGGTGGACGGTGAACGTCGACTCCACGATCTGCCGGACTCACCAGCACGCCGCCGGGGCACGCCGGGACGGCCAGGCCCAGAAGGAACCGCCTTAGGCCCTGTCCGGCCGAGGGGATCCCGCGAGCCGCGATGAGTCCTGCGGCGTCCGGCGGTCGTACTGTCGAACCCGTTACCGAGGAGGACTTCTGATGCGCAGCGTGACCTATTCGATGAACGTCTCACTTGACGGCTACATCGTCGGGCCGGACGGCGACTTCGACTGGACGGCGCCCGACGAGGAAGTCTTTCGCTTCTGGATCGACGAGATACGAGAGGTCGGCGTCCACCTGTTGGGACGACGGCTGTACGAGACGATGCTGTACTGGGAGACCGCCGACCAGGATCCATCGCTCGGCGACTCCATGCTCGAGTGGGCCGCGCTCTGGAAGCCGCTCCCAAAGGTGGTGTTCTCCACCACGCTGTCGGCGGTGCAGGGCCATGCCCGCCTGGCCTCCGGCGGCCTGGCGGAGGAGATCGAGCGGTTGCGAGCCGAGCCGGGGGAGGGCGACATCGCGATCGGCGGCGCGACCCTCGCCGCCGAGGCGGCCGCGTTGGGTCTGATCGACGAGTACCGGGCCATGGTCTACCCGGTGCTGGTTGGCGGCGGCATCCCGTTCTTTCCCCAACGCGAGCGCCGGGTGGACCTCGAACTCGTCGAGACCCGCACCTTCAGCTCGAGAGTCGTCTACCTCCGCTACCGCGTGGCGCGCTAGTCCCCCTGCCTCATGGGCAGAGCGCGGACTTCCCGCCCCCTGTTCCCCTTGCCAATGAGTCCCTTGCCTTTCATCTGTGCGATGGCGGACCGGACCGCGGTCCGCGAGACCCCGAATCGCTCGCACAGCTCCTTCTCGGTAGGAAATGGGTCGCCCACCTTGACCCCGGCAGTCCGCAGTCCACGGGCCAGCCCCGGGCAGTCAGGGCCGGCACAGCGACGCGAGCGGAGGGCCGAACAGGGAGCCACGCGGGGAGCCACCCGGGGAGCCACCCGAGGCGACACGAGGCGGCTCCCCGCGGACGACTGCGGACGATGAAGCCCCGAACCCCGTGGTCAGCCGTGCGCGCTCCGCAGCCTTCCTGAGCCTGCTCTTACCCCCGCCTTAAAGGCACCATAAGGATCGCCTCCACCCGCTCCCAGCAGCGGATTTCGCCACTTCGAGCGGTTAGCTTGCTGATCGCCGGGGCGGGGTCCCAAGGCGTCGGTGCCGTCGTGCGGGGGGCCGCGCCGCCGCAGTGGGACCCGCCCGTAGTCCCCCCATATGCCGCTGCTGTTGAAGGAGTTCCTCACCATGACCGCTCGCCGTAGGGCCGCCGCCGTCGCCGCACTCGGGATCGCGCCGCTCGCGCTGACCGGGCTGGCCGCTTCGCCGGCTGCCGCGCACGGGTCGATGACGGATCCGGTGAGCCGGGTGTCCGCCTGTTACGCCGAGGGGCCGGAGAACCCGCAGTCGGCGGCGTGCAAGGCGGCGGTCGCCGCCAGTGGGCCGCAGGCGTTCTACGACTGGAACGAAGTCAACATCGCGAACGCCGCCGACAACCACCGGCAGTTGATCCCGGACGGCAAGCTGTGCAGCGCGGGCCGGGACAAGTACAAGGGCCTGGACCTGCCGCGCGCGGACTGGCCGGCGTCGAAGCTCGCCGCGGGCACTCACACGTTCCACTACAAGGGGACCGCGCCGCACAAGGGCTCGTTCGAGCTGTACATCACCAAGGACGGCTACAACCCGTCGAAGCCGCTGAAGTGGTCGGACCTGGAGGAGAAGCCGTTCGCGAAGGTCACCGACCCGCAGCTGGTCAACGGTGAGTACGTCTTCGGCGGAAGCATCCCGGCGAAGTCGGGCCGGCACCTGATCTACTCGATCTGGCAGCGGTCCGACTCCCCCGAGGCGTTCTACACCTGCTCGGACGTGGTGTTCGGCCAGGACAACGGCGGCACCGCGCCGGGCGGTGGTGGTGCACCCGCGCCGACCGCTTCCGCGCCGACCGATGAGCAGATCGAGGAGGGGGCCGGCGAGTCCACGGTGGACCATGGCGGTCACGGAGGCGACAGCCCGGAGGAGCACGCCCAGCAGCCGACGACGGACACGGCCGCGCCGGAGACGCAGACGGAGAGCCAGACCCCCGCCGGCAACACGCCCGCCGCCAACGGTGCCGGCGAGAACCTCGCCGAGACCGGTGGCAGCAGCTCCACCGCGTACCTCGCCATGGGCGGCGCCGCGGCGCTCGCGGTCGGCGCCGCCGTGCTGTTCGGCACGGTCCGCCGCCGGGCCACTCGCTGAGTCGTGGAGTGACGGACGGGGGTGCCGCCTTGTGGGCGGCGCCCCCGCCGCTCTGCTATTCGAAGACCGACGCGCAGGTCGTCGGGGTGGCGTGCGCCGGGTCCAGTGCGTTGGCCACCTCGTGGTACGCGATCCGGTCCCACACGCCGATCGCCACGTGCTCCGAGAAGTCAAGGGCGCACAGATCCTGAAGGGTGACGTTCCGGACGCCGGGCCCGTCGAGGAAGCCCGAGCTGTACGGGGTGACGACCTCGTCGTACTTGGTGGCGATGACGGTGTACCGCACGCCCGGGACCGTGTCACCGCCCGCGTTGAGCTTGGTGAGGAACGCGGATCCCGCGATCTGGTCGGCGAGGCCGGGGGTCGACGCGTTGAGCAGATCCGCCGCGCCCGGGAAGTACGGCAGCAGGTTCGTCAGCCCGCCGAGCTTCGTGCCGTGGTTGTCGGGCGCGAGGCCGACGAGGGCGTTCACCTTGTCCGCGCCGCCCAGGAACTTCAGGTAGTAGCGCGGCATCATGCCGCCCTGCGAGTGTCCGACCAGGTCGGCCTCGGCCGCTCCGGTCGCGGCGAGGACCTGGTCGACGTACGCGTCGAGCTGCTCGGCGGACTTGTCGATGGGGCCGAGACCGTGGAAGAACCGGACCCCGGGCAGCTGGCCGTAGTCGAGCGAGAAGACGCAATAGCCCCGGTGGACGAGATACGGCGCGAGGGCCAGCCAGTTGTCGACCGAGTTGCCGAGGGTTCCGTGGACGAGGACGACGGGGCGCGGGTGGGCGGCGGAGGGCTTGCAGCTGTAGTCGTTCCAGCCACTGGTGGGGGCCGCTGCGGCGTTGGCGGTTGCGGCGGGGGTGACGCCGATCGCGACGGCCAGCAGCAGGGCGGCGAGTGGTCTGATGGCACGCGACCAGGGGAGTTTCCGGGGCAGCATCGGGCGATCTCCTTGCGGCTCAAGGCAAATGGCGATGACTGGGATGTGGGGATTCCCTGCGGCCCGGACCACAAGAGAGAGCTGTGCTCATGACAACGTACGCACGAGTAACCAACTCTGGGAAGTTACGCGTCGGTAAAAACTGATGGATGCCGAAGCGGCACTCTTGTAGGGAAAGATCCGTCTACGCGGCCAGCGAGCCCGGAATGACCGCCCGTGGACCGAACCTGGCACGGGCGCGGTCGGCGACCGCCTCGATCCGGCGGGCCTTCTCGTCGGCCGGGTCGAACGTGAGCTGGTGCGCGGCGCGTTCGGCCGGGACCAGCCCCTCGGCACGCAGGGCGAGGGCGCGGACGCGGGCACGTTGCAGGCCGAGACCGTCGAGGAGGCGGTAGGCGGTGGTGGTGAGGGACGCCGAGTGGGCGGTCGGTTCGGGGAGGGCGCGGGACTTGGAGGAGGTCGTGCGGTCGGCGTAGCGCACGGTGAGGGTCAGGGTGCGGCAGACCTGGCCCTCGGCGCGCATCCGGGCGCCGAGCTCCTCTCCGAGCGAGAGGAGGGCACGGCGGTGCCGGGTGGGGTCCAGTTCGTCGCGGGTGAAGGTGCGTTCGGCGCCGACGGAGCGGGCGGCGGCGTTCGGGACGACCTGGGTACGGTCGATGCCGTGCGCCTTCTCGTACACGTCGCGCCCGGCGCGCGCGCCGAGGATCCGCTGGAGTACGGCGAGGGGCGCGGCGGCGACCCGGTCGACGGTGTCGAGCCCGTATCCGCAGAGGATACGGGCGGTCGCGGGCCCTACGCCGTGCAGCGCGGCGACCGGACGCCCGGCGAGGAACTCCGTCGCGTCGCCCACGACCAGGGTCGCGCCTGGACCGGCCTCGCGCGCCGCCATCCTGGCCAGCAGCGGGTTCGGGCCCGCCCCGATCACGCAGTCGACGCCGTACAGGGCGAGCGCCCGTACCCGTATCAGCGAGGCGAGACCTGCGGCGTCCCGCCCGAAGTACCGCAGCGCACCCCGCACATCGACGAGCGCCCCGTCCGGCGGCGCCGCCTCGACCACCGGCGTGAACGCGCCGAGCAGCGCGAGCAGCCCGGCGTACGCGGCCCCGTCCGGCGCCCCTCCCCCGAGCTTGCGGAACCGCAGATACAGCACGGCCGCCTCGGCCCCTGCGGCCCGGTCCACCCCGTCGGACGCCTCCGCCATACCCCGGCCCACCCCGTCGGACGCCTCCGCCATACCCCGGCCCACCCCGTCGGACGCCTCCGCCATACCCCGGCCCACCCCGTCGGACGCCTCCGTCGCACCCCGGCCCGGGCTGCGGTCGGCCGGCGCGTCACTGCCCGGTGCCGAGGACGCGCCGATCGGCCCCAGCGCCTGGGCCGGACCACCGGTCGACTCCGTCACGGCCCGGTCCGGACCGGCATCAGGCCGCGCGACCTCCGCAGGCCTGCCCGGAACACAGGCGGCCGACATGGCTGACCTGGCGTCAGCCTCCGCCGTACGGCCCCGGCTCTGGCCGTGGCCGGCCGGCACACCGCTGCCCGCTGCCGACGTGGCCCCCGCGGGCCTGCCCAGGCCGGCGTCCGTCGGCGCAGCCGGCGCGCCCTCGCCCGGCGCCGGCGCCTGCCGTGAGCCCGCCTCGGTCACGGCGCCTCCGGCGCCAACGGCGCGCGCGGCCCGGGCCGGCTTCCAGGGCTTCCGTTCCGTCGTCATCCCGCGCTCCCCGGGCTCTGGTGCCACAACTTCCGTGCCGGCGTCGCCATGCCGTCGCCCGCCGGGCGCAGGTCGGCCCAGGCGTTCATCTCGTAGCCGGTGGACATACGGATGGTGCGGTCCGCGGGTGGTGCGGCGGACGGTGCCGGGGAGTCCGTCGGGGAGTCCGCAGACGAGTCCGCAGAGTCCGTCGCGGCCAGCTGCTGGGCCACCGCGTCGAGACCGCCCGTACGCCGGACCTCGATCAGGTCCGCGAGGTTCCACGCCGCCGAGCCGACCACGCTGAGGCTGCGCGGGCCGCGGCGCTGGACCACGCCGCGTACGAGCAGCAGCCAGGAGTGGAAGACGGTGTGCGCGCACGCCTCGTGGCTGTCGTCGAAGAAGGCCAGGTCGACCAGGCCCGTACCGTCGTCCAGGGTGGTGAAGATGACCCGGCGGCCGGAGCGGATCGGCGGGGTCTGGGTGGCCGCCTTGGCGCCCGCAACCAGCACGGTCGCGCCGTGCTCGGCGTCGCGCAGCCGCCGCGCGGGGATCGCGCCGAGCTCGTCGAGGAAGGCGTGGTGGTCCGCCATCAGATGGCGGGACGCGTCCATGCCGAGGACGCCCAGCTCGGCGCTGAGCCGCTCGGCCTCGTTGAGGTCGGGCAGGCCGACGGACGCGGTCCTGTGGCCGCCTCCCAGGGGCAGCTGCGCACCACGACCACCGTGGGAGGCCAGGCCCCGCTGCGTACGGTGGAGTTCGGCAAGGTGCAGCAGCAGGTCGCGGCGGTTCGCGCCGAATGCGTCCAGCGCGCCGACCTGCGCGAGCCGTTCGGCGACCGGCCGCCCCGGCCGAGCCCGCTCCCAGAAGTCCAGCAGGGACGTGTACGGCCGCCCCGCCTCGATCCGCGCCGCTTCCGCCTTGCTGATGCCATGGACATCGGAGAGTGCGAGCCGTATGCCCCACTTTCCGTCAGACATCAGTTCGATCTGATAGGCGACCGCCGACCGGTTCACATCCAGCGGCAGCACCGGCACCCCCCGCCGTCGCGCATCAGCCAGCAGCAGCCGCTTCGGATACATCCCGGGGTCGTGCGTGAGCAGCCCCGCGTAGAAGGCCGCGGGATGGTGCGCCTTCAGCCACGCCGACTGGTACGTCGGTACGGCGAAGGCGACCGCGTGCGCCTTGCAGAAGCCGTACGAGCCGAACGCCTCGATGATCTCCCAGGCCCGCGCGATCACTTCGGCCGCGTACCCCTTCCGCTCCGCCTGCTGCGCGAACCACACCTTGATCCGTCCCTGCGACTCCGGGTCGGAGAGCCCGCGCCGCACCCGGTCGGCCTCGTCCCGGCCGCACCCGGTCATGATGTTCACCATCTCGATGATCTGCTCGTGGAAGACGACGACCCCGTACGTCTCCCCCAGCGGTCCGGCCAGATCCGGGTGCGGGAAGCGGACCGGCGCCCGCCCGTGCCGGGCCGCGATGAACGGCCGCACCATGTCGGCGGCGACCGGCCCCGGCCGGAACAGCGAGATGTCGACGACCAGGTCGTGGAAGGTCGCGGGCTGCAGCCTGCCGACCAGATCGCGCTGGCCCGGCGACTCGATCTGGAAGCAGCCGAGCGTCTCGGCGCTGCGGATCAGCTGATACGTCGCCGGGTCGCCCGGCGGCACCTGCTCCGGGTCGTCCAGGTCGATCCGGTGGCCCGTCGCCCGCTCGACCTCGGCGACGGCGTGGGCCATCGCGGACTGCATCCGTACGCCCAGTACATCGAGCTTGAGCAGCCCGAGGTCCTCGACGTCGTCCTTGTCGAACTGCGACATCGGGAAGCCCTCGCCGCTGGTCGGCATCACGGGCGTACGCCGCAGCAGCGAGGAGTCCGAGATGAGCACCCCGCACGGGTGCATGGCGACGCCTCGCGGCAGCGCGTCCAGGCCCTCGACCAGCTCCCACAGCCTGCGGTGTCCGCCCTTCTCCTTCGCCACTTCGCGCAGTTCGGGCAGCTCCTCCATCGCCGCGCGGGCGTCCCGGGCACGGATGTGCGGGAACGCCTTGGCCAGCCGGTCGATCTCGGCCGGGTCCATGCTCAGCGCGGCGCCCACGTCCCGGATCGCGTGCCGCACCCGGTAGGTCTCGGGCATGGCGACGGTCGCGACCCGCTCCTCGCCGAAGCGGTCGATGATCGCGCGGTAGACCTCCAGCCGGCGCGCGGACTCGACGTCGATGTCGATGTCGGGCAGCACGAACCGGCGCTTGGACAGGAACCGTTCCATCAGCAGATGCTGCTCGACGGGGTCGGCGTGGGCGATGCCGAGCAGATGGTTCACCAGGGATCCGGCGCCGGAGCCGCGTGCGGCCACCCGGATGCCCATCCTCTTGACGTCGTCGACGACCTGAGCGACCGTCAGGAAGTACGAGGCGTTGCCGTGGAAGTCGATGATGTCCAGCTCGGAGTGCATCCGCTCCCAGTAGGCGCGGGCGTCGGGCCTGCGGTCGTAGCCGCGCAGCACCATCCCCGCGGCAGCACGGGAGGCGAGGACGCGCTGCGCGGTGCGCCGGCCGGCGCCGACGAGATGCGGCTCGGGGAAGTAGACGGACCCCATGCCCAGGTCGCCCTCGGGGTCGACGATGCACTCGGCGGCGGTCTCCTCGGTCACGGCGAGCAGCCGGTGCGCGGCATCGCGCCGCCACCCGGCCGCCTCGGCGATCAGCTCGGCAGCGCGGTACATCTCGTCCGCGCCCTTGAGCCAGCGCTCTCCGCTGTCCAGGCCCTTGGCCGGATCGACCGGGACGAGCCGGCGGGCCGCGTCCAGGACGTCGGCGACCGGGCCCTGGCCGGGGTCGGCGTACCGTACGGCGTTGCTCAGCACGGCCCGTACGCCCTGCTCGGCGGCGAAACCGGCGGTTCGGGCGGCGAGCCGCAGTGAGCCGGGGCCCGTGCCTGCCAGCCCGTGGTGCACCGCTTCGAGGCGCAGGGCATCGCCGTACCGCTCCCGCCAGGGGGCGAGCAGCCGGGCCGCCCGGTCGGGACGGCCCGCGGCCAGCGCCCTGCCGACCTCGGAGGCGGGGCCGAGCAGCACGGTGAGCCCGTCCGGGGCCCCCGGGGCATCCAGCGCGTCCCACTCGACGACGGGCTGATCGGCCGCGGTGTGCGCGGCGGTGATCAGCCGGCAGAGCTCCGCCCAGCCGGCCGCGCCGTCGCGGGCGAGGAAGGTGACCCGGGGCGTCGACTCGTCGATGAAGGCTCCGCCGCGCACCGGGGTACGCCGCCGGGCGGCGGTCGTGGGCGCGTGCTCCCGTACGGCGAGCTCGGCGCCGAACAGCGGACGCACCCCCTCCTTGACGCAGGCCTTGGCGAACCGGACCGCGCCCGCGAGGGTGTCGCGGTCGGTCAGGGCCAGCGCGTCCATACCCCGCTCGGCGGCGCGCTCGACCAGCCGCTCCGGGTGCGAGGCTCCGTACCGTACGGAGAATCCGGACACGGTGTGCAGATGCGTGAACCCGGGCATCCGCACCTCCTGGATCAATCCGTTCTCACCTCCCCCTCACCTCCACCATAGACCAAGTTTCGAACATCCGTGCGATCCTCGCCGCGCTCCTGCCCCACCCGTCACCCGATCCCGTCCCACCTGCGCAAACGGCGCACGGGACGCCCCGCACACGGCCTTGCGCGACCCGGATGCGACGGGGCGCCGGGTCCCGGCGGTTCTGGGTGCCGTCGGCGGCTTGGGTGCCATCGGGGGAATGTCGGTCCCGGCACGTTGGCCGCCGCGCCCCGGGTGGTACGAGTCGGGGCGTGCCGGGAGGTGGTGACGGGCAGCTGCCGGGGCGCACGGGCGGCGAGCCGCCGGTCGCGCCCGCCCTGCGCACGGCCGCCGCCTACTCCTGGCGCCTGCTGATCGTGGGAGCCCTGGTGTACGCCGTCTTCTCGGTCCTCGGGCGCTTTCACGAGCTCGCCGTCGCCGTCTTCCTCGGGCTCGTCGTCACCGCGATGCTCCGGCCGGTGACCGATCTGCTGGCACGCAGGCTGCCGCGCCCGCTCGCCGTCGCGGTCGCGCTGATCGGCAGCATCGTCGTCGTCCTCGGCATCCTGGCCCTGGTCGGCGAGACGGTCTCCGGAGAGCGGGCCTCACTGCAGCGGGAGTTCGGCGACGGGGTCGAAAGAATCGAACGCTGGCTGGAGCAGCCGCCGTTCCGGCTGAACCCGGAGGCGCTCACGGACGTCCAGTCACGGATCGGCCGGTTCCTGTCCAGGCATCGTTCGACGGTCATCAGTACGGCCCTGAGCGGCGCGGGGCGGCTGGTGGAGGTGCTGACGACACTCGCGCTGGCGCTGTTCTGCTCGGTCTTCTTCCTCCACTCGGGCGACCGGCAGTGGGCCTGGTTCTGCGTCCAGCTTCCGGTGTCGGTGCGGGACCGGGTGTCGGTGGCGGGCCACGCGGCCTGGCGGACGTTCACCGGATACACGCACGGCATCGTGCTCGTGGCGGCGACCAACGCGGTGCTCGTTGGCGTGGCCCTCTACGTCCTCGGTGTGCCGCTCGCCGTGCCGCTCGCCCTGCTGGAGTTCTTCGCCGCCTTCATTCCGCTGATCGGCTCGCCCATCGCCCTCGCCGTGGCGGCCGTGGTGGCGCTGGCGGCCAAGGGGCCGGTCATCGCGGCCGTCGTCATCGCGCTGATCGTGATCATCGGCCAGATCGAGGGGCATGTGCTGCACCCGATCGTGATGAGCTGGGCCGTCCGGCTGCACCCCGTGGTCGTCGCACTGTCGGTCATCGGCGGGGCCGTCGCCGCCGGAGTGATCGGCGCGGTCGTGGCCGTACCGCTGGTGTCGGTCCTCTGGTCGGCCCGCCAGGCCCTGCGCGCCACGCACGACGAAGGCCCGGCCCGGCCCTGACGGGCCGATCCGACAGCGGGGATACCCCTCGGTCTGCGCGCCGACGCCGCGCAGACCGAGGGGTACGGGGTGCCAGAGGTGACCCGCACCCCTCGACCGCCGGCGTCAGCCGATCTGCGCGCCGAAGACCTCCAGCGCCTCCGTCACCGGCTGGAAGAACGTCTCGCCGCCCGCGGAGCAGTCGCCGCTGCCGCCCGAGGTCAGGCCGATCGCGGAGTCGCCGGAGAAGAGCGAGCCGCCGCTGTCGCCGGGCTCGGCGCAGACGTTCGTCTGGATGAGGCCGTTGACGATCTGGCCGTTGCCGTAGTTCACGGTCGCGTCGAGGCCGGTGACCTCGCCGTCGTGCACCTGGGTGGTGGAGCCGCTGCGGCTGACCTGCATGCCCACCGTCGCCTCGGCCGCCCGGGTGATCTCCTGCGAGCTGCCGTTGTAGAGGTCCACGGCGCTCGGGTGCTCGGTGTCGCCGTCGTACTTGACGAGCGCGAAGTCGTTCCCGGGGAACTGCGAGTCCACCATCGTGCCGATCGCGGGCCCGCCCGCGGACTCGGACCACTCGCTGCCGGCCTCGCCGCAGTGGCCGGCCGTGATGAAGTGCGGGGCGCCGTCCTTGACGACGTTGAAGCCGAGCGAGCAGCGCCCGCCCCCGCTGTGGATGGCGTCACCGCCGGCGATGAAGGGCTTGAACTCCCCCGCCGTCTTCTTCAGTTCCGCCTTCTCGCCGAGTCCCTTCACGACCTCCTGGAGCTTGGTCCAGTCGGCGCCGTCGACCGTACGGTCGGCGGTGACGACCACCTTGTTGGTCACGGGGTCGGTGGCCCAGGAGGTGCCGGGGATGGTGGCGCGGTCGGTGAGCGTCTTCCGGGCGGACGTGAGCTCGGCCAGCGTGTTCCGGACGATTCTGGCCTTGCCACCCGCCTCGCGCACGGACGCGGCGGCCTCCTCGTCAACAACGTTCATCACGAGGGCCTTGGTCTCGGCGTCGTAGTACGCGCCTGCCGCGTCGCCGCCCAGCTCCTGACCGAGCGTCGATGCGAGGTTTCCGGCCGCCGTCGCCGTCAGGGTCTTGACCGTGAACTCGGGGGTTTCCACACTGGCGTTCGCAGTCTGGAAGGTGACTCCCGCGGCCACGAGCGCGGCGACGGCTCCACCTGCCATCGTCGCGCGCTTCTTGGATATGCGTCGGTGCTTCAACGTCGACCTCCTGTGGGGGCCGCGTACGGTCAAGTGGGGTGACCGCACACGGAGGATGGGGCGCCCACTATTCCGAGACCCGTCGGCAGCACACAAGGTCGACTTCAGGACGCGCACACGACCACTCGAATGCGCCCCCTGTTCGTTCACAACCACCGGTCACCACCGGCGGTTTCGTTTGCGAACACCAGGTGCGATCAGTCGGTGGGCGGCGTGTGAGGACTAGTCCTGTCCGGATTTCGCCGCTGCGCGACACTCCGCTTCCCCCCGCTGATGGGTAATCATCTAAGGGGCGGGGAATGCCAAGGCAGTATTGCTGCAGACAGCACACAGCATCGCGGCGCCCAACAGCACGGCGCCCAACAGCAATGCACACACGGACCGCACGGCTAAGGAGGCGGGGGTTTGCGACGTCGGGTGCGCGCATCGGACGGGCGGCATCTGATGGTGGAGCGCATCGGGGATCCGCGCGGCAGACCTGTCTTCCTGCTCCACGGCACCCCGGGCAGCAGGCTGGGCCCGGCCCCGCGCGGCATGGTGCTCTACCAGCGCGGGATGCAGCTGATTGCGTACGACCGCCCCGGCTACGGTGGCTCCGACCGGCTGGCGGGCCGGAGTGTGGCCGATGTCGTCGAGGACGTACGGGCGATCGCCGATGCCCTGGGGCTCGACCGCTTCGCCGTGGTGGGCCGCTCGGGCGGCGCGCCGCACGCCCTGGCCTGCGCCGCGCTGATGCCCGACCGGGTGACCAGGGCCGCCGCACTCGTCACGCTGGCGCCGCGGGACGCGGACGGTCTCGACTGGTTCGAGGGGATGGCCGCCTCCAACGTCCTCGAGTACACGAGGGCCACCGCCGACCCGGACGGGCTCACCGCCCGGTTCATCACCCGCTCCGACGAGATCCGCCGGGATCCGGTCAGGCTCCTCGACGATCTGCGCCGGGAGCTGACCGACTCCGACCGGATGGTGGTCGCGGACGCCGGCGTACGGGCGATGCTGCTGCGCAACTACCAGGAGGCGCTGCGCACTTCGGCGTACGGCTGGATCGACGACGCGCTCGCCTTCTGCAGCCCCTGGGGCTTCGACCCGGCCGAGATCAAGCCGCCCGTGCTCCTGTGGCACGGCGAGAAGGACGTCTTCTCGCCGGTCGGCCACTCCCGCTGGCTCGCGGAGCGCATCCCGGGCGCGACGGCCGTACTGGAACCGGCCGCCGCGCACTTCGATGCCCTGCACGCCCTCCCCAGGATCCTCACCTGGCTGCTGGAGGACGACCCCGGTCGGCCAGGTGAACCGAGCCACGATTAGACAGCGAGCGGCTCCAGGTCCCGGTGGATCCTGCGCTCGTCCCGCGCGATCCTCGTCATCACATGGTCGTCGCCCAGCAGCCGCCCCAGCTCCTCGACGGTCTCCGCGCGCAGTACCGCCGCCTCGTCCTTGCGGCCCAGCGCGCCGAGCGTGACGCACATGTTGGAGGCGACGGCGAGGGTCTCCGGGTGGTGGGCGCCCAGCACCTCGCGGAGTTTCATGACCGCGCGCCGCTCGGTTTCCAGTGCCGCCTCCAGTTCGCCCATGTCCGCGCGGGCGTTGGCGAGGTTGACGGTGCAGAACAGGGTGTGCGGGTGGGCGCTGCCGAGGATGTCCGTCATCCTCCTGATGGCCGGCTGCAGCAGCTCCTCCGCGAGGTCGGGGGCGCCGCAGCCCCAGTGGTAGATGCCGAGGTTGTTGATCGCGGCGAGGGTGTACGGGTGCTTCTCGCCCGGCACCTCCCGGTACTGGTCGACGACCTCCTGCGCCAGGTCTCTGGCGGCGACGGGCTCCCCGGCCGCGAACAGATCGGCCGCCAGGTTCAGATCGCAGGCCAGCGAGTCCGGATGGGCGTAGGTGTACTTGGCGCGATAGCGGTTGCGCGTCGCCGTGGTGAGCCGGCGCGCGTCCTCCGCCCTGCCGGCCTTGCGCAGCGACACGGCAAGGCTCTTCGCCGCGGCCAGCGTGCCGGGGAAGGCCCGGCCGAGGGTCTCCTTGTAGGCGTCGTACGTCCGCGAGAGCAGCGCCACCGAGTCCTCGTACCGGCCGACTTCCCGCAGGTCACGGGCGAGTGAGGTGGCCGAGGAGAGGGTGTACGGGTGCTCGGGGCCGAGCACCTCGGTGCGCCGGTCGAAGACGTCCTGGTCGATCTCGCGGGCGCGCGCGTACTGGCCGACCATGCGCAGGTTCAGCGCGAGGTTGTTGGCGGCGGCCAGGGTGCGCGGGTGGGACTCGTGGAAGATCTGGCTGAAGCCCTCGTGGGCCTCGGTGGCCAGTTCCATCGCCTTGCCGTACTGGCCGAGCGTGCCGAGGTCCATCGCGAGACCGGACGTGGTCATGTAGGTGTGCGGATGGGAGGCGCCGAGCACGGCCCGCTGCCGCTCGAGCGTCACCTCGTCCAGCTCCCGCGCCTCCACATAACGACCTTGTGAGCGGAGGATGTTGGAGAGGTGGAAGCGCAGGTACAGATACTGCAGGTCGTCGTTTCCGAGCATCTCCCGCCAGGTGTCGCGCAGTTCTTCGGCGAGCGCTCCCGCGGTCTGCCAGTCGCCGCGCTTCCACAGATAGCGAACACGGTCGATGAGCAGCCGCCTGGTCTCCGGCTCCTTGCAGAAGCGGGCCTCCGAAGGGCCGAGGTGCGGCCAGATGGTGTTGAACCGCGGCCAGGTCTCGGGGTTGTCGATCGGCTCGTCGTCGTCGGGGCGTGCGCCGGCGAGGATCCGGTGGACGGCGTGCCGCGCGTCCATCTGCTCCTCCTCGCTGAGCTGGGCCCTGATGACGGCCTGCACCAGCCGGTGCACCTGGATGGAGTTGGAGACCTGGTCGACCTTGGCGAGGGCGAACCGGCCGATCTCCCGGATGACCCGGCCGAGCACGAGCTTCTCCTGGAGGGACGCGTCGTACGGCTTGAGGGCCTCGATCATCTCCTTGCTGTAGAGGAGGTTCGCGGAGATCGGCTCGGGTGCGAAGAACGCACAGAGCTGGAGCAGCCGCACGGCCGCGGGCGAGCGTTCCTTGAGCCGCTCGATGGAGACGTTCCAGGTCGCGGCGACCGGCTCGGGATAGCCTGCGGGCTGGTTGAGCGCGAGGACGCTCGGCGCCTGCTGGGCCAGCTGTTCCAGATAGGTGGCGACGGGCGTCGCGGTCTCGGCGATCCACGCTGCGGCCTGCTCGACGGCCAGCGGCAGGTCACCGACGGCGGCGGCGACCTGGTCGGCGTCCTCGATCGTCAGTCCGGGGGCGCGGCGCTGCAGATGCTCGATGGACTCCTCGCGCAGGAAGACGTCGACGGGCAGCGCGTCACCGTACTGGGACCAGGTCTGGTTCCTTGAGGTGACCAGGATGTGTCCGCCGGTCGGGAAGAACCTCTTCAGCTGTTCGGGGTCGTCGGCGTTGTCGAAGACCAGCAGCCAGCGCGACGTCGGTACTCCGCGTCGCAGGAGATCGACGGCCTCCTGGGAGGCCGCTGCCATGTCCTCACCGCCCTGGGCACCAAGCCGGACGGCGAGTTCGGCGAGCCCGGCGACGACGTCGTCGGGCTGCTCGGACGAGATCCACCACACCAGGTCGTAGTCGGCCATGAAGCGGTGCACGTACTCCAGCGCCACCTGGGTCTTGCCGACACCGCCGAGTCCGTACAGCGTCTGGGGCTGCGGCAGGACGACGGCCATTCCGCCGCCGAGCTGGTCGCGCATCCGCTCCAGGACGACGGAGCGGCCGGTGAAGCCGGGGTTGCGGGGCGGGGCGTTCCAGATCTTGGGGACGGTGCCGGGGAAGCGTGGCCCCGGCGAGACCCCGTCGGCGAGCTGCACGGGCCGATCGAGGGCGCGCAGCAGGGCGGTGGTGGCGTGCACCTCGTCGAGGCGGAAGAGGTCGACGGGGTTGCGGTCGATGTAGGGCGTGGTGAGGCGTACGTCGCCCACGCGGAGCGGCAGCAGATGGCGCCGGCCGCCGCCGGGGTCCTCGGACGCGGCGCGCTCCCACACCTCCATGGCACGCGTGGACTTGAGGTAGGCGCTGGAGAGGAGCACGACGGTGCGCGCGGCGGTCTCGGCGGCGTGCGCGGCCGTGCCGTCCTGCGGCGGTTCGGCGGAGACGTCGCGCGGGACGACGCGGAAGCCGGCGCGGGTGAGGACGGACTCGATCCAGTCGGCCCACATCCGGTTCTCGGCGACGTAGCTGAGGAAGAGATCGGCGGGCAGGGCGGGGCGGCGGCGGGTGAAGGCGTCCCTGATCCGCAGCCTGACCTCCTCGCCGACCGCGGGCATGGAGGTGATCTCCCCGTCGGTGATGACGGAGGTGAGCCGCTCGAAGGCGGAGAGCAGGGAGTTGGTCAGTCCCGCCTCGTCGCCGAAGGTGGCCAGGGTCTCCTCGTACGCGTAGTAGGGGCGGTAGGGGATTTCCACCGCGCCCCAGTAGGAGGTGAGTTCGTCGCCGGCGAGGCCGGTCGGGAAGCGGTCGAACTTCAGGCGGGCCAGTGCCCGTCCGGCGTCGGCCTTCTCCTTCTCGCCCTCGTCGATGCGCATCGGTACGGGGAAGATCCGGATGCCGCGGCCGCTGTAGCGTTCGTCGATCTGGCGGGCGACGGCGGCGGCGCCGTCGATGGACTGGTCGCTGAGGGTGAAGCAGTCGACGAGGACGTCGGGCAGATGGACGGTGCAGATGTCGGCGATGTCGCTGAGGCCGGTGCGGCTGTCGATGAGGACGTAGTCGTAGTTGGCCTTCATGTCGTCGCGCAGTGCGTCGAAGAAGTGCCCGCCGCCGAGGCGGTCGTAGAAGTTGTCCCAGTCGAAGGTGGAGACGGTCGCCGAGTACTCGCGGTTCTGCTTGCCCGCGGAGACGAAGTCGAGGGTGCCGCCCTCGGGGAACTCCCAGCCCAGGTTCTCGGGCGTGAGGGAGACGGCGTGCGGCTGGATGCGCGCGTAGTCGCGGTGCCAGTCGTCGGGGCGCTGCACGGGGCTGGTGGCGGCCCAGGCGTATTCGGTGATCAGGTCGATGACACCGGTGGTGGCGCCGAGCGTGGAGGGGTCGAGGAAGGGGTGGAAGAAGCGGTGGAGGCCGGGGGCTTCGAGGTCCCAGTCGACGGCGAGGACCCGTTTGCCGTTCGCGGCGAGTATCCAGGCCGTGTTGGCCATGGCCATCGTCCGGCCGGTGCCTCCCTTGTACGAGTAGAAGGTGACGATGCGTCCGTCACGACTGGCTGTCATCCGTGTCCTCCGCATCGGGCGCCTGGTCGAGCATGTCGTGGGTGAAGTGCGTGGTGGCGTACTCGGCGGCCATCGGGCCGCGCAGCCGGGGGCGTTCGGTGTGGCTGCCGCCGGCCGGTGGATAGACCTGGGCGTGTCTCAGGTACTGCTGGGCGGCGGCTTCCACCACCTGGGGGAGGATCTGGCCGAAGGCTTCCATGCTGGGTACGCCGCGGGCGGCGGCCCGGCAGGCGGCACGGCCCTGGCTCAGCTTGGTGGGCAGGGTCGCCTCGAGTTTGGCGGTGAGCTCGCTGTCGGCGGCGCGGCTCTGGTGGTCGTCCCGGTTCCAGGGGACGACGACGCTGACCCAGGGGCGGTGCTCGGCGTCGAAGGCGGCGAGCCGTGCCCGTCTCTCCTCGTCCTCCAGGGCCCAGCGGTCGATGAGCAGCAACTCGGGCTGGACCGGGGGCTGTTTGGCGTCTCCGGGGGAGGCGTCGAGGTCGAAGGACGTCACGGTGGCCTGGTAGTTGAGGGAGCGGACCAGGTCCTGTGCGACATAGCCGAGGGCTCGGGCCGAGTCCGGGTGGTACGGATTCCAGTCCTGCGGCATGTCTCCGTAGTAGGCGGGGTCGCGTCCCTCGGGCAGTTCGTGCCGGGTGGGGGCGGCGACCGTGACCTGAATGGGACGGGGCCCGCTGGTGCGGGAGTCCGACGGGTTGGGTGTGCCGAAGGCGCTGGGCGCCTGCCGGTAGTCGAGGGGCCTGCTGGGCCCGACCCCGGCGGTGTCGGCGACGCTGACGATGCGCTTGGCGAGTTCGTAGACCGCGCGCTCGTACTCCTCGGCGAATATGCGGAGTTTGATGAGCCCGTAGAGGCCGTCGGTGACATAGCGGTCCCCGAAGGCGCGGTGGTTGAACTGCAACCGCTCGGCGGGACCGGGGAGTTGTTCGGGCGGCACCGGCACCCACAGGGCGGGCACTATGGCCTCGGCCGGCCGGTTGCTCTTGGCCTGGTGGTAGATGGCCCGCTGGGCGAAGGCGTACCACTCCTTCCCGCACATCTCGCTGGCGAAGTAGCGCGGTGAGAAGAGTGGTACGAAGACGCGACAGGTGGCGAGTACTTCACCGAGCCGCTCCGACCAGCCCTCGCCCGAGCGTATGTCCCGGTCCATGAATCCGGCCGGGGCACCGGCCGGGAGATCGGTCATGGCCATCACATGGCCGCACAGATCACTGAACAGCCGCTCGACCCACATATCGGGGTCGGGGCCACCGGCTGCGTACCTCGGCGTGTGCGCATAGCTCAAGAAGAAGTACGGCCGATGGTCCGCCGCTCGATGTTGCGATGACGCTTGCACACGACCCCCGTCCTGGTCCTGTGTGAACACCCGCACTCACGGATGATGAGGTGCGAGCGAATTAATCATTCCGGAGCAGACCGTGCTTCATCCCCCCATCGGTCAGTCAATCAGGGCCGCTTTTCGGTCATCCACGCCACGGCGTGGTCCACCGCATCCCTGATCGAGAACAACCTTGCGGCCGTTCTTCCCAGTTGTCCCTTCTGCTCCCGATTCCCTTCGATGGCATCGAACGCATCTCCGATGATCCCGAAATCGCTGTCGTCCAGCGCGGTGTCCTCGTATTCCGTCCATTCCGGACCGTCCGCCCCACGCACCACACAGCGATAGCGCCGCTTGGGCGCACCGATGCGGTATTCCGCGAGATGAAAGGCGGTACAGACGGAGAAGCCCACATTGATCATCAGTACACGTGCCCCCGCCCGGTAGAAGGCCCCCATCGGGGAGTCCTCACCGAAATGGGAGTTCAGGGGGTGTGAGGAGAGGAGTTCCTCCGCCCGTCGTCCCAGCGCGGCGAAGGACACCTGCGGATGCGTGCTGCGGACGGCGCCCGGAGCGGTCCGTACGGACTCGGCCAACCGGCCCATACCGGTGGAGGGCGTCGTGGCGGGGTCGAAGGCCGGCATCGTGGCCCGGAAGGCCGCCGCCTGTGTGGGTGTCATACCGGCCACCCGCCGCAGATGGGCGCTGGACGTGTCCGAGTTGTCAGGGGTGAAGGCGGGCACCACCAGGGTGCCCTCCTCCCCCAACACCGTCAGCAGCGCCTCGCGCAGCGTCGCGGCGTCGAGGCCGGTGCCACTGAGCGAGGCGTGGACGAGCACCACGTCCCCCGCCGACAGCCCGAGCTCCGCGAGCCCGTGTGCGAGCCCGTCCCCCTCAGGCGCCACGGGCCGCCTCTTCCCCCAGCCGCGCCAGCAGGCGCTTGCCGTCGACGGTCAGTTCCGGCGCGTGCTCCAGGGTCTCGACGGCCTGCAGGGCCTGTTCGGCGCTGCCCGGCTCGAAGGCGGCGAGCCCTGCCCGCTCAAAGGCCCCTGCCAGCAGTTCCGACACCGGAACCGGCGCCTCCTGCCACGGGGCCCGATGGCTCCACCAGCCGTCCCCGGCATAGAGGTCGGTGACATCGAGCAGGGCGCTCAGCCGCGCCCGCCGGTGGCCGCGCAGCAGCGCGAGCGCCAGCTCCCGCACGTCAGCGCGCAAGGGCAGGCCGAGCGCGCCGAGCCCGTGCCGGCCGACCGAGGGGCCGTTACCGGCCGAGGGGGCCAGCGGGGTCAGCGTGGACAGCGATCCGGCGGCGGACTCGGCCTGTTCCGGCACCCGCTCCCGCAGCAGGCTCCAGGCGCCGGCCAGCCGTCCGGTCCAGTGGGCCGCCGCGTCGAGGCCGAGCCGCGGCAGGACCGGTACGCCGAAGCAGTTCCGGTACGGGTCGAGGTCGTCGATCGCGAGGTCCGGCGCACCGTCCCGGCCGAGCCGGCGCACGGGCGACCAGTCGGCGGCCGGTTCGTCGAGCCGGTCGATGCGCCGCTCGACGCCGCCCGCCCGCACCAGGAAGCCCTTCTCGACGGGCCGCACCTCCGCGGTGCCGCGCTCCCCCGCGTCGGTGAACCGCAGCTCGCCGAGGGCCGGCAGCAGCAGCACACCGCCGTCGTACGGCACGTGCACGGTCAGATCGGGCCCGCCCCGTACGACGGCGGCGGCGACGGACGCGGACAGCCGGGCGGCCGGGGCCGTGGTGGCGCCCGGCCGCTCCTCCTGCAGGGCGTCCAGGGCGTCGAGCAGCCAGCTGCGCGTGTACGGATGAGCCATCACCTCGTCGAGGCCGCCCCCCTCGGAGCGCTCGACGGCGCCCGTGAGCTCCCAGGCGCGGTCCCAGTCCTCGCCGCCCCGCCCGGCCAGCTCGTCGTTGAGGCCTGCGAGCAGCAGCCAGGTCAGCTCGTGCTGTTCGGTGCCGAGGGCCGCGTCGTCGGTCACCGCGGGTGACACGGATGCGGCGGCGGTGCGCAGCTCGATGCCGCGGACCAGGGCCTCCAGGTCGGTGCAGTACACGGAGGTGTTGTCGAAGTCGGTGCCGGTGCGGTACCGGTGGGTGTAGAGGCCGCCTCCGCACGAACGTACGACAGGGCACTGGCGACAGGTCTCGCTGACGCCGGCCAGGCCGAGCTGGCGTGCACGCACGCCGGGATGGGCCGCGACCTCGTCGAAGGAGTGCGTGAAGACGTCGAAGCCGGTGGCGGCGGCGCCTTCGTAGGCGCTCTTCAGGGAGTCGACCTGCTCGAGAGTGCCGTCGGTCTCGACGACGACGAGATCGGTGGGGGCGAGGCCGAGCGACTCGGTGAGGCTGGGACCGCCGGAGAGCGTGGAGAGGACCGACTCGAAGAGCCGCACCGGAACGCGACGGCCCTGCCGGTCCCAGCGGTCGAAGACGGTGAGGATCCAGTCGGCGTACGCCGTGGGCGAGCCGTTGGGTCTCGGGGGCGGCTCGTCCCAGGTGGCGTGCGGCAGAAGGAAGTCGATGCGCGGGGGGTCGAGCTCCATCAGCGCGTCATGGACGGCGACGGGGTCGTTCGCCACGTCGATCGTGCAGAGCAGGCCGAGGTTGAGATGGCGGTAGCGGTCCTGGCTGAGCAGCTGCACGGCCCGGATGACCAGGGGGTGGCTGCTGCGGCCGTCCGCGAAGCGGCGGTGGCGGTCGTTGGCCGCCTTGTCACCGTCGAGGGAGATGCCGACCTTGACGTCGAACTCGTCGAAGAGGTCGAGATAGCGGGGGCTGAGCTGCAGGCCGTTCGTGTGAATCCGCAGGTCGAGCGCGGCGACGCCGTCGAGGGCTTTCGTCAGCTCCTCGCAGATCCGTCGTAACCGGGCGGGGCCCGCCAGCAATGGCTCCCCTCCGTGCAGGATCACTGACACGGAGGGCAGTGCATGGTTCCTTGCGTGCTCGGCCAGTCGCCGGGCCGTCCAGAGAATCGCTTCGTCAGAGATTGTTTTAGGGCGGGTACGCCAGCTCTGATCTGCGTGTTCATAGATATAGCAGTGGTCGCATGCGAGATCGCATCTGCTGTGGACCTTGAGAACGATCTCGCGGAATGGGACCAGGGGTCCTGTCATTCCACCAGTCTAGGGTCAGGCCGGGCGGCCTGGAGCCGGACTAGAGGGCCGAGTTGAAACTCGACACCCGTGCGGAGCGGTCGACGGCAGCGGGACGCACGCGACCCAGCTTCCTGGCGGCATCGGCGCCGCGCACGTCGATCTCGGTGACAGGCACACGATTCTTCTTCGCGGCGGCGAAGGTGGCTGAGGTCTGGAAGGTCACGACGGCCGTCCTAGGTCATCTTGTGCTAACAGGGGTACCGCACCGTTGCAGTGTCGGCGGCACGACTTTACTCTCATGGCCACCCACAGCAACTCGGCACGTACAGCTGAAACAAAAGCGTTGCGCGAGTATTCCCCACTCCGTACGGAACAAGCCATTCCATCGAACGAGTGAAGCCAAATCTGCTGATGGGGGTGCGCATGACCGGGGTTCCCGGACATCTGCAAAGTATGGTCTTCCGAAACGCTGATCTGCCGGTTCTCTTTCACCGCACGGACGAGACAGCCATCTCACGGCAGCGGGAGTCGGTCAACGGCACCCGGCTGCAGCTGCTCCTCCTCGTCCTCGGTGCCGCCCTGGCTGCGCTGCCGTGGCGGGGAACGATCGGCGACTCCTTCCAACTCATGGGCGCGCTCAGCGCGTTGGCGTACGCGGGCGTGCTGGTGGTCAGCTTCCGCGGATCCCGCCATCGAGCAAAGTCGCATTGGCAACTGAACCGCTCCGCCGCGGAGTTCATCCGCTCCATGTGCTGGCGGTACGCGGTGCACGGCTCACCCTTCGACTCCAACGCCCCTGACCCGGACCGGCTGTTCACCACCCGGCTGGAAGAGGGCCTGCACGAGCTGCGCAAGGTGGGCTGGGTGGACCCGCGCGAGAGCGGGGAGAGCGCGGCCGGTGCGGAACTCATCACCACGCCGATGCGGCTGCTGCGGGAGAAGGTATTCAGCGTACGCAAGGAGACGTACGTACGGGACCGGCTGATCGAGCAGCGCAACTGGTACCACCGGCGCACGGAGGTCTCCCGGCGCGCCACTCTGCTGTGGCAGATCACGATCGGTCTGCTCACGCTGCTCGCCCTGTTCTTCGGCACCCTGCGCACCTTCGCCGTGACGGACTCTGCCGAGCCGCTCGGGCTGCTGTCGGCCGCGGCTGCCGCGTGTCTGGCGTGGAGCGAGATCCGCCGGCACCAGCCGCTGATCGCGGCCCACTCGCTCGTGGAGGAGGATCTGGCGGCGATCCACATCGCCATGGAGACCTCGGTGACCGAGCAGCAGTGGCCGTCGGCCGTATACGAAACGGAGCGCATCGTCTCTCCGCAGCACACCGACTGGCTGGTGCGGCACCGCAGTTGACATGCACTCCGGAGGCTGCGAGAGCGGCGTCAGCCGCGTTCGACGCCGTCCCGCCAGATCACGGTGACAGGCTTGCCCCGCTCGCGCGCGTACCGGACGATGTCGCCGGTACCGCCGAGCCCCCGGGCGGGGCGGCCGTCCCAGACGGCGAGCAGCCGGTCGCAGTTGTCGGCGATATAGGCACCGGCCGCGTAATAGGCCTCGTCCGTGGAGTGCGGGTAGGCCATCCGGACCTCCTGGCTGGCGCGGCCCTTGAGCCGGAGGTAGCAGGCCAGCGCTTCCGGGTCGGCGAACCCTTCCTCGTAGTCGCTGCTCGGGATCACCACGGTCAGTGCGGCGCCGCAGTCCAGGGCGATGTCGGCGAAGAGCTGGTCGGCGCCCTCGGCGAGGCTGGAGAGAGCCTCCATGGCTCCCTCGTGCCCGCACAGCGTCGCCTTCATGACGGCCTGGACATGGGCCATCGCCTCGGGCGGGATGCTTCTGTGGCCGGTCACTCCGATGCGCTTCATCCGCCCCCCGATCCTTCTGTGGCCGACCGCTCTGCCATCCTCTCAAAAGTGTGCAATACGTCGAGCCCCCACCCAAGAGTCGGGCGGGGGCTCTGGCGTGTTCGGATCAGTGGACGCCCGGATCGGTGAACGACGCCCGGATCAGTAGACGCTGACGCCGTACGCGCTGAGGGCCTCGGTGACCGGCTGGAAGAAGGTCGTACCGCCGGAGGAGCAGTTGCCGCTGCCGCCGGAGGTCAGGCCGATGGCCCGGCTGCCGGAGTAGAGCGGGCCGCCGCTGTCGCCCGGCTCGGCGCACACATTGGTGCGGATCATGCCGTAGACGATGTCACCGCCACCGTAGTTGACCGTGGCGTTGAGGCCGGTGACGGAGCCGCAGTGGGTGCCGGTGGTGGAGCCGCGGCGACACACGGACATGCCGACGGTGGCATTGGCCGCGCTGGTGATGTCGACGCTGCCGACGGTGCCCGGCTTGGAGATCGAGGTGTTGGTGTAGCGGACGATGCCGTAGTCGTTCGTCGGGAAGCTGGAGCCCGCGGTCGAGCCGAGGACGGTGGTGTGGCCGGAGTTGGACCACCACGTGCCCGCGCCGTCGGTGCAGTGGCCGGCGGTCAGGAAGTACGACGTACCGGAACTGCTGCGGACGTTGAAGCCGAGTGAGCATCGCCAGCTACTCGCATAGATGGCGTCGCCGCCGGAGATCAGCTTGGAGAACGTGCCGGGGGTGCGCTCGATGCGGAGCGCGGCGGCGTTGGTGCCCGCCTCCTGCTTGATCCTGGCGAGCTCGGCCTTGGAGACGGTGGAGTCGGCCGTGACGACCAGGGTGTTGGTCGCCCGGTCGATGTGCCAGGCGGTACCTGCCACATCGGCGTCGAGCACGGCGTCGCTCGCGGCGGAGAGCTGCGTCGCGCTGAACGTGCGGGGTGCCTCGTCGGCGCTGGCGGTGGGGACGGCCAGCGCTGCGGCGGTGACGAGGCCGGTGGTGACGGCGAGCAGACGGATGCGTCTGGCGACGCCGCTTCTGAGGGTGGTGCGCTTGATCCTCACTTCTCGTTCCTCCCGAGGGGAATCGGGGGCCCGACTGTGGGGTGACGGGCCCGTGAGGCGCAGTCAGGAGACGTCGGCGAATGTCCGGATTGCGGATCCGCCGTGCCCCTGACAAGCGCTGCTCGGGAGTATTCGGGGCGTCAACAACCCTCGCAAGGGCGCCTTTCGGCCGCTTGCGGCGCTCCACGCCGAAGGGCCCCGGGCGGTCGTGCTCCGGCCGGGGCTGGTTGTGCTTCTGCCAATGAGACGGATCAGGGGGCGAGCAGGTTCCGTTCGCCGGCCGGAATCTCCACGGGGAGCGTGTTGCCAGGGGGTGGGTAGGGACAGATGAAGTGATCGGCGAAGGCACACGGCGGCAGTGTCGCCCGGCTGAAGTCGACAGTCACGGAGCCTCCCCCGGACTTCGTCCGGATGGACCCTCAGGCCGGCTGCGCGGAGCGCAGGAAGCGGAAGCGGTGACTGCTTTCCCGCTGGTCGCGTCGGCGAAGACGGCCCACAGCGAGCCGGCGGACCGGACGGCGACCTGGAGGCTGAGCGCGGTGCCGCCGGGTTCGAAGACGATCTCGCCGGACAGGCCGGACCGCGCTCCTGTCCGTCGGCGTTCTCGACCCGTACGGTGCGGACTCCGGCGTACGCGTGGAAGGTGCCGGGCACGGCCCGGCGCGGGTCGTACGGCGTCGCCTCGATGCCGTCGAACGCCCGGCGCGCCAGGGCGCCTGGGTCGAAGTCGCGTACCGCGAACGGTCCTTCGCGGCGCAGTACGACCAGTCGGCGCCCGCCGTGCGCGACGCGCGACGTGTGCACCGCGAGCGTGGTCGACCGCCGAGCCGGACCTGGCCGGTCAGGGGCTGTCCGTCGAGCGTGGGCCCGTCCACGTCGGCGGCGGTCAGCACGACCTCGTCACTGTCCTCGCGCCACTTCCCCGGGACGGCCGGAATTCGCTCCACACACGCTCGGCGGACTCCTTCTCAGCCCGTCCGCCGTTTGAGGACGGACGGACGAGCCGTCCGCACAGTGCCGGGTACGCGCCGGGGCATTGGGGACCTGCCCCAGACCCCGAAAAGCCGCCGCGCGCGGCCTAGCAGCCGTCGCAGGGGCAGCAGCAGTCGCAGCCGTCGCACGGGCAGTCGCAGTCGCACTTGTGGCAGCAGCCCTCACGCTTCTTGCGGGACCACGGACCCTCGTACTCCTCGGCGCAGCAGATCCTGCATGTGCAGCAGAGACCGATGAAGGCCGCACAGCCCGCCCAGAAGCCGCGCGGCTGCGGCCTGTGCGGATCGCCGCCCCCGAACCGGGGCGGCAGCCCGTCGGGTCCCCCGGGGCCGCCGGGGCCGCCGGGCATGCCCGCGCCGCCGCCGTACGGGTTGTTCGACCCGTAGGGACCGCCGCCGGGGTGGCCGCCACCGGCGTACGGGTTCCCCTGCGGCGGCTGCTGCCCGTACCCCTGGTGCGAGCAGGTCGTCGTGCCGAACGCCCGGTCGACCGACCGCCGCAGCTCGTGCGCGAGCAGCACATGCAGCAGCTTGTCGTCGACGAACTCCGCGTCGCGCAGAGCGAGCCTGATGCCGTGCAGCGCGTCGTCCGCGAGCCGCCGCGCCTCGCCCAACGAGGTGCCGGTCGCGGTGAGCGGGTTCCAGGCTCCCGACGCGTCGTCAGCTTCCCTGTCCTCCACGGCATCCAGCAGATGCGCGAGCCTTCCGAAGAGCCGGCCCGCCTCGGCCAGCGGTGCGACGTTCTGCGGCCGCCCGGCGAGCACGGCGGTGTGCGCGAAGGCGGCCGCGGTCGCCGTCTCCGTCGGCTCGGTGACGGCCAGCAGCGACGTCCCGGGCCCCGCCACGGCCTCTATCCCGGTCTGCCGGTCGACGGCGTCGACCAGGACCGCGGTGTCGAAGCCCAGCTCCCGCCCGGTCCGTGCACCCGCCCGGTCCCAGCTGAGCGCCACCCGACGGGCCGCCGCGGCCACCGGCCTGCGCGCCAACAACCCGTCCCGGTCGGCAACGTGGTCCCGCACCTTCGCCGACGCCAGCACCAGCGAGACCGCGGCGGCCAGCCGGGCGCCCTCACCGCGAGCGACCGGCGCGGTGCGCATGGCGCGCAGCGGACAGGGCCCCGCCGTGCGCCGCAGCTCCGCCGTACGCGCCGTCTGAGCCTCCGTCAGAACCGAGACGATGAGCCCGTCGTAGTTCGTGACGACCCTGGCGAACTGGCCGTGGTCGGAGCGAAGTGCCAGACACAGCCCGCAGAGATGGGCCATCCATTCCGTCTTGAGGCCGTCCGTGAGCCGATGGGTGCAGGGTCTGACGATGCCGAACACGACGTTCCCCCGAGAGTCGTTCGAGTGCGCGGGCGGGCATCGTACCGGCCGATGCGTTCACCCGTACGCCCACGGCGTCACCCATCCGGCCCGACATTTATATTTTGCTCCGATATGAGGCTTATGAGGCGCCCTCAGGCCCTGTACGCAGCAGGAATCTTGACGAATCGCCACATCTTCTGCACCAGGTACGTCACGAAACCCCTGCGCGGCGACTATCCACTTGGCGCGCGATCCGCATCATGGACGACCATAGGGATGCGGAACCACAAGTGACCGCGGTGAAAGGAGGCGTCCATGGCATCGGTGCGCAAGGCGAGTGCATGGCTGGGGCTCGTCGAGGACAACGACGAGCGGTACTACGACGACGAGTACGCCGAGGGTGCGGGAGCTGCCGACCAGTGGGTGACCGACCCGCGGGTGCGGGTGGCCTCCGAGTCGGCGCTGGAGCAGGGTCGCCGGATCGCCACCATCTCGCCGGACAGCTTCCGTGATGCACGCGCCATCGGGGAGCTCTTCCGGGACGGCGTCCCGGTCATCGTCAACCTCACGTCCATGGAGCCCACCGACGCCAAGCGTGTCGTGGACTTCGCGGCCGGGCTGACCTTCGGCCTGCGCGGCTCGATCGAGCGCGTGGCGACCCGGGTCTTCCTGCTGACCCCCGCCGACACGGAGATCGTCAGCGGGGAGACGTCGGGCAGGACCACCGACGGCTTCTTCAACCAGAGCTGAGGCCGGGGTGGTTTTCGGCCGGGGGTCCGGGGGGGTGCCCCCCGGAAAATGCAGCAACCAGAGCTGAGGCCGGGGTGGTTTTCGGCCGGGGGCCCGGGGGGTGTCCCCCGGAAAATGCAGCAACCAGAGCTGAGGCCGGGATGGTTTTCGGCCGGGGGCCCGGGGGGTGCCCCCGGAAAATGCAGCAACCAGAGCTGAGCAGGGCGCTCGCGCAGTACCTTCCGGTGCCCCCAGGTAGCTCCTCGCCTACCTGAAGGCATCCAGACCGGTGAGCGCCTTGCCCAGCACCAGCTGGTGCATCTCGACGGTGCCCTCGTAAGTGAGCACCGACTCGAGGTTCGTCGCATGCCGCATCACGGGGTACTCGAGCGAGATCCCGTTGGCGCCGAGGATCGTGCGCGAGGTGCGGCAGATCTCGATCGCTTCCCGTACGTTGTTCAGCTTTCCGAAGCTGACCTGCTCGGGGCGGAGCGTCCCGGCGTCCATCCGCCGCCCGAGGTGGTGGGCGAGCAGGATCCCCTTGTGCAGTTCGAGCGCCATGTCGGCGAGCTTGGCCTGGGTGAGCTGGAAGCCGCCGATGGGCTTGCCGAACTGCTCGCGCGTCTTCGCGTAGTCGAGTGCCGCCTCGAAGCTGGAACGGGCCGCGCCCATCGCGCCCCAGACGATGCCGTAGCGCGCGTGGCTCAGACAGCTGAGCGGGCCCTTCAGCCCGGTGACCTCCGGCAGTACGGCATCGGCGGGCAGCCGCACGTCGTCCATGACCAGTTCACTGGTGACGGACGCCCGTAGAGACCACTTGTGCTTGATCTCGGGGGCGGAGAAGCCTGGCGCGTCGGTCGGCACGACGAAGCCGCGGATGCCCTCGTCGGTCTGTGCCCAGACCACCGCGACGCCGGCGACCGACCCGTTGGTGATCCACATCTTGCGGCCCGTCAACACCCAGTCGCCGCCGTCGCGCTTGGCATACGTACGCATTCCGGCCGGATCCGAGCCGTGGTCCGGCTCGGTCAGCCCGAAGCAGCCGATGGTCGAGCCCTCCGCCATGGACGGCAGCCAGCGCTGCTTCTGCTCCTCGGAGCCGTACTTCCAGATCGCGTACATGGCGAGCGAGCCCTGTACGGAGACGAGGGAGCGGATACCGGAGTCGGCGGCCTCGAGCTCGAGACAGGCCAGTCCGTACTGGACGGCGGTGGCGCCCGCGCAGCCGTAGCCGGTCAGGGACATGCCGAGCGCACCGATCGAGCCGAGTTCGCGGGCGAGCTCGCGGATGCCGGGGAGTTCGCCGCGCTCGTACCAGTCGGCGATGTGCGGCAGCACGCGGTCGGCGGCCCAGGTGCGGACGGTGTCGCGGATCGCGAGATCCTCGGGGTCCAGCAGGTCGTCGATGCCGAGGGGGTCGGCGGGGTCGAAGGGCGGCAGCTTCGAGGATGCGGACATGAGGGTGCCTCCGGCGGCTCGCACGGCGCTGGCAAAACCTAGCGGTGTTAGTTAATGCTCGGCGCCGACGTTACGGCTCAGTGTGCCGCGCGTCCAGCGCCGGCCGCACCCGCCGCCTCCGCGGGTGCGCGGCGCGCCGGGACGGTCACGTGGTCGCGGGACTCGGCCGGCTCATGCGAGTTGCGCGGCTCGTGCGACTGGTGTGGCTCGTGCGACTGGTGCGTCGCCTGCTCGGGCAGCTTCGCCGGCTGGGCCGCGCAGTCCATCTCCTTCGGCAGCCGCAGCGCCGCCAGCGCCCCGAGCAACAGCAGCCCGGCGCTCACCAGCAGCGTGACGTGCAGACCGTGCACGAACGAGGACCGCGCCGCGATCCGCAGAGCGTCCCCCGCGGGTCCGCCCAGCGCGGCCGCCACCTGATAGGCCTCTCCGAGCGAGTTGGCCGCGGCGGTACGGGCGGCGCCGGGCACGCCGGAGGCATCCGTCAGCCCGGGGGCGTACGCGGCGTTCATGACGCTGCCGAGCAGCGCAATGCCCATTCCGGCACCGAGCTGGTACGACGTCTCGCCGATAGCAGCGGCCCCGCCCGCCTGCGCGGCGGGCGCCTCGCTGAGCATCGACTCGTACGCGGCGAAGAGCGTGGTCTGCAGCCCGAAGCCGAGGAGCACGAACCCGGCGGTGAGCAGCAGCGGCCGGTCGTCATGCCCCATCAGCGTCAGCAGCAGCACGGCCGCGGCGGTCGCCACGAAGCCCCACCCGACCATCCGGCGCGGGCCGATGCGGCGCAGGGTGTACGAGCCGGTCGCGCCGGCCGCCATGGCGGCGAAGGTGAGCGGCAGCAGCCGCAGCCCGGTCTCCAGCGGGCTCAGCCCGAGCACCAGCTGGAGGTACTGGACGGCGATCAGTTCAAGGCCGACCAGCGCCAGCATGGCGAGCACGATGCAGCCGACCGCCGTGGAGAAGGTCGCCCGGTGGAACATCCGCATGTCGATGAGGGGATGTGCCCGGCGTCGCTGGCGGCGTACGAAGAGGACGAGGAGCAGGGCTCCGACGAGCAGCGGGCCCGCGGTGCGGAGCTCCAGCAGGCCGTGGCCGACCCCGAGACGCTTCACGCCGAGGACCATGCCGAGCACACCGGCCGCGGCCATCAGCGCGCCGACCACGTCCCAGGGGCCGTCGCCGCTGCCCCTGGACTCGGGCAGCAGCAGGCGGCCGACCGGCAGGATCAGCGCCATCAGCGGAATGTTGATCAGGAAGACCGAGCCCCACCAGAAGTGCTCGACGAGGAAGCCGCCGAGCACCGGTCCGGTGGCGGCGCCGACGGCGGCGACCGCGGTCCAGATGCCGATGGCCGTTGCCCGCTCGCGCCGGTCGGGGAAGACGGCACGGAGGATCGAGAGCGTCGCGGGCATGATCATCGCGCCGCCGATGCCCAGGAGGGCGCGCGCCGCGATGAGCACCTCGGGGGTGGTGGCGAGGGCGGCGACGGCGGACGCCGCGCCGAAGAGCGCGTAACCGAGCAGCAGCACGCGTCGGCGGCCGACACGGTCACCGAGCGTGCCGAAGAGGATCAGCAGCGAGGCGCAGACCAGGGGGTACGCGTCGACGATCCAGAGGAGCTCCACGCCACTGGGGCGGAGGTCCTCGGTGACGGCCGGCACGGCGACATGGAGCACGGTCGCGTCGAGCGCGACCAGGAGCAGGCTGACGCAGAGGACGAGAAGGACGACCCAGCGGTTGACACCGCCACCGGTGGCACGCGGGCGTGCTCCGGCCGTGATCGTCCCGAACATCCACGTACCTCCCATGAGTCTCTCGCGTCGGTGGGCCAGCCGGGGCGGGGCCCGCTGGGCGGCCCGGCATCGACGGGCGAGTGATCAGCCAGCGTACGCGAGTCCGGGCCGGTGGCGCGTGGCGCACCTCTCACCTCGACGGGCCGCGGGGTGTGGCGTACGCCACGCCCGACGCGCCAGGGAGTGGTACCCGCTGTGCTCCGAACGGCCCCGTAATTCCGTGCGGCAATCGCGTGAACTGTTTTCCCGCGTACAAACACACTTACGGAGAAGGCCACCTCAGCAATAGGGCACAAGGTCACTTCCATTTCGACTGCGACCGGGAATGAATGTGCGGCTGAGACATACTCCACATCACATCGTCATCACGAACAGCCGGGATCGGCCTGGCCCCACACTCACTCGCTGTAACGTCGATTGGGTGCGTACCGACATCTTTGCCCGTCTGGACCGGGAGCCGGAGCCGCCGAAGATAGAGATCCCGCGGATGAGCCGCACCCGTCTCGCCCTCTTCGGCGGGACGTCGGCGTTCTATCTCGCCATCGTCGTCGCCGTGCTCGTCTCGTCCTGGCTGGTGACCCTCGACTGGAAGGTCATGCTCTTCCGGCCGTATCAGCAGTGGCCGGAGCTGCACGCGTTTCTGGACTACTTCGTGGTGCTCGGCCAGCGCGGCCCCACCGCCGTGATGGTGGCGGCCTGGCTGGGCTGGCGCTCCTGGCGGCAGCACACCCTGCGGCCCCTGCTGGCGCTCGGCGCCGCGCTGCTGCTGCTGAACGCGACGGTGGGATCGGTCAAGCTGGGCCTCGGGCGGCTCGGTCCCCACTACGCGACGGAGATCGGCTCCGCCGAGCTCTTCGCCGGCGGCGATATATTTCCTTCCGGCCACACCGCGAACGCCGTCGTGACCTGGGGAATCCTGGCTTACCTCGCCACCACCCCGCTGGCCCGGCGCTATCTCTCGGCGTTGTCCGCCGTGGTTGCCCTGGGTGTCGGACTCACGACCGTCTACCTCGGTACGCACTGGCTGAGCGACGTCCTGCTCGGCTGGGCGGCCGGGCTGGTGATCCTGCTGGCGCTGCCCTGGTGCGAGCCGGTGATCGGACGCGCCGAGGACTTCATCCTGTCGCTGCGCGATCGGGTGCGCGACCAGCTGCGGACGCGCCGTCTGCCGGCGCCTTCGCTTCCGGTCGCCTCGGGTGGTCCGCGGCCCGCCATATATCCGCAGCGGGTGGCGACGGAGGAAGGCGAGCCGGTGCGCAGGCAGGTGGGCGCGGGAAGCAGCGGCGGCCGGACGCCGAGCGCGGGTGCGGCGGCTGCCACCACGGCTGCCACGACTGCCACGGCGACCGCGCAGCTCACGCAGTCACGCCCGCACGCGGTCGTGCGCTCGGGGCACGGCGTGCACACGCCCCACCCCCCGCACCCCAATCCGGTCGCCCCGGTCGGCAGCCGCCGGCCGCCGCGCTCACGGCCGGTGCCCGGCAGCGGCTGACGGCTCCGTCATATCCGCGGGGGACGGTACGCACAGCCTGTCCCCCGCACATGGTGAAGGCCCCGACCGAGGTCGGGGCCTTCACCATGTGCGGGCGGCGGGACGCACAGCTGAGGCCACGTCAGACTGCGTCAGCCCTTCCAGCAGCGGATGACCCTGCCGCCGTCGACCTCGAAGTTCAGTCGGCCCACCAGATATTCCATGGTGATGATGGCGCCCGGCGGCAGCGATCTGACGGTGCTCCACCCCCGGCTGCGGGCAAGGCGCTCCGCCCGGTCGGCGTCCAGACCGACATACGTTTCGGGGGCGTCGTCGGGTTCTGCGGAAGGGGTCGGAATCGATGCCATGGACCTCACCGTAGGTGGCGGCGGACGGTGACGGAAGTCCGCGGGAGCGGGAGTGGGTACGCGTATCAGCATCCCCACGTACCTCAGCCGTCACACTTGTGTCACAGGATCACGACACGCGTTTAGCGCAGGCCCGCCCATTTGTGCGGATAATCGAAGTCGCCCCCACAGGAAATTCACGGATCCGCCCGAACTTCACCGGACGCCCCCATTCCAGACTGCTGAATTTCTTCTGTCGCAGTCTTTTCACGCACCGCGGGAAAGTCGGGAATTCATCATTCCTTATGCAATCCCTACTTCAGGACGAACCGGCCGGCACCCGTACGCGTATCACAGCGTGGATCCGTGTGGTTCCGGACGAGGCCCGTCCGCGGACCGCGGGGGGCGACGACGGGGACGGACACCGCTGGGGCAGCCGCCGCCGAGGCACCCTTGCAGAGGCGGGGCCGGATGGCCGTGGACTGGCTCACGGCCTGCAGCAGTCCCCCGGTGTCGGCATCGACCTGTGGATCATGGGCTTGCGCTCTCCGGCTTCGGCACGATCCTCACCTCGGTGAACTTCCTGGCGGCGGGATCAGCGGGATGCGGGCGCCGGGCATGACGATGTTCCGGATGCCGGGTCTTCTCCCGCAAGCCGATCTTCGGCTACGTCACGCTCGTGGGCGCCACCATGGCCCTCACCGGACTCTCGGTGGTGGTGTGGGCGCACCACATGTTCGCCATCGGAGCGATCGCCCCGCCCGGCCTCCGGGTCATTCCCCCAGGGCCCGGGACAGCCGGTCCCGGAGCGTCCTGACGTGCTCGGTCAGCTCCTTCGGCTCGACGACCTCGAAGTCGAAGCCCATCAGGAGCACATGAATGACCATCACATCGAGGCTTCCCGCGCCCGTGTGCAGCAGACAGCTCTCCGGCCCCTCCGCCTCCAGTACGCCGGCCGACGGTGACACGGCCTCGGCGGCACGCTCGGCCGGTACCCGCAGCCTGATCACCGCCTTCGCGGCGTACGCGGCCGTCGACACGCCCTTCGAGACATAGGCGGCGAGGTCCTCGGCGGGCGGCGTACGGGGTGCGAAGCGCGGGCCGTGCGGCGGCCTCGGGGTGATCCGGTCGACCCGGAACGTGCGCCAGTCCGCGCGGTCCAGGTCCCAGGCGACGAGATACCAGCGGCGCTCGGTGCACACCAGCCGGTGCGGCTCCACGGTGCGTCGGGTCGTCGAGCCGTTGTGGTCCTCGTACGCGAAGCGCAGCCGCTCGCTGTCCCGGCAGGCACTGGCCAGCTCGGTCAGGACGGACGGGTCGACCTGCGCCTGGGGGGCGCGCAGCATCGGGACGGTGAAGGAGTTGAGGGCGCTGACCCGGCGACGCAGCCGGTTCGGCAGCACCTGCTCCAGCTTCGCGAGGGCACGTACGGAGGTCTCGCCGATGCCCTCCACGCCGTTGCCGGCGGCGGTGCGCAGCCCGACCGCGACGGCGACCGCCTCGTCGTCGTCGAGCAGCAGCGGCGGCAGTTCGGCCCCCGCGCCGAGCTGGTACCCGCCGCCTGTGCCGGGGCTGGCGTTCACGGGATACCCGAGCTCGCGCAGCCGGTCGACGTCCCGCCGCACCGTGCGCGGGGTGACGCCGAGCCGGTCGGCGAGCTCGGCACCCGACCATTCACGGTGGGCCTGCAGCAGGGAGAGCAGGCGCAGCAGTCGTGCCGAGGTTTCCAGCATGTACGCGAGTCTGCCAGGACTTGAGGACAATGACTGTCCGCAAGTGTCCTCGGGCCGTGCGACGGATCACTTCGCCGTCAGCCGTACGCACAGGTCGTTGTCGTTGGTGTAGCAGGGCGTGGCCCGGAAGTCGTCGGCCTCGTACACCGGGTAGACGAAGATGCTCTTGCGGTCCCATACGTCGTCGAGGATGCGGGAGATCCGCACGGGCTCCGCGCCCTCGGCGGGCCGCAGCCACAGCGTCCACATCTGCTGCTTATCGACGGGGGCCTCGCCGAGCGTGGCGTAGGGAAGCGTGAAGCGGAAGCTCGCGCCCTCGCTCGTCACGGGCAGCCGGTGAACCGTGCCGCCGAGCCGCGCCTCGGCCACCGCTCCGGCGCCGAGGCGTGCCCCGTACAGCACGCCCTCGATCGTGCAGGAACCCTGCTCGAAGCCGATGTCCCCGGCCTCGGCGTGCGGTTCGCGCACCCAGGAGCGCACCGCGAGCCGCCGGTCCGCGGTCGGATAGGGGACGCGCACGACGACCCGCCCGGCCTCCGGGACCCGGTCGACGAGCGCCCGGAGATCCCGGATGCCGGGCTCGACGGCCACGTCGTCGTCCGTGTACGCGTCCCAGTGGCCCTCGGCCAGCTCGACGGTGCTGGGCAGCACGGCCCGCGAGTGGTCACCGCCGGCCGGGGTGAGCGGCAGCCGGACGGTGTCGTCGGCGGCCGTGCCGCCGCGCCGGCGGAGCACCAGCGCGGCGTCGGGCGCGGTGACTCCCGCTATGTCGAACGTGACGCCTCCCGCGGCGTCGGCGATGCAGTCGGCACGCGGCGTCCGCCGCCCGGTGGACGTGGTCATGCCGTCTTCCCCTTCCGGATCACGTCGGCGGCCTTGTAGCGCAGGGCGTACGCCCCGTCGAGCACCGCGCCGCGTGAGCGGTGCGCGGCGTCCCGCAGTGCGCTGCGCGAGCGGCCGTTGGTGCCCTGGGCGACCAGTTCGGTGAAGAGCGCCTCATGGCGTTCGGCGATCCGGGCCGGGTCGAAGCGCTCGGAGGCGCTGAGGGCCGCCTCTCCGGTGCGCCGCCGCAGCGCGTCGTCGTTGATCAGGGCGAGCAGCGCATCGGCGACGGCGTCCTCGTCGCCGACCGGCACGAGCCGTCCGTCGACGCCGTCCTCGATGATCTCGCCGGGCCCGTGCGGGCAGTCGGTGGAGACGACCGGGACGCCGCAGCGCATCGCCTCGACGATCGTCATCCCGAAGGACTCGATGCTCGACGTGACGGCCGCGAGCGAGCCCTTGACCCACTCCGACTCCAGTGGGTTGGCGGGCCCCATCAGGAAGACGTGGTTGTGCAGTCCCCTCTGCTCGATCAGGGCTCGCAGTGCGCCCAGTTCGTTGCCGGTCGCGTCGCCGCTGCCGTAGATCCGCAGCCGCCAGTCGGGGCGGGCGGCGACGACCTTCGAGAAGGCCTTGACCAGCAGGTCGTACCGCTTGACCTTGGTGAGCCGGCCCGCCGCGACGACCCACTTGCTGCCGGCGTCGGCGGGGGCGACGGTCGGCGCGGGCACACAGTTCGGCACGGACTCGATCCGTACGCCGGGCAGCTTCAGGCGTGTGCGGTACGACTGCGCGTCGGCCTCGGTGACCGTGGTGACCGCGTCCAGCAGGGCGTACCGGTGGCCGATCTCGCGGCGCAGCCGGTATCCGTGGCTGTCCAGGGTGAGGTGCTCCTGGCCGATGCGGACGGGGCCGCGGCGGGCCTGGCGGGCGATGTGGACGTTCAGCCCGGGGCGGGTGCCGACGACGACATCGGCCGCGAGGGATTTCAGATGGGCTGCGATCCGGGCGTCGGTGAGGCGGCTGTACTGCTTCCAGCGGCCGTCGCCGCGCGGGAACACCTTCGAGGGCATGGTGTACTCCGGGCGCCCGCCGTCGAACGTGGGGCTGCCCTTGCGCAGGTCCACGAGATGCCTCATGGATACGCCGTCGGGGGCGCCCAGCATCGGCTCTTCGCGGTGCCGGAAGACGGAGACGATCTCGACGTCGTGCCGCTCGGCAAGGGTCTGGGCGAGGTTGAACGTCGTACGGATCGTCCCACCGATTCCGTACGCGTTGTGGAGCAGGAAAGAGATATGCATGCGCTGCCGCGTCCCCCGGTCTTCATGTTCGTCAGGAATGGACTGTACTTGCCCCTTGGGACTGTTATGCGGGGAGGGGCGAGCCGGGTGCGGCGTGGTGACGCCGGGTCAGGGACGAACGGTCGGCTCAAGGATGCCGGACATCGATCTGTCGACTTGACGATGTGTCTCTCAGTATCCGCTTCTCGCGTGACCCCGGCCAAGGATTGCCCGTTGTGCTCGTTATGAGCCGGGGACCCCCCCGGCAGCCCACCCAGCACCGAGTCCGAGGAGCCACCCGTGCCGCGCATGCTCGACGTCAGCGAGGACGTACGCGCCGAGATCGGCGACGAAGAAGCCGACCGGCTGCTCGCCGGCGAGAACGCCCCGGGCAGCTACGACTGCACTTCCTGCCGCACCCCGGGCGACTCCGAGCAGGAACGCACCAGCACCGTGCTGTTCGTCGGCGAGGAGACCGCCGTCCTCGCGTTCGCCCACGCCAGCTGCATCCCCTCGCAGGTCGTCCAGGTCGCCGAGGAGCAGCTCAAGGGCGCCGTAAGGTCGATCACCGGCGAGGCCCCGGCCCCGGCCGCCCCCGCCGTCCAGCCGGACCACGGCGTGGCGAACGCGGCGCCCGGTCAGGCCGTGCTCGGCATCACCAGCGGTCTCGTCCTGATCGAGGACGAGCTCCACCCCGCGCTCGTCGTCGAGCCGACCGCGCCCATCGCCCGCCCCGGCTCGTTCGGCGGCGGCGACGACTTCCTGCCGCTGCTCATCGAGCAGGGTTTCCTGCCGGTCTCCGCCGTCAACGAGGTGCCCCGTTCGCTGCCGGGCTGGTCCGTCCTGCTCGCCATGGGCCAGCTGCACGCCGTGCTCCAGCCGGGCACGGGAGGCGGCAGCCCGGTCGCCTGGTGGCAGGCCCATCAGCCGCTCCAGGTCACCGAGGGCTGGCGGACCGCCGCCAACAGGTCCCACCGGGTCCTCGTGTTCGCCGCCCCGGCCGGTTCCATCGGCCAGCAGCCCCGTGAGGACCTGCTGCGCGACGCGCTGGAGAAGGCGGCGGCGAACGGGCGGCTGGTCGCCGCGGCCATGCCGCTGGCGGGGACCTGATACCGCCGGGATACGCGGCGGGCGCCCCGTGCGCCCCCCGCGTATCCCCGCCGAACTGCGATTTCCCGGGCGGGCCCGCATCCGACGGGCGTGCAGGTCGTTGGCTCATACGTGCAGACATACGACCTCACCCGCCAGCCGTTCCCGAGCCAGATCCCCTCGGCCACGCCGATCTACGACGCGCTGTACTCCGAGTACCGCAGGGCGTTCCGGACGCTTCCAGGGGATCGGAGCGGCGAGGAGGATCTCGGCTTCAAGAGCTTCGGAGCCGGCCTGCACGGAGGCCGCTCCGGCCACAGCGGGCACAGCGGGCACACGGGATTCGGCTCCGGGCTCAGCTCGGGACTCGGCTCCGGACTCGGCGGGCAGCCGAGCGGCCGGCAGGCAGGCGCCCGGCAGCACACCGGGACGCGCCACCACGTCCCCGCGGCGCTGCCACCCGCGCCCCGCAGGGGGCTGTGAACCAGGCGAACGCACACGCACATGAACGACGAAGTGGCCGGGGCGGCTGCCGCCCCGGCCACTTCGTCGCGCATTGCATCTTCCTGCCGCGCTACTTCTTCTTGCCGCGCTTCTCGCGCACCCGCACCGAGATGTGGATCGGGGTGCCCTCGAAGCCGAACTCCTCGCGCAGACGGCGCTCGACGAAGCGGCGGTAGCCGTGCTCCAGGAAGCCGGACGCGAAGAGCACGAAGCGCGGGGGCTTCGTGCCCGCCTGCGTACCGAACAGGATGCGCGGCTGCTTGCCGCCGCGGATCGGGTGCGGATGGGCGGCGACCAGCTCGCCGAGGAAGGCGTTGAGACGGCCGGTCGGGACCCGGGTCTCCCAGCCCTCCAGCGCCGTCTCGATCGCCGGGACCAGCTTGTCCATGTGCCGGCCGGTCGCGGCCGAGACATTGACCCGGGGCGCCCACGAGACCTGCTGCATCTCGGTCTCGATCTCGCGCTCCAGGTAGTAGCGGCGCTCCTCGTCGAGGGTGTCCCACTTGTTGTACGCGATGACGAGCGCGCGGCCCGCCTCGACCGCCATCGTGATGATCCGCTGGTCCTGGACGGAGATCGAGTCGCTCGTGTCGATCAGGACGACGGCGACCTCGGCCTTCTCGACCGCGGCCGCGGTGCGGAGCGAAGCGTAGTAGTCGGCGCCCTCCTGGAGGTGGACCTTCTTGCGGATACCCGCGGTGTCCACGAACTTCCAGGTCTTGCCGCCGAGTTCGATGAGCTCGTCGACCGGGTCGCGGGTGGTGCCCGCCATCTCGTTGACGACGACGCGCTCCTCGCCCGCGACCTTGTTCAGCAGGGACGACTTGCCGACGTTCGGGCGGCCGATGAGGGCGACGCGACGCGGGCCGCCGACCGCGGTGCCGAACGTCTGGGCGGGGGCGTCCGGGAGCGCCTTGAGGACCTCGTCGAGGAGGTCGCCGGTGCCGCGGCCGTGCAGGGCGGAGACCGGGAACGGCTCACCGAGCCCGAGCGACCAGAGCATCGCGGCGTCGGCCTCGCCGGAGGGGCCGTCGACCTTGTTGGCGGCGAGCACGACGGGCTTGCCGGCGCGGCGGAGCAGCTTGACAACGGCCTCGTCGGTGTCGGTGGCGCCGACGGTGGCGTCCACGACGAAGACGACCGCGTCGGCGGCCTCGATCGCGAACTCGGCCTGGGCGGCGACGGAGGCGTGGATGCCGAGCACGTCCTGCTCCCAGCCGCCGGTGTCGACCACCTTGAAGCGCCGGCCGGCCCACTCGGCCTCGTACGTGACGCGGTCGCGGGTGACGCCGGGCTTGTCCTCGACGACGGCCTCGCGGCGGCCGATGAAGCGGTTCACCAGGGTCGACTTGCCGACGTTCGGGCGGCCGACGACGGCGAGGACCGGCAGCGGGCCGTGACCGGCCTCCTCGATCGCGCCCTCGACCTCCTCGAGGTCGAAGCCCTCCTCCGCGGCGAGCTCCATGAACTCCGCGTACTCGGTGTCGCCGAGTGCCCCGTGGTCGTGCTGGTCGTTCATGAAGTCCGTTCCTCGTTCATTGGTGGTCGGTGAGCCGGGTCGGGCCCGTGGGCCCGGGGCTCACTACTGAAGTCTCGCTCAGCGCCCGGTGAGGCGCCTGGCGTTTTCCAGGTGGGCGGTGAGCCGCTCCTGGATGCGTACGGTCGCTTCGTCGAGCGCCTTGCGCGTACGCCTGCCACTGCCGTCGCCCGCGGTGAAGGCATCACCGAAGACGACGTCGACGCGGCTGCGCAACGGGGGCAGCGGCCGTATCAACCGTCCGCCCCTCTCACTGCTTCCCAGCACCGCGACCGGAACGATCGGGGCGCCGGAGCGGACGGCGAAGTAGGCGAGGCCGCCGCGGATGGAGGCGAAGTTGCCCTCGCCGCGGGTGCCCTCGGGGAAGATGCCGAGAACGCCGCCGTTCTCGAGCACCGCGAGCGCGTTGGAGATCGCGGTCCGGTCGGTGTTTTCCCGGTCCACCTTCAGCTGCCCGATTCCGGTGAGGAACGGGTCGAGGGGCCCGACGAAGGCCTCCTGCTTGATCAGGAAGTGCACCGGCCTCGGGGCCGTGCCCATGAGCATCGGCCCGTCGATGTTGTGCGCGTGGTTGACGGCGAGGATCACCGGGCCGGTGGCGGGAACCCGCCAGGCGCCCAGGACGCGCGGCCTCCACAGCGTGTGCATGAGGCCGATGCCGATCCGCCTGCCGACGGCGGCGCCCTTCGCGGACGGTGCGGTCACTTCGCTGCCCGCTTCTCCTCAACCAGGGTGACGACGCACTCGATGACCTGCGCGAGCGTGAGGTCGGTGGTGTCGACCTCGACGGCGTCGCCAGCCTTGGCGAGGGGGGAGGTCTTCCGGTTGGAGTCGGCGTGGTCCCGCTTGATCAGCGCCTCACGGGTGCTGGCGAGATCGGTCGCCTCCTTGCCCTTCAGCTCACCGCTGCGGCGGGCGGCGCGGGCCTCCGGGGAGGCGGTCAGGAAGATCTTCAGGTCGGCGTCGGGCAGGACGGTCGTGCCGATGTCCCGGCCCTCGACGACGATGCCCTTCTCGGCGGCCGCGGCGATGGACCGCTGCAGCTCGGTGATCCGGGCGCGTACCTCGGGGACCGCGCTGACCGCGCTGACCTTGGCGGTCACCTCCTGCGTACGGATCGGCCCGGACGCGTCGAGCCCGTCGACGGTGATCGTCGGCGCGGAGGGATCCGTACCGGACTCGATCACCGGCTTCGCGGCGACGCTCGCGATCGCCAGCGGGTCCTCGACGTCGACGCCGTTGCTGATCATCCACCAGGTGATCGCCCGGTACTGCGCGCCGGTGTCGAGGTAGCTCAGCCCCAGCTCTGCGGCAACCGCCTTGGAGGTGCTCGACTTGCCCGTGCCGGAGGGGCCGTCGATGGCGACGATCACGGATTCCACGGTGTCGGAGACCTTCCTGATACGCGTTTACGGGCAGGCCGAATGCCAAGGTGCCCCGCACAAGGTTACCGAGTGCGGAACCCTGCCCATGCACCCGTGCGCCTGCGCACCCGTCCCGCACCGGGGCTCCGGGACCCCGGGCCGCTGCGCGGGGCCACGCGGCGGAGCCGCATATCGGACACTGCCCCACCCCACCCCTTCCCGAACCGGGGGCTTCGCCCCCAGCCCCCACTGGGGCTCCTTTGGAGCCCGTCCGGCGATTGAGGACGGACACACCGGCCCGCCGGACGGCGCCGTCGAGCCAGGCAGCCCGCCCGCAGGGCGCAGGGGGCCCGGGGGCCGAGCCCCCGGGGGGACTACTGCCGCAGCGCCCAGCCCCGCTCCCGCAGGGCGGCGCTCAGGACCGGGGCCGCGGAAGGCTCCACCATGAGCTGGACCAGGCCAGCCTGCTGGCCCGTGGCGTGCTCGATGCGTACGTCCTCGATGTTCACGCCCGCCCGGCCCGCGTCCGCGAAGATCCGGGCGAGCTCGCCGGGCTGGTCGCTGATGAGGACGGCGACGGTCTCGTAGGTCGTCGGGGCGGCGCCGTGCTTGCCGGGAACGCGTTCGCGGCCGGCATTGCCCCGGCGGAGGACGTCCTCCACGCCCTCGGTGCCCTCGCGGCGCTTGTCGTCGTCGGAGGACTGGAGGGCCCGCAGGGCGCGGACCGTCTCGTCGAGGTCGGCCGCGACGCCTGCGAGGACGTCGGCGACCGGGCCCGGGTTGGCGGAGAGGATGTCGATCCACATCCGGGGGTCGGAGGCCGCGATGCGGGTGACGTCGCGGATGCCCTGCCCGCACAGCCGCACGGCCGTCTCGTCCGCGTCCGCCAGCCGCGCGGCGACCATCGACGAGATCAGCTGCGGGGTGTGGGAGACGAGGGCGACCGCACGGTCGTGCGCGTCCGCGTCCATGACCACCGGCACCGCGCGGCACAGCGCGACCAGCTCCAGCGCCAGGTTGAGCACCTCGGTGTCGGTGTCCCGGGTCGGCGTGAGGACCCATGGCCGGCCCTCGAAGAGGTCCGCGGTCGCGGCCAGCGGGCCCGAGCGCTCCTTGCCGGACATGGGGTGCGTGCCGATGTACGTCGACATGTCGACGCCGAGCGCCTCCAGCTCGCGCCGCGGCCCGCCCTTCACGCTGGCCACGTCGAGGTAGGCGCGGGCGGTCCCGGCGTGCATCACCTCCGCCAGGGTGGAGGGCACGAACGCGGGAGGTACGGCCACGATCACGAGGTCGACGGGCCCCTCGGGCATCTCGTCCGTGCCCGCGCCGAGCGCCGCCGCGGTCCTGGCCTGCGCCGGGTCGTGGTCCCTGAGGTGGACCGTGACACCCCGCCCGGCCAGCGCCAGCGCGGCGGACGTGCCGATCAGCCCCGTTCCGATGACGAGCGCGGTTCTCACTGGGCGATGTCCTTGCGGAGGGCGGCCGCGGCGCCGAGGTACACGTGCGCGATCTCGGACTTGGGCTTGTCGGACTCGACGTGCGCGAGGATCCGCACGACGCGCGGCATCGCTCCCTCGATGTCCAGCTCCTGCGCGCAGATCAGCGGTACGTCGACGATCCCGAGGCCGCGTGCCGCCGCGGCCGGGAAGTCGCTGTGGAGGTCCGGCGTGGCCGTGAACCAGACACTGATCAGATCGTCCGCGGTGAGCCCGTTCCGCTCCAGGATGGCGGTGAGCAGCTCGCTGACCTGCTCATCCATGTGCCCGGCCTCGTCCCGTTCCAGCTGGACGGCTCCCCGGACGGCTCGTACCGCCACGTCGTGCTCCTTACCTGTCGTCACCGCGCGTGCTCCGATCAGCGTAGTCAGGTGCCCGGACACACGATCGCGGCGACCGTCCTCCGAGACAGGAGGTGCGGCCGCCGCGGTTCAGCTGTGGGTGGCGCTGCTGTGGGATCACGGCCCCTGTCTCTCGGATGACGAAAAGTAGGGGTTCACGGCCAATGTCACCCACCCTCGACGGTGCCGCCACCCGGACCACTACGGAACGTCGACCGGTGGACACATGGCGTCACGTCCGTTTGCATGGAGTTCCACTGCCCGCCGTCCCTGCGGAAGGCGCCGATGAAACACCCGGGACCACTGATCACCCTGCTCGCCGGACTGGTGCTCGGCCTGTTCATGCTGTCGCTCAACGCCACGACCGGTGAGCCGGTGCCCTCGGCGCGCAACCGCCCGTCCGTGAGCCCCAGCCCCAGTCCGAGTCCACCCGCGCCCGCGACACCACCCCCGTCCCCGACGCGCACCCCGCCCCCGGCCGCGACCGCGAGTGCGCAGCCGCGGACCGAGTACGCGGGCCGGACCACCGACGACACCGCGTCCGTCGCCATCTCGCTCCGCGGCGACCAGGCCATCGCCTACGTCTGTGACGGCCGCACCCGGGAGGCCTGGATGCGCGGCCCTGTCGAGGAGGACGGGGACATGCATCTGACCAGCAGCGACACCAACGCGAAGCTGGACGGCATCCTGAGCGGGGGCAAGGTCACCGGAACGGTCGACGTAGGCGACCGCAACTGGTCGTTCACCGCCACCAAGGCGGTCAAGCCGTCCGGGCTCTACCGGGCCACCGCCGAAGTACGCGGAGCCGAGCTCAAGGGCGGCTGGATCATCCTGCAGGACGGCCGTCAGGTCGGCATCATCACCCGCGACGGCAAGCCCGCCGCCGCTCCCCCGATCGACCCGAAGACCGGTGCCGTCACGGTGGACGGCACTCAGCTGACCGCCCGCCCCGTCGCCCCCTGAGCCTCCCCAGCGTCCCCGAGGTGCTTCATGAACGTGGACCCGCCGCGGAGCGGAGACTTCCCTCCGCCTCCGCCCCCTCCGCCACCTCCGTCCGGGCCCCAGCCCCAGCCCCCGCCCCAGCCCTCGCCCGGGCTCGCCGGCTCCGAGGCGCTGCGTTATCTCGTCCCGGCCCTGGTCGCGATGGCCGTCGCGGTCGCCCTCGGGGTGTACGGAAAGCTGCACGCCCCGGCCGCCACGGCCTTCAATCTGGCCGGTTTCACCAGCCCGAGCGCGGTGAAGGCATGGCTGGCCACGGCGTCGCTCGGCTTCGCGTTCGTACAGCTCGTCACCGCGCTCACCATGTACGGGCAGATGCCGGGTGTACGGGCCGCGCCCTGGACGCCTGTGCTGCACCGCTGGTCGGGCCGGGTGGCGTTCCTGCTGGCCGTGCCCGTCGCCGTGCACTGCCTGTACGCACTGGGCTATCAGACGGCCACGGCGCGGGCGGCCTGGCACTCCTTCCTCGGCTGCTTCTTTTTCGGGGCATTCAGCGCAAAGATGCTGCTGTTGCGCATGGAGCGACTGCCGGGGTGGCTGCTGCCGGTCGTCGGCGGGCTGGTTTTCGCGTCGCTCACGATGCTCTGGCTGACCTCGGCGCTCTGGTTCTTCCGCACGTTCGGAGTGACGAGATGAGTGACCGCGTGAGCAATGAGGGCACCACCCGCCGTACGGTCCTGATGACCGGTACCGCCCTGCTGGTGGTACCGGCCTGCACCAAGTACGGGGACGAGGGCAGCGACGACGTCACGCTGCGCCCGGCGCCGGCCTCGCCGACGCAACCCACCGGGGAGCCGAGCGAAGGCGCCCAGCCGCCCACGGGCGAGGTGCTGGGCGCCACGTCCGAGGTGCCGGACGGCGGCGGGAAGGTCTTCAAGAAACAGAAGGTGGTGGTGACCCAGCCCACGAAGGGCGACTTCAAGGCGTTCACGGCCGTCTGCACCCACCAGGGCTGTCTGGTCGACAAGGTCGAGAACGGCACGATCGACTGCCCCTGCCACGGCAGCAAGTTCCGCATCACGGACGGCTCGGTCGCGCGCGGTCCCGCCCAGCGGCCGCTGGCGCCGAAGCAGATCACCGTCACCGGGAACCAGATCCGCCTCACGTAGCGTCACGGGGCCTCACGTAGCCTGTCGCGCATGACCCCCGAGGCGCTCGTGCGTGACCACACCGTCTACTCCTGCGTGATGGGCTCGCGCGCCTTCGGGCTGGCGACGGACGACAGCGACACCGACCGGCGCGGTGTGTTCCTGGCGCCGACGCCGCTGTACTGGCGCTTCGAGAAGCCCCCGACGCATGTGGAGGGCCCGGCCGACGAGCAGTTCTCCTGGGAGCTGGAACGCTTCTGCGAACTCGCGCTGCGCGCCAACCCGAACATCCTGGAATGCCTGCACTCACCGCTGGTCGAGCACATCGACGACACCGGCCGCGAACTGCTCGCCCTGCGCGACGCGTTCCTGTCGCGGCAGGCCCACGAGACGTTCGTCCGGTACGCGGCGGGCCAGCGCCGCAAGCTCGACGCTGACGTGCGGCAGCACGGCGCTCCGCGCTGGAAGCACGCCATGCATCTGCTGCGGCTGCTGGCGAGCTGCCGCGACCTGCTCCGCACGGGGCGGCTGGTCATCGACGTCGGCGACGACCGCGAACGCCTCCTCGCCGTCAAGCGCGGCGAGGTGCGGTGGGCGGAGGTCGAGTCCTGGATGACGCGGCTGGCGGACGAGGCGGACGGCGCCGTCGCCGCGAGTCCGCTGCCCGCGCAGCCCGACCGCGCCCGGGTGGAGGACTTCCTGATCCGCGCCCGCCGCGCGTCGACACGCTGAGCGTCGGCTCCGGCCCGGCGACCATCGGCGGTTACCTGCGCATGCGGACGACGAAGTCGTGCAGGGCGTCGTGCGCGCTCGGCGCCGGGGGGAGGGCCGATGTCGCCTGGGCGGTGTCCAGCACCTCGTGGAGCGCATCGAAGTCGGCACGGACGACGTCCGCGGACAGGCCTCCCGCCGGGCCGTGCTCGGCGGCCGCCTTCGCCTCGATCAGCTCGGGCAGAAAGCCCGGCGCTTCGCGCACCTCGCCGAGCAGTGCGGGCAGATGGGCCTGTACTTCGCCGGCGCGCATCAGGTGGATGCCGGTGAGCAGCGCGCGGAAGGCGTACAGGAGCGGCTTCAGCTCGCCCGTCTTCTCGTACAGCCGCCACTGCGTGTTCGCGAACCCCCGGTAGTGGTGGGCGTGGTGGCCGGTGAGCACGCCCGGGGCCAGCGAGACCAGCTCCGCGTGCGCGTCGGTCGTGTGGACGACCAGCGGTGACAGCAGCTGCTCCAGCACATAGCCGTTGCGCCGCAGCATCAGCCGCGCGAACTTGCGTAGATCGTGAGTGACCAGGTCCATCTCGACACCGTCCCGGTCCCATATCCGGGACCGGGTCTCCTCGGGTTCGCGCAGCCCGACGAGCTGCTCCACCGGCAGCAGATGGGCACCACGCAGGTCCACGTCGGAGTCCTGCGACGGGAATCCGTACAGGTGGGCGCCGGAGACCGTGGCGAAGAGCAGCGGGTCGGGCTGCTCGGCGACGACGGGTGCGAGGTCGGCGGGAAGGAGGGCCAGTGTCATGGCCCAAGCTTCCCAGCCGTGGATCACGCGTCCCAGAGCGCCCCCAGCGTCAGCAGCTCGCTGCGGTACTCGATCCGCTCGGCCCATTCCTTGGGCCACGCCCCCGCCCCCAGGTGTGCCCCCGCGAACGCCCCCGCCAGACATGCGATGGAGTCCGAGTCGCCCCGGGTGCAGGCGGCGCGCCGGAGGGCCAGGAGTGGCTGTTCGGGGAAGAGCAGGAAGCACAGCAGGGCCGTGGCCAGGGCCTCCTCCGCGATCCAGCCGTCGCCCGTCGCGAGGCACGGGTCGGTCTCCGGGTTCGCGTCGCGCAGCGCGGAGGCCAGGCGCTCCAGGACCGCCAGGCACTCGTCCCAGCCGCGCTCGATGAAGGCCTCGGGCGTCGCGTCGTGCGCATACGTCCACAGGTCGCCGAGCCAGCGGTGGTGGTAGCGGGAGCGGTTCTCGTACGCGTACGAGCGCAGCCGGCCGACGAGGCCGAGCGGTTCCGTGCCCTGGGCGAGCAGAAACACCGCGCGGGCCGTGAGGTCGGACGCCGCGAGGGCCGTGGGGTGACCGTGGGTGAGCGCGGCCTGGAGCTGGGCCGCGCCCGCGCGCTGACCCTCGCTCAGCCCGGGCACGAGCCCGACGGGCGCGACCCGCATGTTGGCGCCGCAGCCCTTGGAGGCGATCTGGCTGGCCTCCTGCCAGGGCATGTCGCTGTCGAGCTTGTGGCAGGCGACCAGGCAGGTCCGGCCGGGGGCGCGGTTGTTCTCCGGGGAGTGGTACCAGTTCACGAACTCCTCGCGCACCGGCCGGGTCAGCCGCAGCGGGGCGAGCAGGCCGCGGTCCATCGCGCTGCGTATGCCGCGTGCGAGGGCCAGGGTCATCTGGGTGTCGTCGGTGACGATCGCGGGCTTCGGCAGCTTCATCTCCCGCCACGGCCCGTACTTGGCGAGGATCGACGGCACGTCGTTGAACTCGGTGGGGAAGCCGAGCGCGTCACCGAGCGCCAGTCCGGTCAGGGTGCCGGTGGCGGCCTGTTTGGTGACGGTGCTTGTCGCGGTCATGGCGTGTTCCGTCCTTCCGGTCGCAGCAGTGGAGGATGCAGGGCGTTCGCCGGCCCCGCCCGGTAGAGCGCGGCCGGTTTGCCCCGGCCGCCGGTCAGGCGCGCGCCCCCGGCCACCGCTTCCACGAAGCCGGGCGTGGTGAGGACCTTGCGCCGGAAGTTGGGGCGGTCGAGCTCGACGCCCCAGACGGTCTCGTACACCTGCCGCAGCTCCCCGAGCGTGAACTCGGGCGGGCAGAAGGCGGTGGCGAGGCACGTGTACTCGAGCTTGGCGCCGATGCGCTCGTGCGCGTCGGCGAGGATGCGGTCGTGGTCGAAGGCGAGCCGGCCGTGGCTGCCGTGGGGCATCCACCGTGCGTGCGCGGCGTCACCACCGCCCCGCGGCTCGGGCAGGTCGGGGACGAGTGCGGTGTATGCGACGGACACGACCCGCATCCGGGGGTCGCGGTCCGGGTCGCTGTAGGTACGCAGCTGCTCCAGATGGAGCGCGGCGGCGGTGCTCGCCGAGAGGCCGGTCTCCTCGGCGAGTTCACGGCGGGCCGCCTGGCCGGCGGACTCCCTCGGCAGCACGAATCCGCCGGGCAGTGCCCAGGCGCCCTTGTACGGTTCCTGTCCGCGTTCGATCAGCAGCACATGCAGCTCGCCGTTGCGGACCGTGAAGACGGCGAGGTCGACGGTGACCGCGAAGGGCGGGAAGGCGCGGGGGTCGTAGGTGCCGGCATCGTACTCCTCGGCCATGTCGCTCACCGCCTCTCGGGGAGGGGGTCGGCGAAGTGCCAGCCCTCGGCGAGCAGTGCGTCGACGATGGCCACGGCCTTGGCCAGCCGCTGCTCGTGCGGACCGCTCAGGGTGACGAACCTCCGCCCGGTGCGGGCGAGCTGGGCGGCGAAGCGGGCGGTCATCCAGGGCCGCAGATGCTCGCCGTCGCGCAGCCCGTCGTCCTCGAACGGCACGTCCCGGTGGTCGGTGAGCAGCCACAGATCGCCGCGGCCGCGTGCGGCGATCTCCGCGACCTCTTCGTTCGGCCCGCCGAGGTACCGCTCGTGCCAGATGGTCGTCGCGAAGGCGTCGGTGTCGCAGATGAGCACGGGCGAACCGGTGCGGGCGGCGGCGTCCTCGAGCTCGGTCTGCCGCCGGGCGATCAGCGGGAAGTCGTCGGTGCGGAAGCGGACGTCGGTCCAGGTGGCCCCGGGCCGCTCGGCGCGCAGCGCGGCGAGTTTCCGTTCGCTGAACTCCCTGCCGTACTCGGGTACGCAGCCGGTCCGCGCCCAGACCCCGCCGCGTCGGCGGAAGTGCTCGGCGAGCGCCCTGGCCAGTGTGGTGGTGCCGGTCGACTCGGCGCCGAGTACGACGACGCGGCGGGCGAGTGCGGCGCGTACGGGCGGCTCCAGGAAGTCCCAGCAGCCGACGGGGTCCTTGCGCACCGCCGTGCCGGAGACCGGGAAGACCGTACGGCCGGGGTCGACGCAGACCGAGTCGGCACGGAAGCGGCGGGCCAGTTCGTCCCCGTACGGCTCCGAGGTGAAGACGGCGTCGACGCGCCCGGGGACGGCGGCGCGGAAGACGGCCATGTGTGCGTCCCAGACGCCCGGGTCGGTCAGGTCGACGGGAATGTCGTCGATGGCGCCCACCACCCTGACGTCCGGGTGCACTTCGCTCATCCACGCCATCCGCTCGTCGAGCGGGACCGACTCGACGGACGCGGCGCAGACGAGGACGGTGAGCCGGTCGCAGCGGTCGGCCGCCGTGCGCACGAGGTGGTGGTGGCCGGCGTGCGGCGGATAGAACTTGCCGAGTACGAGTCCGTGCCGGTAGCGCTTCATGCTGTCGCCTCCGCCAACTGCCGCCGCTGTACGGCCAGGTCGCGCGTCCAGTGGCGCAGCCCGTGCACGCAGAGGGCCAGGAATCCGACGTACAGCAGCGAGGTGAGATAGAGCTCCTTGTACGCGTACAGCGGTACGTAGACGATGTCGGCCGCGATCCAGAGCCACCAGGACTCCAGCCGCTTGCGGCACTGTCCGTAGGTCGCCATCAGGGAGAGCGCGGTGGTCAGTGCGTCCCAGAAGGGAACGGTCGAGTCGGTGGCGCGGTCCAGGAGGAGCGCCAGTCCGAGGGTCCCCACCGCCCCCGCCGCGAGCAGCCACGTCCACTCGGTGCGCGTGGTGCGGCGCACCGGGAGGGCGTCGGAGGAGCCTGGTCCACCCCCGTGGGTCCAGGTCCACCAGCCGTATGCGGCGAGGGCGATGAAGACGATCTGCAGGCCCGCATCGGCGTACAGGCCGGCCTGGGTGAACAGCAGGATGAACAGGACGTTGTTGGCGATGCCGATGGGCCAGTTGGCGAGGTGCTGGCGGGCGACGAGCCAGACGCAGAGCGCCCCGCTGCCGAAGCCGAGGACCTCGGTCCAGCTGAACGGTGTGCCGAGCAGCGTGAACAGCGGCTGCTGCAGTGGTCCGAGTACGTCCGCGAGGCTCACACCCGCCCCTTTCCTTTAAGAGTCATTCTGACTATAAAGCGCTGGAGGGGGCCGCGACAAGCACGAAAAAGCCCGCGGCCGTCGAAACGACGGCCGCGGGCTTCTGTGGAGTGGGGTGTCTAGAGACCGACTTCCTTCATCAGCATGCCGACCTCGGTGTTGGTCAGACGGCGCAGCCAGCCGGACTTCTGGTCACCGAGCGAGATGGGCCCGAAGGACGTCCGGACGAGCTTGTCGACCGGGAAGCCCGCCTCGGCCAGCATCCGGCGCACGATGTGCTTGCGCCCCTCGTGGAGGGTGACCTCGACCAGGTAGTTCTTGCCGGTCTGCTCGACGACCCGGAAGTGGTCGGCGCGGGCGTACCCGTCCTCGAGCTGGATGCCTTCCTTGAGGCGCTTGCCGACCTCACGCGGGAGGGGGCCCTGGATGGCGGCGAGGTAGGTCTTCTGAACGCCGTACTTGGGGTGGGTGAGGCGGTGGGCCAGCTCGCCGTGGTTGGTGAGCAGGATGATGCCCTCGGTCTCGGTGTCGAGCCGGCCGACGTGGAAGAGACGGGTCTCGCGGTTGGTGACGTAGTCGCCGAGGCACTGACGGCCGTCCGGGTCCTCCATGGTGGAGACGACACCCGCGGGCTTGTTCAGCGCGAAGAACAGGTACGACTGTGTGGCGACGGTCAGGCCGTCGACCTTGATCTCGTCCTTCTCCGGGTCGACGCGGACGCCCTGCTCGATGACGATCCTGCCGTTGATCTCGACGCGGCCCGCGTCGATCAGCTCCTCACAGGCCCGGCGCGAGCCCATGCCGGCTCGGGCGAGCACCTTCTGCAGCCGCTCCCCCTCCTGCTCCGCGCCAGGGAAGGTCTTCGGGGTCTTGATCTGCGGCTTGTTCGCGTACCGCTCGCGGTTGCGCTCCTCGGTGCGGGCATCGTACTCGCGGGAGCGGGCCGGGGCGGTGCGGCCGCCGCCGCGCTGCGGGGACTGCTTCGGGCCGCCCTTGGCGCCCCCGCGGGCCGTCGCGCCGCGCCCCTTCTTCGGTGCTTCGGAGGAACCGCCCACGTCGTAGCGGCGCTCCTCGGGACGGGGCTTGCCCGCGCGCTTCTGCTTGTCGTCGCGCTGTCCCCCGGCCTTCGACCGGGAGGTCCCTCCATCCGGCCCCCGGTAGTTGCCGCGTCCGCTGCTGTTCCTGCCGCTGCTTCGCATCAAAGTTCCGTCGTCGTCTTGTCGTCGTCGTCTGTGTCCGGAGCGTCCGGATCGAACGACGGAACGCCTTCCTGCGTCTCGGCCTCGATCGCGTCCGCCTCCGGGAGGAAGGGAGCGAGCTCCGGGAGCTCGTCCAGGCCACGCAGGCCCATCCGCTCCAGAAAGTAGTTCGTCGTCCTGTACAGGATCGCACCTGTTTCGGGTTCCGCGCCCGCCTCCTCGACGAGACCCCGCTGGAGGAGGGTGCGCATGACGCCGTCGCAGTTCACTCCGCGCACGGCGGAGACCCGCGAACGGCTGACCGGCTGGCGGTACGCGACCACCGCGAGGGTCTCCAGTGCCGCCTGGGTGAGGCGGGCCTGCTGGCCGTCGAGGACGAAGCGCTCGACGGCGGCGGCGTGCTCGGGGCGGGTGTAGAAGCGCCAGCCGCCGGCGACGAGGCGCAGCTCGAAGCCGCGACCCTGCACGGTGTACTCGTCCGCGAGCTCGCGGAGCGCGTCGGCGACCGCACGGCGGGGCCGCTCCAGCACCTTGGCGAGGTGCTCCTCGGTGGCCGGCTCGTCGACGACCATGAGGACGGCTTCGAGGGCGGGCTTGAGCGCAGGCTCGAGGTCGTCGCTCACGCCTTCTCCTCCGTGTTCTCGGGGCTCTCGGGGGGTCGGTCGAACTCATCGGTGACGTGCGCGTCGGCCTCGCCACCGGCCCAGGTGATCACGAGCTCCCCCAGAGCGTCCTCCTGGTCCAGGACGACGGCCTTCTCACGGTAGAGCTCGAGCAGGGCGAGGAAGCGGGCGACGACGGTGAGGGTGTCGTCCACGCCCTCGGTCAGGTCGCGGAAGCTGATCTTCCCGCGCTCGCGGAGCATGCCCACGACCACCTCGGCCTGCTCGCGCACGCTGACGAGGGGCGCATGGATGTGGTCCACGTACACCTGGGGCTTCGGCTTGGGCTGCATGGCCTTGACGGCGAGCCTGGCGAAGCCCTCGGCGCCGATGCTGATGACGACCTCGGGGAGGAGCTCGGCGTGGTGGTCCTCGAGACCGACGGTACGGGGGTACCGCCGGGCCTCCTCCTCCAGCCTGGCGTTGAAGATCTCCGCGATCTGCTTGTACGCCCGGTACTGCAGCAACCGCGCAAACAGCAGGTCCCGCGCCTCGAGCAGCGCGAGGTCCGCCTCGTCCTCCACCTCGGCGGCGGGCAGCAGCCGGGCGGCCTTCAGGTCGAGCAGGGTCGCGGCGACGACGAGGAACTCGGTGGTCTGGTCGAGGTCCCAGTCGGGCCCCATGGCGCGGATGTACGTCATGAACTCGTCGGTGACCTTGGACAGCGCGACCTCGGTCACGTCCAGCTTGTGCTTCGAGATCAGCTGCAGGAGCAGATCGAAGGGCCCCTCGAAGTTCGCGAGCCGTACGGTGAACCGCCCCTCGTCGGCGGCACCGGATTCGTCCGGGGACACGTCGGCGGACCCGCCGGGGGTCTGCTCGCCGACGAGACTCGTGGGGGCCTTGGTGGGGGCCGCGTCGCCCGCCGCCCGGTGGGCCCCGCGGCCGCCGGTCTCGGCACCCTGTCCCAGCACATCAGGCGCGCGCCCGGCCGGATCCACGACCTCGGCCGCACCGGCTGCGGCGCCGACCGGCGCGCCCACCACCCGAGAGCCGTCAGCCCCGTACCCGGGCTCCTCAGGATCCGTCCCGGAGACCACCGGACCCGGCGCCGCATCGGCCGGGAGGCCCGCGGGGGCCGACAGGGCCACCGCGCCTCCGGCCGACGGCCGGGAGCCGATTCGCCCGGCCCCAGGCGTATCGGGCCCGTGGCCGTGTTCCACCGCATCGGCAGACCTGGCAGGCCCGGTCGTCGTGTCCCAGGGGTCCGCCGGAGCGGACGGCGCCCCGGCCCCAGCCGTCCCGGCAGGGTCCGCGAGGAATCGCCCGGTTCCGGGCGTGGCCGGGGGTGACCCCACGCCCTCGGGGCTCGGCAGGAAGGCGGCGACAGCGACCCTGGGCTCGTCGGAGACCACCGGACCCGGCGCCGCATCGGCCGGGAGGCCGACGGCAGGGGCCGACGGGGCCGCCACGGGCTCGGGGGGCGGTGACTCCGCCACGGGCGCGGCAGCCGGCTCAGGGGCCGGTGACTCCACCACAGGCTCGGCAGCCGGCCGCGGCTCCGCCGGAGACGGCGGCACCTCGGGCGGCAGGTCGGCAGGGGCCGACACGGGCTCGGGGGACGGCTCGGGGGGCTCCGGGGGGAGTCCCGCGGAGTGGGGCCACGGGCGGGATCCGGACGTTCCCGGGCCACGGCCCAGGGCGCGGCGGGTGCCGCGCGGGGCTGGGGTGGGGGCGTCGTCGGTCGGGGGCATCGTGGTCCAGGGTGCGGAAAAGAGGGGGCGCGCGCAGGCTACCCCGTCAGCGGCCGCGCAGCCGCCGCACCAGGATGCTCGCGTCGCCCCGCGACTCCAGATCCGCGAGCACGACCGCGACCGCCTCGCGGACGATGCGCCCGCGGTCGACGGCGAGACCGTGCTCACCGCGGAGCACCAGACGCGCGTGCTCGAGGTCCATCAGTTCCTCGGCCGAGACATAGACCGTGATCTTCTCGTCGTGGCGCTCGCGGCCGCTGGGCCGCCGGTTCGCGGCACGCCCCCGGCGACGCGGCGCCGCGCCCGCCGCGGGGTCGGCGGAACGTCCCTTCGCAGCAGCAGCGGCCGCAGCAGAGGCGGCAGCTGTGGCCGAGCCGGGCTCGCCCTCCGCCACCGCGGCCGCGCCCCGGCTCCGCGGCTCGACGGACTCCGCCTCCTCCTCCGCCGGGGAGTGCTCCTCCCGTGACGGCTCCTCCGCCTGCGCCGGCACGCGCGCCTCACCGTTCGCGCCGCCCGTCCCCCGCCTCGGGGACGACGACTGCAGGGCCATGCCCCCGGTCGTACGGAACAGCTCGTCGGCCCCGGGCAGACTCACTCGGCGTGACACCGGGCGAGCACCTCCCTGGCGAGCTGGCGATAGGCGGCGGCACCGACGGAGTTGGACGCGTACGTCGTGATGGGCTCACCCGCGACCGTGGTCTCGGGGAAGCGCACCGTGCGCCCGATGACCGTGTGGTACACGTGGTCGTCGAACGCCTCGACCACCCGTGCCAGCACCTCACGGCTGTGCACCGTGCGCGAGTCGTACATCGTCGCGAGGATGCCGTCGAGCTCCAGCTCGGGGTTGAGCCGCTCCTGGACCTTCTCGATCGTCTCGGTCAGCAGTGCGACACCGCGCAGCGCGAAGAACTCGCACTCCAGCGGCACGATCACCTTGTGAGCCGCCGTCAGCGCGTTCACCGTCAGCAGACCGAGCGACGGCTGACAGTCGATCACGATGTAGTCGTAGTCGTTCATCAGCGGCTTCAGCGCGCGCTGGAGCGTCGACTCGCGCGCGACCTCGCTCACCAACTGCACTTCCGCGGCCGAGAGGTCGATGTTGCTCGGCAGCAGGTCCATGTTCGGCACGGCGGTCTTCAGCAGGACCTCGTCCGCGGACATGCCCCGCTCCATGAGCAGGTTGTAGACCGTGAGGTCGAGCTCCATCGGGTTCACGCCCAGCCCCACCGACAGCGCCCCCTGGGGGTCGAAGTCGACGAGCAGGACACGCCGTCCGTACTCCGCGAGCGCGGCGCCCAGATTGATGGTCGACGTCGTCTTGCCGACGCCGCCCTTCTGGTTGCACATCGCGATGATCTTCGCGGGGCCGTGGGAGGTCAGCGGGCCCGGGATCGGGAAGTACGGCAGCGGCCGTCCGGTGGGGCCGATCCGCTCGCGGCGCTGGCGGGCCGCGTCGGGCGCGAGCGTGGCCGCGTACTCCGGGTCCGGCTCGTACTCGGCGTCTGGGTCGTAGAAGTGCCCCTCGGGCACCTCGTCGTAGTCGGCGAAGTGGGTGGACTCTCGGCCACTCTCGTTGCCGGCCATGGCGTTCACGTGTTGGCCGTCCATCATCTTCATCGTGTGGGCTGTCGTCGTCATGTGCTGGTGGGTCGCGAAGGTTCGGACAGCGACAGAGCCGACAGCTTCGAGCCCGGACGCAGAACCCTGGGCCTGCGCAGGCATTCCTGCTTGACCACCCCCGGGAGAAAATGTCGACTCATTCACAAGTCGTCTTACCTCCTTGGATGTGACCAGGAAAATTTATCGATAGGTCAGCGTGGCACCATGCCGACGGTTGGCGACTCTATGGCGTGTCACCGGTCCGCAGCAACACAATCCACCGGACCCGGCCCGATGTGTCGGCAAGCGAACACCCCTCTGTCAAGGGTGCGCAGCAGCCGGTCCACGTGTTTCACGGGTGTGCGAAACGGTTAAAGGGTTACGTTCGAGGCGAGTTGAGCGCGTACCACGAAGTGTCCGGACACACATCCGGCCGGACCTTGCTCGACAAGGTCCGGCCGGTTACGTGATGTTGACGACCCGTATTGACGGATCCGTCGCTTGTCTCGGTCGGCGTCTCAGCCGAGCAGCGCGCTCAGCTCGACGGACTCGAGGCCGTGGGCCTCGGCGACCTCCTTGTAGACGACCTGGCCGTCATGGGTGTTGAGGCCCTTGGCCAGCGCGGGGTCACGACGCAGCGCCTCGACCCAGCCGTTGTTGGCCAGCGACACGATGTACGGCAGCGTGGCGTTGGTCAGCGCGTAGGTGGAGGTGTTGGGCACCGCGCCCGGCATGTTGGCGACGCAGTAGAAGACCGAGTTGTGGACCTGGAAGGTCGGCTCGGCGTGGGTGGTCGGACGGGAGTCCTCGAAGCAGCCGCCCTGGTCGATCGCAATGTCGACAAGGACACTTCCGGGCTTCATCTTGGCGACGAGCTCGTTGGTGACCAGCTTCGGGGCCTTGGCTCCCGGGATGAGGACGGCGCCGATGACGAGGTCGGCCTCGACGACGGCCTTCTCCAGCTCGTAGGCGTTGGAGACGACGGTCTTCACCTGGGTGCCGAAGATCTTGTCGGCCTCGCGCAGCTTGTTGATGTCGCGGTCGAGCAGGGTCACGTGGAAGCCCATGCCGACGGCGATCTGGGTGGCGTTCCAGCCGGAGACGCCACCGCCGATGACGACGGCCTCGCCGGCGTGGGTGCCCGGGACACCGCCCGGCAGCACGCCACGGCCGCCGACCGAGCGCATCAGGTGGTACGCGCCGACCTGCGGGGCCAGCCGGCCCGCGACCTCGGACATCGGAGCGAGCAGCGGCAGGGCGCGGTTCGGGAGTTCCACGGTCTCGTACGCGATGGCGGTGGTGCCGGACTCGAGCAGAGCGTCCGTGCACTCGCGGGAGGCGGCGAGGTGCAGGTAGGTGAAGAGGGTCTGGTCCTTGCGGAGGCGGTGGTACTCCTCCGCGATGGGCTCCTTGACCTTCAGCAGCAGGTCGGCGGTGGCCCAGACCTCGTCGGCGGTGGGCAGGATCTGCGCACCGGCGGCGACGTACTCCTCGTCCGTGATCGAGGAGCCGACGCCGGCGTTGGCCTCGATGAAGACCTGGTGGCCGTTGCGCACGAGCTCGTGCACTCCGGCGGGGGTGATGGCCACCCGGAACTCGTTGTTCTTGACCTCGCGGGGGATGCCGACCTTCACGTCGATCACGGTCCTTGGCTCAGGGGGATTTCTGGTGCACTTCCATACTTACCCGGATGCGCCGGGCGCAACGGGAGAGACCGGGGCGTCACCCGGCAGAGCCAGTCTAATGAAGGACTTCTCGCTGTCTAGCCTTGAAAAGCAAAATTCCTTGACGGAAGCACTACGGATTTCGTAGGCCGGAAGCGTCGGTCCCCAGAAGCTGCTCAGCAGCCGCCCGGTGCAGCCTGGCCGCCGCCGGGTCGCCGAGCCGGTCCAGCGTGTCGGCGAGTCTGAGCTGCAGCGCCCCCTGGAGCCGTACGTCTCCGGCCTGCCTCGCCCAGTCCACGGCGTCCTCACAGGTGCGCAGGCATTCCTGGGGCCGTCCGGCGTACTCCTGGACACGGGCCGCCTCGCTCAACGCCCGTGCATATCCGGCCAGATCGCCGGCCCTGCGGTATCCGGCCGCGGCCGCGCGCCAGCTGCGCAGCGCCTCGCCGTAGCGGCCGGCATACGTGTGCACGGCGCCGAGGCGGCCGTAGAGCCTCGCTTCGTCGGCGAGCTCCCCGCGGGCGAGACGCTGCGACAGGGCGCGGCCGTACCAGTCGGCGGCCCGCTGCCAGTCCCCCAGCTCCTGATACGCACCACCTACGGATTCCATTGCGCGGCCGGTCGCGTACGGGTCATTTGCCCTGCGTCCGGCATCCAGCGCCGCCCGATATCGTGCCAGGGCGTCCTCGGTGCGACCGGTTCCGGCATCCAGATCGGCGAGGTTCAGGAGTGCGGCGGCCTGTTCGCGGTGGAGCCCGCGACGCTCGGCCACATCGAGGACGAGTTGGTGCAGTCCATACAGATCGGGCGCTGCGGCCACGGTGCCGCGATGGGCGACCAGGGCGCGTACGAGTGCGGAGATCAGGCGGCGGGCCAGGGTGTCCAGCTCGCCGTCGGCGACCGCGAGGCGCGCCGAGGCGAACAGCGCGGGGCGGCGGGCCAGCAACCACGCCTCCGCGGCCTGCGGATTCGGGAAGCGCAGGGCCCTGGGCAGCCCGGCGAGCCTGCGACGGGCCGCGGAGCCGTCGGGTTCGGTGACGGCCCGGCAGGACTGCAGCAGCCGTACGGTCCGCTCGAACATCCGGGCGCGGGCGAGCTGGATCTCGGCGGGCCGGTCGTGCGCCGTCATCAGGTCGTACAGGAACGGGGCGAGGCAGCCGGGCACCTCGTACGTCTCGTCGGCCTCGTCCGCCCGCAGCAGGCCCGCCGCAACGAAGTCCGCCAGCGCCGACCGGGCTGCCGAGACCGAGCAGCCGGCCAGCGCGGACGCGGTGTGCGCGTCGGCGAGCCCGGCGGGCGCGAGGGCGAGCAGTCGCAGTGTCCGGGCGGCGGGCTGCGGCAGGGACTCGTACGCGAGCCGGAAGGCGCGGGCCAGCGGCCGGGCGCCGGTGGGCTGGTCGGGGTCGTCCGGCATCCCGCGCAGCTGCTTGGCCGCGTCGGCGACCGAGGCCTTGGGGCGGGCCGCGAGCCAGCCGCCCGCCAGGACCATCGCGGCGGGCTGCCCGCCGCACTCCTCCACGAGCGACTCGGCCGCCTGCGGGTCGACCGTGATCCGCACCTCGCCGGTGTAACGGCTCAGCAGGTCGATGGCGGACTTCGGGTCCATGCCGCCGATCGTGCAGGGCCGGACGTCGGGGATTCCCGTGAGGGGGCCCTTGGCGACGGCGACGACCAGACAGTCGGGGTTGTCGGGAAGCAGCGGGTCGACCTGCTCGGCGTCGCCCGCGTCGTCGAGCAGGAGCAGAAACCGGCGTACCGCGAGGGCCTCGCGGACCATCCCGGTGAGCTCGTCCTCGCCGCTGCCGGGCGGGGTGTCGATCCCGAGGGCGTCGAGCAGTTCGCGCGCGGTGCGGTCGGTGGGGACGGGGGCGCCGCCCGGCTCGGTGAGCCGGGCCCGCAGCACGCCGTCGGGGTACTCGTCGGCCAGCCGCCGTGCGAGCTCGTCGGCGAGCGAGCTGCGCCCGGAGCCGGGCCGCCCGGCGACGAGCAGCACCCTGGCGCGGGGCGCCTTGCGCCCGGAGATGGTGTCCAGCCCGGCCCGCTCGATGTCGGACCGCAGCGCCTTCAATTCACGCTGGCGCCCGATGAATTGCCCAACCACACCGGATACGGTGCCATGCCCGGCCGGCTCCGCGGGCCCGGGGCCCGGGTCGGCCCCCGGCCCGGCCGGCGACGGGTGGCCCTGGGGCGAGGGGCCGTTCAACTCCACCGCCTGCTCCCTCACGGGCCACGCTCCCAGTCCGTCGCCGAACGAGCCGAACCCACCGGGGGTTTCCCGTACGGGCGCTCCGAGCGTAATTCAGTCATCTCGCCGAACCGCGTCGGCCGCGACGGCGCGCGCCGCCCGTTTCCCCCGATCGGATCAGCCGATGGTCCCACCGGATGCAGATGCGGGTGCGGTGTCGGGTGCGGGTGCGGGGGGCGCCTGCGGCGGGCCTTGTCCCCACCCCGCCCCTCTTCGGAGCCCGTCCGGCGATTGAGGACGGACACACCGGCCCACCCGGCGGTTCCGGGCAGGTCCGGGGCCCGCGGGCCGGGGGCCGGCCCCCGGTTACGCGAACGGCCTCGCCGGCCACGGCGCCTCGGCCGGGCGGAGGGACTCCACGCCGTCGCCCGCCAGCGCCGCCGTGAGCGCGAGCACGCCCACCACCAGGCAGTTGTTGTGCAGCTCCCCGGCCAGCACCCCCCGCACCAGCTCCTCCAGCGGCACCCGGGCCAGCTCCATGTCGGCCTCCTCCTCGGCGACCTGGAAGCGCTCACCCTCCGCCTCGGAGAGGTCACGGGCCAGGAAGATGCGGACGGCCTCGTCGCAGCCGCCGGGCGTGGTGTACACGTCGGCGAGCACGCGCCAGTCGACCGCCTTGACGTGCGCCTCCTCGTACAGCTCACGCTGCGCGGCCGTCAGCGGGTTCTCGCCCGGGACGTCGAGCAGCCCGGCCGGGATCTCCCAGAGCTTCTGGCGCACGGGGTGCCGGTACTGGCGGAGCACGAGGACGCGTCCGGATTCGTCGAGGGCGAGCACTGCGACCGACCCCGGGTGGACCTGGTAGTCGCGGCGCGCGACCGTGCCGTCGGGCATGACCACGTCGTCGGTGCGGACACTCGTCTTGTTCCCCCTGAAGGGGGTGGCGGTCGCGGTGACCTGCCACTCCTCAGGGGTGTCCTTGATGGTGGTCATGTACGTCCTCCCAAACGCCGGAACCGGGGCACGGAACCTCTCCCAGTCCGTACCCCGGTCCACCGTAATGCCTTGTGGTGCCTTGCCTCAGTTGGCCGTCAGTTGCCCGTCTTGCGCTCGACGGCCGCCTTCACCAGGCCCGTGAACAGCGGGTGCGGGCGGGTCGGGCGGGAGCGGAGCTCCGGGTGGGCCTGGGTCGCGACCAGGTACGGGTGCACCTCGCGCGGGTACTCGACGTACTCGACGAGCTTGTTGTCCGGGGACGTGCCCGAGAAGAGGATGCCCGCCTTCTTCTCCAGCTCCGCGCGGTAGGCGTTGTTCACCTCGTAGCGGTGACGGTGGCGCTCCTCGACGTACGGCTGGTCGCCGTACGCCTCACGGACGATCGAGCCCTCGGCGAGCTTCGCCGGGTAGAGCCCGAGGCGCATCGTTCCGCCCAGGTCGCCCGCGCCCTCCACGTACGCCAGCTGCTCCTCCATCGTCGAGATGACGGGGTGGGCGGTCCCGGAGTCGAACTCCGTCGAGTTCGCCTCGGGGATCTCGGCCAGATTGCGCGCGGCCTCGATCACGATGCACTGCAGGCCCAGGCAGAGGCCGAGCAGCGGGATCTTGTTCTCGCGGGCGTACTGGATCGCGCCGACCTTGCCGCTCACACCGCGGTCACCGAAACCGCCGGGGATGCAGATCGCGTCCACGTCGCTCAGCTGCTTCGCCGCGTCAGCGGGGGTCTTGCAGTCGTCCGACGTGACCCACTTGATCTTGACGCGTGCACGGTTCGCGAAGCCGCCGGCACGCAGCGCCTCCGTCACCGAAAGGTAAGCGTCGGGCAGGTCGATGTACTTGCCGACGAGCGCGACACTGACTTCGTGGTCGGGGTTGTGGACGCGGTCCAGCAGGTCGTCCCACGTGGTCCAGTCGACGTCGCGGAACGGCAGGTCCAGCTTGCGCACGACGTAGGCGTCCAGGCCCTCGGTGTGCAGCACCTTCGGGATGTCGTAGATCGACTTGGCGTCGATGGCCGCGACCACGGCAGCCTCGTCGACGTCGCACATCAGCGAGATCTTGCGCTTGATCGCGGTCGGTACGTCGCGGTCGGCGCGCAGCACGATCGCGTCCGGCTGGATTCCGATGTTGCGCAGCGCGGCGACCGAGTGCTGCGTCGGCTTCGTCTTCAGCTCGCCGGACGGGCCGATGTACGGCAGCAGCGAGATGTGCACGACGAAGACGTTGTCCCGGCCGACCTCGTGACGGACCTGGCGGACGGTCTCCAGGAACGGCAGCGACTCGATGTCACCAACCGTACCGCCGACCTCGGTGATCACGACATCCACATCGTCCGTGGCCATGCGGCGGATGCGGTGCTTGATCTCGTTGGTGATGTGCGGGATGACCTGGACCGTGTCGCCCAGGTACTCGCCGCGCCGCTCCTTGGCGATGACGGTCGAGTACACCTGGCCGGTGGTGACGTTCGCGGAGCCGTCCAGATCGACGTCGAGGAAGCGCTCGTAGTGGCCGATGTCCAGGTCGGTCTCGGCGCCGTCGTTGGTGACGAAGACCTCACCGTGCTGGAACGGGTTCATGGTGCCCGGGTCGACGTTCAGATACGGGTCGAGCTTCTGCATCGTGACCCGAAGACCCCGCGCCTTGAGCAGCGCCCCCAGGCTGGAGGCGGTCAGGCCCTTGCCGAGGGAGGAGGCGACACCCCCGGTGACGAAGATGTGCTTGGTCGTCGTGGCTGTGCTGTTTCGAAAAGCAGCGGGCGGCATGGCCAAGAGGGGGCTCCCGTGGTCGCGAGGTGGTCGTGCGTGCCGGCGATCCCGCAGGTGGAGATCCTGAGACTTCCTGGGGTGCCGTCGCTGCGGTTCGGGGGTCTGCGCCCACCGGTCCACGGGCTACCAGGGTATCAGCGCCCAGGGGAGACTGCTTCCGGCCACACGGGGCATCATGGCCACCACGGGCTTCTCCGGGCTCACCCGCCGCTCACCCGTTCGGCGGCGCCGCATTGCCGGGAGCGTCGCGCGGATCACCTGGGTGCGTCGTATCCTGCTCGGACACTTGATTCGGAATCTCGCTGCCGAGCCGGGCCGGCGATCGGCACCACCCCCGCCCTTCACCCGGAACAAGAGCTCGTCAACGACCGATTGACCGATTGACACCCTTGACCGCAGTAAGCGCCACGCAGGGCGGACGTGGCCGTTCGACTGGAGATCCACGTGGCCGGGCGCATCGAGGACTACGCACTCATCGGAGACATGCAGACCGCTGCCCTGGTCTGCCGGGACGGGACGGTCGACTGGCTGTGCCTGCCCCGCTTCGACTCGCATGCCGTCTTCGCCGGACTGCTCGGCACCGAGGAGCACGGTTTCTGGCGACTCGGTCCCGCGTATCCGGGCCACGCCGAGCCGCCCACCGCCGACCGCCGCAGGTACCGCGGGGACTCGCTGATCCTGGAATCCGAGTGGGACACGCCGCGCGGCACGGTCCGGGTGACCGATTTCATGCCGCCGCGTGACGGGGCGCCGCAGCTGATCCGGATCGTGGAGGGCGTGAGCGGCCGCGTCCCGATGCGTTCCGCGCTGCGGATGCGGTTCAGCTACGGCCGGGTGGTGCCGTGGGTGCACAAGGTCGACAACCGTACGGTCGCGGTCGCGGGCCCCGACTCGGTGTGGCTGGACACGCCGACGGAGACGTACGGCAAGGACCTGACGACGTACTCCGACTTCACCGTCTCCCCCGGCGACCGGCTCGCCTTCACCATCAGCTGGCAGCCCTCCCACCGCGAGCCGCCCGCGCTGCCCGACCCCGAGGGCGCGCTGGACGCCACCGAGGACTTCTGGCGCGAGTGGGTCGAGCACTGTACGTACCACGGCCCCTACCGTGAGTCGGTGGTCCGCTCGCTGATCACGCTGAAGGCCCTCACGTACGCCCCGACCGGCGGGATCGTCGCCGCACCGACCACCTCCCTGCCGGAGGAGATCGGCGGCGTACGGAACTGGGACTACCGCTACACCTGGCTGCGCGACGCGGCGATCACCCTCTCCTCGCTGCTGCGCACCGGCTACCGGGAAGAGGCCCGCGCCTGGCGCGAGTGGCTGCTGCGCGCGGTCGCGGGTGACCCGGAGAACCTGCAGATCATGTACGGCATCGCCGGCGAGCGCGAGCTCGGCGAGGCGGAGCTGGACTGGCTGCCCGGGTACGAGAACTCCGCCCCGGTCCGGGTCGGCAACGGCGCCGCCAACCAGCTCCAGCTCGATGTGTACGGCGAGGTCACCGAGGCCCTGCACCTCGCGCACATGACCGGTCTGTCACGCAACGACTACGCATCGCTCCTCCAGCTCAAGCTGATCCGGTACCTGGAGGACCACTGGGACCAGCCCGACGAGGGCATCTGGGAGGTCCGCGGGCCGCGCCGCCACTTCGTGCACTCCAAGGTCATGGCCTGGGTCGCCGTCGACCGCACGATCAAGCTGATCGAGTCCGGCGACGCCGACGGGCCGCTGGAGCGCTGGCGCGAGCTGCGCGACGACATCCACCGCGACGTCTGCGAGAAGGGCTACGACAAGGAGCGCAACACCTTCACGCAGTCGTACGGCTCGAAGGAGCTCGACGCCTCCCTGCTGCTGATTCCGCAGATGGGCTTCCTGCCGCCGGACGACAAGCGGGTCATCGGCACGATCGAGGCGATCCAGCGGGAGCTGTCCACGCCCGACGGCTTCGTCCTGCGCTACCCGACGGCCGGTGACGAGGCAGGCGTCGACGGTCTCGAGGGCGACGAGGGCGCCTTCCTCGCCTGCTCCTTCTGGCTCGCGGACGATCTGGCGATGATCGGGCGCGTCGACGAGGCGCGGCGGCTCTTCGAGAAGCTGCTGTCGCTGCGGAACGATCTGGGACTGCTCGCCGAGGAGTGGGACCCGCGACTGCAGCGCCAGGTGGGGAACTTCCCGCAGGCGTTCAGCCATGTCCCGCTGATCGACACGGCACTGCGGCTCACGGCCTCCGGCGCGTACGGCGGGTAGGCGGGCGGGGGCAGCCCCGGGCCCCGGCCTGCCGCGTGGGTGGGGCCCCGCCGCCCGTGCGGCGTGCGGGTGTGCTCCGCTGCCTTCCCGGCTGCCCCACGTCTGTCAGGGCACGGGGGCGGGGCTCCTCGCGGACGGCCGTGCGGCCCCGTCGCCCGTCCAGCCGCGCCGGCGCACCGGCGCACCGGACCGGGAAGCACTGCTGTCCTGCTCTTGGGCAGCGGTCAGGGGTTGACCGTCATGAGGTCCGCAAACCCAAGTGCGAAACACCTCGGGCGTCACCCGTACCCGTCCGGAAGGTGACACGCGCCACAATCGGCACGAGGTCCGATAATTTCCCTTCGGGGACGACGAATTGCCGGTCCGGCACGGCCCCGATGCGGTCCGTGACACGTGGGTGATGTTCTTGGCACGTGACGCCGGGTAGCGTCCGGCGACATGAACGGCGGCGTGGACGATCAGGGCAGCATCACCGTGCAGCGGGCGCTCGAGCTGCCCGGACTCCGCAGCGGGCTCCCGGAGGTCGTGGCGTGCGCCGACCGGCTGAACCGCACCGTGCGCTGGGTGCACGCCGGCGAGGTGCCGAACATCGCGTCGCTGCTCAAGGGCGGGGAGCTGCTGCTCACCACCGGTCTCGGCCTCGGCACCCGGCCCGCCGAGCAGCGCGCCTTCGTACGGCGGCTCGCGGAGCGCGGCATCGCGGCGCTGGTCGTGGAGCTCGGCCCGCGTTTCACCCGGCTGCCGGCGACCATCGTCGAGGCGGCCAGGTCCGCCGGGCTGCCGCTGATCCAGCTGCACCGCGAGGTGCCGTTCGTCTCGGTCACGGAGGAGATCCACACCGAGATCGTCAACCACCACTACGCGCTGCTGCAGCGGGCCGAGGAGGTGGCGCGCCGGTGCACGGAGGCGCTGCTCGGCGGTGGCGGGATCCCTCAAGTGCTGCGGATCCTCGCGGACTTCACGGCCAATCCGGTGTTCCTGGAGACCGCGGACGGGCAGTTGCTGTACGCCGCGGCCAGCGAGTCCGGACCTGCCGCCGCCGACCCGCTCCAGGTGTGGGAAGGGCTGCGTGGCCAGCGGGCGGCGCGGGAGGCCGGTCCGCCGGCGGGGGCGGTGCTGGTGGACGTGCCGGGCGGGGGGCACGGGACCGGTGCGGTACGCGCCCGCCTCGCCCTCCTCGCCGTGTCGTCGCCCTTGCTTCCGGTGCACCGGATGGCGGCCGAACGGGCCGCAGGCGTCCTCGCGGTGGTCCTCATGCAGGCCCGCCAGGAGGAGGAGCTGGCGGCGCGCGGCCGCGGCGACTTCCTGACCGACCTCGCCGAGGGCCGCATCACGGCGGAGGACGCGCCAGAACAGGCACGGGTGCTCGGCTTCCGGCCGGGCGAGGGACCATTGCTGCCGGTGGTGATGCGGCTGGCCCCCGAGCTGTCCCCTTCGGGCAACTGGTCGCTGCTGGCCCGCGCGGTGCTCGAGGAACTGTCGTCGGTCGGTGTCCCGGTCCTGCTGGGCGTACGTCCCGTGGAGGGCCGCGTCCCGCTGCTGCTCGGCCTGCGCTCGGAATCGGAGCGTACGGCGGTGGCCGACCGGGTCGCCGCCGCCCTGCGCGCCGGTCTCGAACGCGCGGGCCTCAAGCGCGCCGGAGGCCACCCGCCGGTGGTCGTCGTCGGCGTCGCCGGCGGCTGGGCGGCGGCCTCTGCGAGCCTGCGGCACGCGGCCGAGACGGCGACGGCGGCGCAGGGCCTCTCGGAGCGCCCCTGGTACGACGCGCGCCGTCTGGACATCGACCTGCTGCTGTGGCGGCTGCGCGACCACCCGGATCTGGCGGCCTTCGTGGACCGGGCGATCGGCCCCCTGCGCGACCACGACCGCACCTCCCGCCCGCCCCTGCTGCCCACGCTGGAGACGTACCTGGCCCACGCGGGCCGCAAAGCGGAGACGGCCCGGGAACTCCACCTCAACCGCCAGACCCTCTACAACCGGCTGGCCCGCATCTCCGAGCTGCTGGGCACGGACCTGGACGACCCGCAGACCGTGCTGGCCCTGTCCCTGGCCCTGCGGGCGCGGCGGCACACGCCTTAGGCGCCCCTGCGGAGCTGGGTGAGTTCGTCGTAGATGCTCAGCACCTGCGCGATGGTCTCGTCCTCCGTCGGCCACGTGGCCGCCTGGGCGGGGCCCGCCGCCGCCAGGCGGCTGCGGCGGTCCGGGTCGGCCAGGAGGCCGGTGACCGCCCTGGCGAGCGCGGCGGGATCCCCGTAGGGGACGAGTTCCGCGGCCGCGCCGACGAGTTCGGGGATGCCGCCGACGCGGGTCGCGACGAGCGGGACGCCGAGGCGGAGTGCCTCCTGGGCGAGGAGGGAGCGGGCCTCCCAGCGGCTGGGGAGCAGGGCCAGGTCCGCCGCCGCGAGCAGGTCGGTGACGTCGTCGCGGCGCCCGATCAGCCGCACCGGGAGACCCTCCGCGTCGATGCGCCGCTGAAGCGACTCCCGCTCGCGCCCCTCCCCCGCGATCGCGACCAGGGGCACGGGGTCGAGTCCGCGCCAGTCGCGGGCGGCGTCGAGGAGGGTGGCGTACCCCCGGTCCGGTTCGAGCCGCCCGACCGCCATGAGCAGCGGCCGGTCGACGGCGCCCAGTTCCGCCCGCGCCTTGTTCTCGTACGAGCCGGCCGTGCGCCGCGGTCCCGGCACCGACACCGGCGAGAGCCGGGCGTCCCTGGCACCCCGGTCGCGGGCCCGGTCGACGAGCTCGGACGATGTGCCGAGCACCACCGCGGCGGCCCGCACCGCCCTTCGCTCCAGCAGCCGCAGCATCCGGCCCCGCGCGCCCCCGGCGAGTCCACGGGTGTGCCAGGTGACGACGAGCGGGACCCGGCGCTGCCCGCCGAGGGCGAGCCCGGTGCGTACCGCGGCGTGCAGTCCGTGCGCGTGCACGATGTCCGCTGCGGCGCACACCGCCCGCAGCACGGCGACCGCGGCCGGGTCGCCGCGCCGCGGCACGGGCACGAAGTGCGCTCCGGCGCCGAGGAAGTCGTAGACGTGCTCCAGGGACGCGGGGGCGCACACGGTCACCCGCACTCCCCGCGCCACGAGCCCGGCGGCCAGTGACCTGACGTGAGCGCTGCTGCCCGCGCTGCCGCCGCCCAGCACCTGGACCGTATGCAGCTGTGTCACGCGCCAAGGATGCCAGTCCGTACGCACGTTCCGGCACCGTCGAGGCGTCCTTGCCGTGTCCGGAGCCTCAACTGTGCGGTCCGGATCACTCACATGGGTGAGCGCGCGAGTTCCGTGACCCGGTCGCCGTACGCCGTCGCCGCGATCAGCGCCGCGGCGTGGGCGGCCAGACCGACTCGGCCGTTTCCCGCGGCGATCGCGGCGCCGAGTGCCGCGCCGAGCGCATGCGCCCCCGCGTCGCCGAGCATCGTGCGCTCGCCCAGATCGTCGCCGGCGACGGCTGCCGCGGCGCCCATCGGCGCGGCGGCAAGCGGCCCCCGCAGCAGCCCGGGCGTGCCGAACCCGAGCACCGTGAGCGCGGCGCGGCCCGGCCGTACGTCGACGAGGTTCACGAAGTGCGCGGTACCGGCGATCACGACCCCCGCGAGCACCTTGTCGACGGGCCGCTCCTTGAGCGCCGCCCCGGCGAGCAGCCCGGCGGCCCCGATCCCGAAGAGCTTCACGGCCCCGCTGGTGACCTCGCCCTGCCGCAGGGCCCCGAGGTGGGCCCTGAAGCCCCGCCGGTCGTCCCCGGCGACATCGTCGTACGCCCCACAGGCCCCGGCCGCCAGCACCGCGACAGCGGCCCCGGGTGCGCCTGCGGCGACCGCGCCGAGCGCCGCGCCCACGGTCACGGCAGGCCCGGCGCACAGGTCGACGGTGCGCCCGGCGTAATTGGTGCGCTCCCAGCGCGCGTGTCCGCGCGTGCGGGCCCGGAGGGCGCGGTACGTGGCTGTCGTGACGCCTGCGGCGGTGGCACAGGCGATGACCCTGGTGAACGTACGCATGATCGTCACCCTAGCCCGGGGTGCGTCGACTCCCACCCCATGGAAGAGCCGCCACCCGACGGAGGGGGCGTGCAGGGTCGGGCTCGCAGGGGTCGGCAGTAAGTGCAGGGCGAGGGGCCCCCGACCCACCCACCGGCGCACTGTGCCGCACCCGGTACCGGGTGCGGCACACACCTCGCACCGACGCACTCCGTCCGTGGCGGAGGGTTCAGGGGGCCGCCGCCCCCTCAGCCCTCGGCTCGCGCCGCGGCCAGCAGCTCCTCCGCGTGCGCCCGCGCCGTCTCCGAGTCCTCCTGCCCTGCGAGCATCCGGGACAGCTCCCGCACCCGGTCCTCGCCCTCCAGGACCGTGACCCCGGACCGGGTCACCGAACCGTCGTTCGTCTTCTCGACCAGCAGCTGCCGGTCGGCGAAGGCAGCGACCTGCGGCAGGTGGGTGACCACGACGACCTGCGCGGTCTTCGCCAGCTTCGCCAGCCGCCGCCCGATCTCCACCGCCGCCTTGCCGCCGACGCCTGCGTCGACCTCGTCGAAGAGGTACGTCGGCACAGGATCGGTCCCGGCGAAGACGACCTCCACCGCAAGCATCACGCGCGACAGCTCACCACCGGACGCGCCCTTGGCGATCGGCCGCGGCTGGGCGCCGGGGTGCGGGGCGAGCAGCAGCTCGACCTCGTCAGCGCCGGACGGCGAGTACGCAACGGTACGTCCGTTGACCTCGATCCCGTCCGGGTCCTCGGACTGGCGGATGTCGATGGTCACGCGCGCGTGCGGCATCGCGAGGTGCGCCAGCTCAGCCGTCACCGCCTCCGCGAACCGTGCCGCCGCCTCCGTACGTGCGTCGGTCAACGCCTGGGCCAGCCCGGAGAGTTCGGCGCGCAGCGCATCCCGCTCGGCGGTCAGCTCACCGATCCGGTCGTCGTCGCCCTCCAGCTCGGTCAGCCGCCCGGCGCTCTCCTCGGCCCAGGCCAGCACGGCATTGATGTCCTCGCCGTACTTCCGCGTCAGCCCGGTGAGTGCCGCCCGTCGTTCCTCGACGGCCGCCAGCCGCAGCGGATCGGCGTCGAGGTTGTCGGCGTAGCCGGCGAGCTCCCCCGCCACGTCGGCGAGCAGGATGGAGATCTCGCCCATCCGGTCGGCGAGCGCGGCGAGCGCCGGGTCGTGGGAGCGTACGGCGTCCAGGGCCCGCCCCGCGCCCGCGACGAGCGTGGTCGCGTCGACGCCCTCGGGGTCCTCGGGGTTCCCGGCGAGCGCGGCGTGTGCGACGGACGCGGCGGAGGCGAGGGCCTCGGCGTGGCCGAGCCGCTCGGCCTCGGCCGACAGCTCCACGTCCTCGCCGGCACGCGGCTCGACGCCCGCGACCTCGTTCAGCCCGAAGCGCAGCAGATCGGCTTCCTGGGCGCGCTCGCGGGCGCGCGTGGTCAGTTCGGCCAACTCGGCGGAGACCGCCTTGAGCCGCCGGTACGCGGCGGCGTACTTGGCGTGCGGCCCGGCCACGGCGTCGCCCGCGTACCGGTCCAGGGCCTGCCGCTGCCGCGCGGGCTTCAGCAGCCCCTGCTGGTCGGTCTGACCGTGTACGGCGACGAGCTCGTCGGCGAGCTCGGTGAGCATGCCGACGGGCACCGAACGCCCGCCCAGGTGGGCGCGTGAGCGCCCCTCCGCCGAGACCGTCCGGCTGATCAGCAGCGCGCCGTCGTCGAGTTCGGCCCCGGCCTCCTCGGCCCGTACGGCCGCGGGGGCTCCGGCGGGCATGGTGACCCGCCCCTCCACGACCGCCGACTTGGCGCCGATCCGCACGAGGGCGGGGTCGGCGCGCCCGCCGAGCAGCAGCCCGAGGCTGGTGACGACCATGGTCTTGCCCGCACCGGTCTCGCCGGTGACCGCCGTGAATCCGGGCGACAGCTCGACGACCGCGTCGTCGATGACCCCGAGCGACCGTATCCGCATCTCCTCCAACACGGAGAAGACCTTACGAGGTCGGGGCCCGGGTGTGCGACGGCCCCCGCCCCGCGCGTACGGACCCGCAGGTCGGCGGGCCCACCATCACCCTCCGGTGTGGCCCTCCCGAACCGAATCGAGCCCGTCCGGCCCGCCTCAGTGCGGCGCGCCCCGCCACCCCGACACCGGCAGGGCGAACTTCGCGACGAGCCGGTCCGTGAACGACGCGTGGTGCAGCCGGGCCAGCCGGACCGGCACCGCGCCCCGCCGGACCTCCACCCGTGCCGCGGGCGGCAGCTCGACGGCGCGGCGGCCGTCGCACCACAGCACCCCGTGCGGCGTACCCGGCTGGACCTCCACCGCGAGGACGGACGTCGGCGACGTGACCAGCGGCTTCGCGAAGAGGGCGTGAGCGCTGATCGGGACCATCAGCAGGGCCTCGACCTCGGGCCACACCACGGGACCGCCCGCCGAGAAGGCGTACGCGGTCGAGCCGGTCGGGGTCGCGCACACGATGCCGTCGCAGCCGAAGCCGGTCACCGGCCGCCCGTCGATCTCCAGGACGACCTCGAGCATCCGCTCGGCCGAGACCTTCTGGACGGCGGCCTCGTTCAGCGCCCAGTCCCGGTGGACGATGTCACCGTTGCTCCGTACGGCGACATCGATGGTCATCCGCTCCTCGACCTCGTACGCACGCGTCACGACCCGGTCGACCACCTTGTCCAGGTCGTCCCGTTCGGCCTCCGCGAGGAAGCCGACCCGCCCGAGGTTGACGCCCAGCATCGGCACCCCGGACGCCCGGGCGAACTCGGCGCCGCGCAGCAGCGTCCCGTCGCCGCCCAGCACGATCAGCAACTCGCAGCCGTCGAGGACCTCGGGCGTGGCCTCGGGCACCGTCTCCACGGTCGCCGGCAGGGGCAGATCCGCGGCCTCGAAGGCGAGCACCCGCACGCCGAGGCCCGCGCGCAGCAGGCCCTGGACGACGAGTTCGGCGCTCCGGATGGCCGCGGGCCGCCCGGTGTGCGCCAGCAGGAAGACCGTGCGTGTACGTGTCTTCGTGTCCGTGCTCGTATCGCTCGTATCGGTCAACGCGGCCCCTCCGCCACTGCACGATCGACATCCGCCGGGTCGAGTTCCGGCGCCCCGGCCCGGAGCCACAGAAAGTACTCGACATTGCCGGAGGGCCCCGGCAGCGGACTCGCGGTCACGCCGAGCACACCCAGGCCGAGCCCGCCGGCCTGTCGCGCCACGGTGCGTACCGCCTCGGCGCGCAGCTCGGGGCTGCGCACCACTCCGCCGCTGCCGAGCCGCTCCTTGCCGACCTCGAACTGCGGCTTGACCATGAGGACGAGATCGGCGCCGGGCGCCGTGCACCGCACGAGTGCGGGCAGCACGAGGCCGAGCGGGATGAAGGACAGATCACCGACGACCAGGTCCACCGCCTCCCCGTCGATCGTCTCCAGGGTCAACTCACGCACGTTGGTACGGTCCTTGACCGTCACGCGTTCATCGCTCTGCAGAGACCAGGCGAGCTGGCCGTAGCCCACGTCGACGGCGACGACATGCGCGGCCCCGGCCCGGAGCAGGACGTCGGTGAACCCGCCGGTGGACGCGCCCGCGTCCAGCGCCCGCCGCCCCTCGACCTTCAACCCCTGCGGTACGAAGGCGGCGAGCGCGCCGGCGAGCTTGTGGCCGCCGCGCGAGACGTACTCGGGGTCGCTGTCGTCCTGGGCGACGACGATGGCGGCGGCCGTCTCGACCTGGGTGGCGGGCTTGGTCGCGGTATTCCCACCGACGGTCACCCGCCCGGCCGCGATCAGCTGGCTCGCGTGCTCGCGCGAGCGGGCGAGCTTGCGGCGTACCAGCTCGGCGTCGAGGCGGCGGCGTGCCACTCCTGCCACGTTCGGTTCAGCTCCTGTGGTCGTACGAAGGCAAAGGCGAGGAAGGCCGTGCGTCGAGCGCGGTCAGCGTGTCGCGCAGCCCCCCGTGTACATCCTCGTACACCTCCACGTGTCCGTCCGCCGGGAGGTGGTCGGCGTCGGCCAGCCGCTCCAGATGCGCGTCGACCTCGGCATTGCCGGTGGGTGCGCGCTCGACACCGAGGGGGGCGGGCGCGGCAGGGTCGTACGCCTCGGCCGCCGGCGCGGCCTCCTCTGAGGCTTCGGGGGTGGGGCCCGGGATCGAGTCGCTCATGCCCAGACGCTACCGCGAAGCCCTGGGGTACCGTCGGTCCCGATGGCGACGACGGAGGAGTGCCGCAGCGCACTCGACAGACTTTCGGACAATCTGGCGAAGGCGGACGGAGAGGTACGCAGCGCGGCCGCGCTCGACCGTTCCCTGAGCTGCCACATCAAGGATCTGGACATCACCTTCACCGGGCGCCTCGCGGCGGGCCGGATCCAGGTGCTGGACACGTTGAACGGCGCGCCGCCGGACAAGGCGGAGATCCGGCTGGCGATGGCCGGTGACGACCTGGTGGCGATGGTGGACGGGCAGCTGAACTTCGCGAAGGCGTGGGCCTCGGGCCGGGTCAGGCTCGAGGCCGGCTTCCGCGATCTGCTGCGTCTCAGGGCGCTGCTGTAGTCACGGCCTCCGCAGACGACACCGGGGCCGCCGCCGACACCGATGCCGACGCACCGGGGTCACGGCGCCGCGCCCGCGGCACCACCAGCGGCGTGCCCGTCTCCGGGTCGTCGATGACCTGCGCGCGCACACCGAAGACCTGTTCCACCAGCTCGGCCGTGACGACGTCGCCGGGCGCACCCTCCGCGGCGATCTTCCCGCCGTGCATCGCGATCAGATGGGTCGCGTACCGGGCCGCCTGGTTCAGGTCGTGCAGCACGGCGACGAGGGTGCGGCCCTGCGTCTCGTGCAGCTCGGCGCACAGATCGAGGATCTCCAGCTGATGCTGGATGTCGAGGAACGTGGTCGGCTCGTCGAGCAGCAGCAGCGGGGTCTGCTGGGCGAGCGCCATCGCGATCCAGACGCGCTGGCGCTGGCCGCCGGACAGCTCGTCGACATAGCGATCGGCCAGCTCGGCGACGCCGGTCGCGGCCATCGACTCCTGGACGACCCGCTCGTCCTCCCGGGACCACTGGCGCAACAGGCCCTGGTGCGGGTAACGGCCCCGGGCGACGAGATCGCCGACGGTGATGCCGTCGGGGGCGATCGACGACTGCGGGAGCAGGCCCAGCGTTCTGGCGACCTTCTTCGCGGGCATGGAGTGGATCGCCTGTCCGTCGAGCAGCACCCGGCCCTGGCTGGGCCTCAGCATCCGCGAGAGCGCCCGCAGCAGCGTGGACTTGCCGCAGGCGTTGGGGCCGACGATCACCGTGAACGAGTTGTCGGGTATCTCGACCGAGAGGTCCTCGGCGATGACCCGCTGGTCGTAGGCGAGGGTGACCGATTCCGCGGTGAGGCGCTGCATGGACGTACTCCTGGGGTTCTTCTCGGTCGGGTGCGGGCCGGCGCCCCGCTGTGGCTCTGCGTTCGTACGCTCGGACCGGGCGCTCATACGCGGCCCGCCTTGCGCTCGGTGACCAGCAGCCACAGCAGGTAGACGCCGCCGAGCACGCCCGTGACGACGCCGACGGGCAATTCCCGGTCACCGAACGCGGAAGTGGCGACCCAGTCGGCGGAGAGCAGCAATGCCGAGCCCATCATGGCGCTCGCCGCGATGTTCGGCCCCGGAGAGCGGGTCAGCCGACGGGCGAGCTGGGGCGCACTGAGCGCGACGAAGACGATCGGCCCCGCCGCGGCGGTGGCGACCGCCGTGAGCAGCACGGCCGAGCCCATGAGGACGGCCCGGGTCCGCTCGACGGCGATGCCGAGCGAGTACGCCGCGTCGTCGCCCATCTCCAGCATCCGCAGCGGCCGCCCGTAGGCCAGGCACAGCGGGACAAGCACCGCGCAGACGGCGAGAAGCGGCCAGAACTGGCTCCAGTCGCGGCCGTCGAGCGAGCCGGTCATCCAGACCACCGCACGGGTGGCGTCCACGAGGTTGGCCTTGGTGAGGAGGTAGTGGATCGCGCCGGTGAGCATGGCGGCGACGCCGATGCCGATCAGGACCAGCCGGTAACCGTGCACTCCGCGCTTCCAGGCGAGCATATAGACGGCGACGCCGGTGGCCAGGCCACCGGCGATCGCGCCGCCCGCGACGGCGAACGCGCCGCCCTGGAAGACCACGATGACGATCAGCGCACCGACGGTCGAACCCTGTCCGAAACCGAGCACGTCCGGGCTGCCCAGCGGATTGCGCGAGAGGGACTGGAAGACCGCCCCGCCCACCGCCAGCGCCGCGCCCACCAGCAGCGCCACCAGCACCCGCGGCAGCCGCACGTCCTGGACGATGAACTCCTGCGCGGGCGTGCCGTTCCCGAGCAGCGTGGCCACGACCTCGCCGGGCGCCATCGGGAAGTCGCCGCTGCCGACGAGCACGACGCCGGAGGCCAGCGCGGCGGCCAGGAGCAGCAGGGCGACGAGGGCCGCCCTCGGGTCGACGCGGACGGAGAGCCCGCCGGGGGTGCGTATCGCTTTCACGGCCTTCACAGCTGCGCCATCCTCTTGCGGCGTACGAGGTAGATGAAGACGGGCCCGCCGATGAACGCGGTGACGACGCCGACCTGCAGCTCGGCAGGGCGCGCGACGATCCGGCCGACGACGTCGGAGCCCAGCAGCAGCACGGGCGAGAGCACGGCCGCGTACGGCAGGATCCAGCGCATGTCGGGGCCGGTGATGGCCCGCACGAGATGCGGAACCATCAGCCCGATGAAGACGATCGGCCCGCAGGCGGCGGTCGCCGCACCGCACAGCAGGGTGATGGCGACCATGGCCACGACCCGGGTGCGGGTGAGATGCGCTCCGAGCGCGCGTGCGGTGTCGTCGCCCATCTCCAGCGCGTTGAGCGGCCGGGCGATGAGCAGCGCGAGCACCACTCCGGCGCCGATGAACGGCGCGACCTTGCCGATGGTCGCGGGGTCGGCCGATGCGAGTGAACCGACGGTCCAGAAGCGCAGCCGGTCGAGCGCCGCCGAGTCCAGCAGCTGTACGGCGTTGACGTAGCCGTACAGCGCGGCCGTGGCCGCGGTCCCGGCGAGCGCGAGCCGTACGGGCGTCGCGCCGCGACTCCCGCCGAGCACGTACACGACCACCGACACCACTCCGGCGCCGAGGAACGCGAACCACACATAGTCCGCGAGGGACGTGACGCCCAGAAAGCTGATGGCCGATACGACGGCGGCGGCCGCGCCCGCGTTGACCCCGAGCAGCCCCGGCTCGGCGAGCGGATTACGGGTGAGCGCCTGCATCACCGCACCCGCGAGGCCGAGCGCCACGCCGACGAGCAGCCCGAGCACGGTCCTCGGCACCCGCACATCGTGGACGATCACGTCGTTGCCGGTGCCGGAGCTGTGGAAGAGCCCGTGCCACACATCGGCGACCGGGACCGACTTGGCGCCGATCGCGATGCTCGCGACACAGACCAGCAGCAGGACACCGACGGCGAGCAACAGCCCGACGGCGCGCAGCGTATGGCGACTGCGCGGCTCGGACTCGGATGCTGCGGACGTCGGTTCCGCGCTCGGTTCGGGGGGACTGTCGACCAACACGCGGTTAGGTTAGCCTACCCTGCCATGTCACCTCGATGAGGGAACCCGCGGGCAGCGCCTCACCAGCCGAGCCGGGCCAGCGCCTTGCCCGCGTCCAGCGTGCCCGCCCCATCGCCCGCATGCGTCCACGCCGCCGCGCACAACGCCCGCAGTCCGTCCAGCGCTTCGCCGTCGCCGTCCAGCACGAGCGCGTCCGCGCGCACGGACGCCGTCCAGCCCCCGCAGCCGAAGCCGTTCCCTGACGCAGAACCGGCCACTTCGGGCTGCCCGGTCAGCAGCCCCCGCAGATCGGCGTCCACGTAGGTGGGCCGGTACTTCGGCTCCGCGGCCAGCAGCTGCGCCGGGTCCGTCACCCCGGTCAGGACGAGCAGCGAGTCCACGCCGCCGTTGAACGCGCCCTCGATGTCCGTGTCGAGCCGGTCCCCGACCACGAGCGGCCGCTCGGCGCCCGTCCGCAGGATCGTCTCGCGGTGCATCGGCGGCAGCGGCTTCCCGGCCACCTGCGGCTCGGCCCCCGTCGCGAGCCGTACGACCTCCACCGCGGCCCCGTTCCCCGGCGCGATCCCCCGGGAGCTCGGGATCGTCAGATCCGTGTTGGACGCGAACCACGGCACCCCGCGCGCGATCGCGTAGCACGCCTCGGCGAACCGCCCCCATGCCAGTTCGGGCCCGCCGTAACCCTGCACCACGGCAGCCGGCTCGTCGTCCGCGGACTCCACCGGCTCCAGCCCGCGTTCGCGCAGCGCGACCCGCAGCCCCTCACCGCCGACCACCAGCACCCGCGCGCCCGCGGGGACCTGTTCGGCGATCAGCCGGGCGACGGCCTGCGACGAGGTGATGACGTCCGCGGCCTCCGCCGGCACGCCGAGCTCGGTGAGGTGGTGCGCCACCGCCTCGGGCGTCCGCAGCGCGTTGTTCGTGACGTACGCGAGATGCATCCCGGCGCCGCGCGCCGCCCCGAGCGCCTCCACCGCGTGCGCGATGGCCTCCCCGCCCGCATAGACCACCCCGTCGAGATCGAGCAGAGCAGTGTCGTACACCGCGCACAGCGCCTGCGCGCTGCCGCTCGGCCTGGTCCTGCCCTGCTCGCCCATGCTGGTCCGCTCCTCATTTCGTGGCTGTTATCGATCGCTCGATACTCCCCCGATCATCGCGCATCGCCGTGGCCACATACGATGCATCAATGAACACGAGAGGTCAGGCGGCCGAAGACGGTCTGCACATGATTCCGTTCCGCGGACTGCGCTACGTCCCGGAGCGGGTCGGCAGCCTCGCCGCCGTGACCTCACCGCCGTACGACGTCGTCGTACGCCCCGACGGACTGCACCACCTGGAGTCCGCGGACCCCCACAACATCGTCCGGCTGATCCTCCCCCAGGCCTCGAGCCCCGCCGCCCGGCACGAGCAGGCCGCCGAGACCCTGGACCGCTGGCTGGCCGAGGGCGTCCTCGCCCCCGATCCCGAGCCCGCGCTGTACATCTACGAGCAGCGCCGAGGAGACATCCTGCAGCGCGGCATCATCGGCGCGCTCGCCCTGTCGGCCCCGGACGAAGGCATCGTGCTCCCCCACGAGGACGTGATGCCGCATGTGGTGGCCGACCGCGCGGCGCTGATGCGCAGCACGGCCGCCAATCTGGAGCCCCTGCTGCTGACCTATCGCAGCGACGGCACCGCGACCGGGGCCACCGCGGTCATCGAGCGGATCATCCATGAGAGCGCACTGCTGGCGACGACCACGGAGGACGGCTTCAGCCACCGCCTCTGGGCGGTCACCGACCCGGCGGACCTGGCGGAGATCGCCGCGGACCTCACCCATCACCAGGCCCTCATCGCCGACGGCCACCACCGCTGGGCCACGTACCTCCGCCTGCGCGACGAGCAACCGGCTCCCGGCCCGTGGAACTACGGCCTGGTCCTGCTGATCGACACGGCCCGCTACCCGCTCCAGGTACGGGCGATCCACCGCCTGCTGAACCGCCTTCCGGTCGCTGACGCCTTGGCCAAGGTCGAGGGCCTCTTCCGGGTGCGGGACATCGACGGGCCTCTCCCGTACGCCCTCGAGTCGCTGGCCGCGGCGGCCGCCGAGGGCAACGCGTTCCTGCTCGCGGGCGACGGCCGCTTCCACCTCCTGGACCGCCCCGACGCGGACCTGCTGGCGCGTACGGTCCCGGCCGGCCGCCCGGAAGCCTGGCAGCGACTCGACGCGACCGTCCTGCATGCCGCGCTGCTGGAGCACGTCTGGCACATCCCGGACTCCCCCGAGGACATCACCTACATCCACGACACCGAGGCCGCGGTGACCCAGGCCGAGCGTCGTGGCGGCACGGCGGTGCTGATGCATCCGGTACGGGAGGACGTCGTGCGGGACCTCGCGCGGCAGGGCGTCACGATGCCGCGCAAGTCGACGTCGTTCGGCCCGAAGCCGGCGACGGGCCTGGTGCTGCGGAGCCTGAGCATCGACTGACGGCGGGACCAGGGACGGTACAAAACGCCGAAGGCCCGGCACCTTGTGGGTGCCGGGCCTTCGGTGTGCGTGTCGGGTGCCTGTCGGTGCGACGGGATCAGGCCTTTTCGCCGTCGCCCTCTTCGTCGCCCTTCGCGGCCGCGTCGGACGCGTCCGTGTGCTGCTCGGAAGGGTCGCCCTCGTTGCTGTCGTGCTCGTCGGTGTCGTTCTCGTCGGTCAGGGCGTCGACGAACTCGACCCCGTCCAGCTCCGCGAGCCGGTCCGAAGCGTCGGTGGACCCGTCCTTGTCGGCCTCGACGGCCTTGGCGAACCACTCACGCGCCTCGTCCTCACGCCCGGCGGCCAGCAGCGCGTCGGCGTACGCGTAGCGCAGGCGCGCGGTCCAGGGGTGCACCGAGCTCGACGCCAGCTCGGGGCTCTGCAGCGTGACGATGGCAGCGTCCAGCTGGTCCATGTCCCTGCGCGCGCCGGCGGCGACGAGCCGCATCTCGACCTGTCCCACCTTGTCGAGCTTCTGCACCTCGGGCTCGCCGGCCATGGCCAGCGCCCGCTCGGGCCGGCCGAGGCCGCGCTCACAGTCCGCCATCACGGGCCACAGCTCGACGCTGCCGGTCATGCGCCGAGCTGCCCGGAACTCCGCGAGAGCCTCGGAGTACTTCTGCGTCGCGTACGCGGCGAATCCGGCCGCCTCGCGTACGGCGGCGACACGCGAGGCGAGCCGCAGCGCCACGCGCGAGTAGCCGTAGGCCCCTTCCGGGTCCTCGTCGATCAGCCGCGCGACCATCACGAGGTTCTTGGCGACATCCTCGGCGAGCGTCTTCGGCAGGCTCTGGAGCTCCTGCCGCACGTCCTTGTCGATCTCGTCGCCCGTGACGTCCTCGGGAATCGGCAGCCGCTTGATCGGCTCCCGGTCCCGGTCGCGCCCACGATCGCGGTCCCGGTCGTCCCGGCGCCCGTACCCACCACGGTCGTCCCGCCCGCGGTAACCACCGCGGTCCCGGTCGCGGTCGTCACGCCGGGGCCCACGCGGCCGGTCGTCACGGCGAGGGCCGCGGTCGTCACGGCGGTCGTCACGACGGTCGTCACGACGGAACCCACCGCGATCGTCGTCGCGACGCGGCCCACGGTCATCCCTGCGGAAGCCACCACGGTCGTCGTCCCGACGCGGCCCACGGTCATCCCTGCGGAAGCCACCACGGTCGTCGTCCCGACGCGGCCCACGGTCATCGCGGCGGAAGCCACCACGGTCATCGTCGCGACGCGGCCCACGGTCATCACGACGGTCATCCCTGCGGAAGCCACCACGGTCGTCGTCCCGACGCGGCCCACGGTCATCGCGGCGGAAGCCACCACGGTCATCGTCACGGCGAGGCCCGCGGTCGTCACGGCGGTCATCCCTGCGGAAGCCACCACGGTCATCGTCCCGACGCGGCCCACGATCGTCACGACGGTCGTCGCGACGGAACCCACCGCGATCGTCGTCGCGACGCGGCCCACGGTCATCGCGGCGGAAGCCGCCCCGGTCGTCCCGCCGGTCATCACGGCGGTCGTCACGACGGACCCCACCGCGGTCGTCGTCCCGACGCGGCCCACGATCGTCACGACGGTCGTCACGACGCCCATAGCCACGGTCGTCACGGGGGAAGCGCCCCCCGCGGCTGTCATCCCGTCGGTCGTCACGACGTCCGTGTCCGCGGTCGTCCCGGGGGAAGGAGCCAGTACGCTCGCCACCGCGGTCATCACGGCGGTCGTCGCGACGGAAACCGCCTCCACGGTTGTCGTCCCTACGGTCGTCACGGCGTTCGTCACGACGGCCGTATCCACCGCGGCTGTCATCTCGGCGCGGCCCGCCTCGGTAACCGCCCCGGTCACCACCACCGTCCCGGCGGCGCGGCTCGCGCTCCGGACGATCGTCGGAGGAGTTGGTGGACATCGGCATGGCTCCTGTCTTCGGGTACCGCATTCATTCTCGCGCAGCCGGCCATCCGACGCGCTTCGAAAATTCGAGGAAAAACAAAAGGACCCGTGGGCCCAGCTGAACGCTGGGACCACGGGTCCTGAAAGATTGTTCGGCGGCGTCCTACTCTCCCACAGGGTCCCCCCTGCAGTACCATCGGCGCTGAAAGGCTTAGCTTCCGGGTTCGGAATGTAACCGGGC
>NZ_JBSFHO010000011.1:0-197475 GCF_053597075.1 Streptomyces sp. NPDC001514
GTGGTGTGGAGCCTAGACACCTCCACCACACCGGAGGTCTTCGCCATGATCAAGACCCAGCACTGTTAACAACGCTCGTGATCAATACACCTAGGACCTGTCCTGGCGATCATCCGGTAGGGCGCCTCGGTGATATTTTGACCGGAATCGTGGGAGAGGCGGGCGAATCCGTGGACAGTGACCTGCGGCGTGCGGTCGTCGTGACGCTTGGCGAACTCGGGCGAAGCGATGACTGGCGTGACCGGGCGGATGCCGGTCACAGCCTGGCAGGGTTCGCCGAGATGCAGGAGGCCGTAGAGCCGCTGCTGGGGCTTGTGCTCGACCCTCGTGACACCTTCGTCACCCGGCGGACCGCGGAGGGCTTGCTTCGGCGAAAGGACAGGGCCGGACTGACGATAGTCGCGTCCGCACTGGCAGTCGCCAACGACAACCACGCCGATTGGATCCACACCGCAATCGTCGATGTCTTCAGCGTCTTCTCGGACGACCTGGACGAGGCGCTACGGCTCTGCGAGGAGATGTCGGGCGGCACCGACGATCGTGTTGCCCGGGGGGCCCGTCGGCTGCACGAGAGCCTGGCAGAGATCGATCCCGTTCTTCGCCCCTCATAGCGGGGGTTCGAGCGCTGTTGTGAGGGTGCAGATCCTCGACGACAGGGCAGCGAGGAGCACGTTGTCGGCTCAGTGCCACGGAGCATTCCCGTCGATCATGTTCGGAGCCAGATCGTGAGAGCTGCCGCAGTCGCTGTGCCGAGGTAGACATAACGGCGCTTGTCGTAGCGGGTGGCTACCGCCCGGTGCTGCTTCAACCGATTGATAGCCCGTTCGACGGTGTTCCGTTTCTTGTACCGCTCCTCGTCGAAGCCAGGTGGCCTCCCGCCGCGTGAGCCTTTGCGCAGGCGGGCAGCCTCGCTGTCGGTCTTCTCCGGGATCGTGTGCCGGATGCCCCGGTGCCGCAGGTACTCGCGGCACGGTCCGTTGCTGTATGCCTTGTCGGCCGCGACGCTGTCCGGCTTCTTGCGGGGCCTGCCCGGCCCGGACTTCGGGACGCGGATCTTCTCCAGGACCGGTTTGAACTGCGTGCAGTCTGCCCGCTGGCCGGGTGTGACGATCAGGGACAACGGGCGGCAGCGGCCGTCCGCGCTGAGGTGGAGTTTGGTGGTGAAGCCGCCGCGCGAGCGGCCCAAGCCCTCACCTCCCGCACCACCTCCACCAGGCGGGCGTGCAGGCTCTGCCACGGCGTTTCGTCCTGGTGTTCTGGAACTTCCGCCCCCTTGGAGGCGGGGGCCGGCGGTGGGTCGTTGCGGGCGCCAGCCGCGTGCTGATGCGCCCGCACGATGGTCGAGTCGACCGAGACGTCCCAGTCGATCTCACCCGCCGCGTCCGCTGCGGCCTGGACCTGCTGGAGCAGACGCTCCCATGTCCCGTCGGCCGACCACAGCCGGTGCCGTTCGTAAACGGTCTTCCACGGCCCGAACCGTTCGGGCAGGTCACGCCACTGCACCCCGGTCCGAACCCGGTGCAGAATCCCGTCGATCACCTGCCGGTGATCCCGCCACCGGCCACAACGCCCGTTACTGACCGGCAGGAACGGCCGCAGCCGCTCCCACTCGGCATCACTCAGATCACCCCGCCCCATGTCCACATCAACGCACTGGCCATGAAGCGGTCACATGATCGGCCGGACAAGTCCTAGTCGGCGACCTTCTCCCACGCCGTCGTCCCGAGCAGCCCCGTCTCGCCGATGTCGAGGCCGCCCTCCGGCTGCACCGTCTGGCGCTCGGCGCCGGCGGACGGAGCGATGTCCACGTACACGCCGCTCCCGCGTCGGGTCGCCGCGTCGACGGCCGAATAGCGCCATACGAACACGCTGTACGCCGAGTCTCCGGGCCTCAGTGTGACGGGGTGCGGGCCCGGGTCGTCGAGCTGGGTGATCGGGCCCGGGCCCTTGAGGACCGTCACGTCCATGCGCTTGTGGTCCACGTCCCGGACCCGGACATCGGGGTAGCCGTTCAGTCGCTGGTCGCGCTCGCCGCAGTTGGTGAGCATCACGGTCGTGGCCCGGAGGCCCATGGCGGCCGTCACCATCTCGGTCGACACCCGCACACCCGTGTCCGGGCAGTCCTGCGTGGCCGCGGAAGGGGGCGGCGCGGTGTCGCCCGGCGACCGGGGCCGCTCCCCCTCCTCGGTGCGCGGCCGCTCCCGTGCCCCGGTGCGTGCGGGGTCCGCCTCACGGTCGAGCTCGGCCGCGAGCCCGCACCCGGTCGTCAGGACAGCAGCCACCGCCGTCAGGGCCAGCACACGTGTCACAGGTATGACGGTCATGCCGCGATCATCACATGGCCACTCCCGCATCCCGGCTGTGATCCGGACACGCCCCGAATCGTCCGACGTCGCGGTGGCCAATTCCCGTACGCATCCTGTGGGTTCGAAAAGGTTTCGACCGTGACACTCCATTCTTCCGGCGGCCCGCCAGGCCGACGACTACCGGCGGCTGCTCGGCGCCTGTCTCAACGTCCGGCGCTGTACGTCGTGCAGGAGACGTCCACACCCACAGCCGCGCCCGGAGACGGGCACGGGCACGGGCAATCCGCGGTGCAGGAGAATCTCCCGGCTAGTGTGATGTCTCCCGACGCGACCGGAGCCGATGTGAACGAACCGGACAGGATGGTGAAGGAACGGCGGCTCGACGCACCCGGGCGACCCGAGACAGGCAGTCCTCAGGATCGGCCCGCAGCCGCTTCCCTTGTCGTCGCGGGCGCCGTCTCGGGGTTGACCGTCTGGGGACTCGTGTGGGCCGCGGGCGGAGCCGACTGGCTGACCCACCCCGGCTTTCGGGCCTGGCAGACGATCTGCGTGGCCATCACCGTGCAGGCCCTGCCGTTCCTGATCCTGGGCACACTGATCTCAGGAGCCGTCAACGCCTTCGTACCCGCCCATGCGTTCAGCAAGGTGCTGCCGCGCAACCCGGCGCTCGCGGTACCGGTCGCGAGCGCGGCCGGGATCGTGCTGCCGGGCTGCGAGTGCGCCTCGGTACCCGTGGCCGGGAGCCTCATCCGGCGCGGGGTGACACCGGCTGCCGCGTTCGCGTTTCTCCTGTCGGCGCCGGCCGTCAACCCGGTCGTGCTCGTCGCGACGGCCGTCGCCTTCCCGGCGAACCCCGAGATGGTGGCGGCCCGGCTGGTCGCATCGCTCGGCGCCTCCGCGGTGATGGGCTGGCTGTGGCTGAGGCTCGGGCGGTCGGAGTGGCTGCGGATGCCGGCCCGGCACACCGGCCACCGGCACGGCCACAGCCGGTGGGAGGAGTTCCGCCTGGGCTTCCAGCACGACTTCCTGCACGCGGGCGGATTCCTCGTCCTGGGCGCCATGGCCGCGGCCACGTTCAACGTCACCGTGCCGCGCTCGGTGCTGGACACGTTCTCCGGATCCCCGTGGCTGTCGGTGCTGTTCCTCGCGGCACTCGCGATCGTCCTCGCCGTCTGCTCGGAGGCCGATGCCTTTGTCGCGGCTTCGTTGACGGGGTTCTCGCCCACCGCCCGCCTGGCGTTCATGGTGGTGGGCCCGATGGTCGATCTGAAGTTGATCGCTCTGCAGGCCGGAACCTTCGGCCGGTCCTTCGCGCTCCGTTTCTCGACGGCCACCGCCGTGGTCGCCGTCGTGTGCAGCGCCCTCGTGGGGTGGTGGCTGCTGTGAGGCGCAGCGTCCAGTGCGTACTGCTCCTGCTGGTGGGTGCCGGAGTCCTGCGCGTCTCGTTGTTCAGCGACATCTCGCTGCGCTACGTGAAGCCGGGCCTCCAGCCGCTTCTCATCGGTTCCGGGGCCGTCCTGTTCGTCCTGGGCCTGATCGGCGCCCGGATGGACGGCCTGCCCTTCCGCGGCAGGGGGACGGCCGACGACGAGGACGACGACCCCGCACACGGCCACGGCCACGGTGACGGCGACGGTGTTGGTGACGGGCACGGGCACGACCACTCCCACGGTCCCCGGATCGCCTGGCTGATGCTGCCGCCCGCGCTGGCCCTGCTCCTCTTCGCTCCGCCCGCCCTGGGCTCGTACACCGCGACCCGCGACAACCCGAAGATCGTCGAGGACTACGAGCGCTTCGAACCGCTCCCCGCTCATGGCCCGGCGCCGCTGTCCCTGACCGAGTTCATCGCGCGGGCGCAGCAGGACGACAAGGCGAGCCTCAAGGGCCGGACCGTGACCCTGCAGGGGTTCGTCACTCCCGGCGAGGACGGGACCTGGGAGCTGACGCGACTCCTGGTCGCCTGCTGTGCGGCCGACTCGCAGTCGCTCACCGTCACGATGCACGGTGTCGAGGCGCCGCCTGCCGACACCTGGGTCGAGGTGACCGGTACCTGGCATGCGCACGGCACTCTCGGGACGACCAGCGCGGCCCTCGCACTCGACGTGGCGACTCTCCGAAGCATCCCGGAGCCGCCGAGTCCGTACATCGACAGGGCCCCCGCGGTCGGCTGAATGCGTGGTTCGCGGGCATTGCCGTCCCACAGCCTGTTTCCGCCCGGGCACGCGCTCTGTTCGGCCGCGCCCGGCTGACGGGCGCGGCGCCGGCCGCGACCCGGACGCCGGCGCGGACCGGGACGCGGACCCGGGCGCCGGCGGCACCGCCGAGTCTGAGCGCGAGCCCGAGCTCGTCCAGCCGGGACAAGTGGCCGAGCGCGTCCGCCCATTGGTCGTCGCGGCCGGTGGCGGACAGCGTTCGAACGGCGCTCAGGTCACGGTGCCTTGGACGGCCCGGAGCCGGGCTTCGCATCGGCCGTTCCGCCGGGCTCCTTGTCGGTGCCGTGGGTCTGCTGCTGGTCCCTGCCGCTCCCCGGCAGCTCATCCGGAGCCTGCTTCGGCGGCTGCGGGTGAAGCAGGCGCGCGCAGTAGTCGGCGACGGCGCCCGGGCCGCCCGCGGCCTCCTCCAGACGCTGCCACGCGGTGGCATCCACTGCCTGGCCGTGCCCGGCCTTCGCCTCGTAGACGCGGCAGCGCGCGACGTCGGCCCTCCCCTGGGTCGGCAGGCCGGCCGAGGGACGAACGGACGGCGTGCCCGTCGGCTCCTGCGGACCGTCGTGGTCCGATCCGGCGGGCGCCCCCTGCCTGCCGTGCGAGACGCCGGGTCGCGGGCGCGGCTCCTCTTCATCCGCGCCGAACGGCGCCGGGACCGTGCCTGTCGCCATGGCGACGCCGCCGAGCATCAGAGTGCCGGTGACCGCACCGAGGGCTGTCTTGAACCAGACGGTGCGGCGACGCTGTCCTGTCGTCCGCCAGTCGTCCCCGCGTCGCGTGGGCGCGGACAGGGTCCCAGCATCCCGGGCGGCGCGGAACGCGGAAAGGGCCCGTTGAGCGGCCTCCGCGTCCACAGGTGCCGGCCGTGCCACGGCCGTCAGCAGATCGTCGAGCGTTACGGGCCGCCGCGTGCCGTCCCTGGAGTCCATGGCGTCCCCGGATCGGTTTTCGGTCATCTCGCATCTCCCAGCGCACGCGAGTCCGAATCTGTCACATCGCCCTGTGGGGGCCTGGAGGCGGGCCGCTCGCGGCGCCCGTCACGGCGCCTGCGTCCGGCGTCATGCTCCGGGTCGCTCGCGTGATCCGGGCCGGACGCCGTGACGTACTGCGCCAACCGGTTCAGGCCCCGGTGGGCCGCGGACCGTACGGCCCCGGGCCGCTTGCCCAGCACCCGCGCCGCCGCGGCTGCGTCGAGGCCGATGACCGTACGCAGCAGCACGGCCTCCGCCTGCTGGCGGGGCAGCGTCGCGATGAGGGCGAGGGCCTGCTCCGTCGTGATGCTCTCCAGCGCCTCGGCGGCCGTGTCCTGGATGCTCGGCAGCTCGTACAGGTCCTGCTCGAGCAGCGTCCCGCGCGGTCTGCTCCGCCGGCGGCGCAGATGGTCGAGGGCCCGGTTGCGCGCGATGCTCGCGGTCCATGCACGAAAGCCCGCGCCGTCCCCCCGGAACCGGCCGAGATCGCGGGCGATCTCCAGCCACGCATCGGCGGCGACGTCCTCCGCGTCGTCGGCGACCAGGCCCCGCAGGAAAGTGAGCAGTCGCGGATGTACGAGTCGGTAAGCGGTGGCGAACGCGGTCTCGTCCCCCTGCTGCGCCCTCGCGACGGCCGCGCCGAGCTCCGCGTCGTGGACCGTCCCACGGCGCTCGCTCCCCCATTTGTTCACATGTTCCTCTTTGTCACGCCGTCACGGCCACGCTCACGGCTCGCGTCCCCCTAGAGGTCTGCGTCAGGAGCGACATATGTGTCACAGATGTCCGGGCGTCGGCGCCCGGTCCGGTCACCGACTTGTGACCGGGTTTCCGTAGAGGAGACTGGGGAGCAGGGAAGACGTCGACGCAGGGCGAGGCTGGTGGCCATGGGTGCACCGGACGTCGGACAGGGCACGAGCGGGCGCGACGCGTACATGGGGCCCGGCTGGGCTCGTGTCGTGGTCGACGCGCGAGGTGTCGTGACCGGATGGAGCGCGGCTGCCCAGGAGTTGCTCGGCTACCCGGCCGACCGGGTGCTGGGGCGCCCGGCGGCCGACTTGCTGGCCACGGCCGTGGAGCGGGCGCACGAGCCTGGCCACGCGGAGAACGACGCTCAGGGTGGCGCGAAGGGCGGCGCGGAGGCCGGCGCGGAGGGCGGCGCGATCCTCGCACGGCACCGCGACGGAAGGCTCGTGCCCCTCCGGCTGGCCATCCGCGCCGAGGAACCGGCCGAGGCAGTGGGTGCGGCCGGTGCCCCGCGCTGGGCGATGATGCTCGCCCCTGTGGGGTCGCGGGAACCGGTGGAGCGACCGCGGGAGCCGGAGGGACCGCGGGAGCCGGAAAGGCCGCGGCAGTCGGAGATGGCGCGGCAGTCGGAGATGGACCGGGCGCTGCTGGAGGCGCTGTTCACCCAGTCGCCGGTAGGGCTCTTCGTCGTCGACCCGGAGCTGCGGCTGGTGCGGTTCAACGCCGCGGCGGAAGGGATGCAGGGCACGATCGCCTCGGAGGGGATCGGGAAACGGCCGAGCGAGGTGTGGCCCGACTTCAGCGCGGAGTTGGCGGAGCGCATCCTGAAGCAGGTGCTGGAGACGGGTGAACCGGTGATCGGCTTCGAGAAGCACGGCAGGCCGCCCGGTGACCCGGGTCACGTGCACGTCCACTCGGTCTCCGCGTTCCGCCTCGAGGACGCCGACGGCCGGGTCCTCGGCGCGGCCGACGCCGCGGTCGACGTCACCGACCGCTACCGCGCGCAGCAGCGGCTGGCCGTGCTCGCCGAAGGCAGTGCACGTATCGGCTCCACCCTCGATGTGATGCACACCGCCCAGGAGTTGGCCGAAGTGGCGGTGCCCCGGCTGGCCGACAGCATCGCGGTCGAGGTACTCGAACCCGTACTCATGGGCGAGGAGATCGCCCCCGGCCCGGCGCCGCCCGGCGCCGTGCTGCGCCGTGCGGCGTCGCTTTCCCGTCGGCACGGCGTACCGCCCGGTGTCTACGCGGTCGGCGAGGAGAGCACGTTCCCCCTCGTCGCACCTTCCGCCCGGGCCCTCGCCGATCTGCAACCGCGTCTGGTCAGCCCGGTGACAGCGGACAGCGACTGGGTGCTCCACGATCCCGTCCGCGGCAGGCGGATGCTGGAGGAGAACGTGCACTCGCTCATGGTCCTGCCGCTGGTCGCCCAGGACCGTGTCCTGGGCATCGCCACTTTCTACCGCTGGGGTGAGCAGGGTCCCTTCCAGCAGGACGATCTGACGCTGGCCGCCGACCTCAGCCGGCGCACTGCCCTGTGCCTGGACAACGCCCGCCGCTACCTCCGCGAGCACAACTCCCTCTTGGCACTGCAACGCAGTCTGCTTCCGGGTGAGTTGCCGCAGAGCAACGGGGTGGAGGTGGCCCATGAGTACGTCCACGCCGGCACCGGGGGCGGCTGGGTCGACGTCGTGCCGCTGTCGGGAGCCCGGGTCGCGCTCGTGGCCGGCAGCGTGCCCGGACGCGGCATGGGGTCCGCCGCCGCCATGGGGCGGCTGCGCGCGGCCGTGCACACACTCTCGGACCTGGACCTGGAGCCGGACGAGCTGCTCGCCCGCCTGGACGACCTGGTGCACCGTCTCGCCAGTGGCGACTCCCAGGGCGGCGTCGGTGAACGGCAGCCCGACGAGACCTCCGGGGCGCGTCCTGAGGGCGAGGAGGCCGGGTGCACCTGCCTCTATCTGGTCTACGACCCCGTCTCGCAGCGCTGCTCCGTGGCCGGGGCGGGCCATCCCGGCCCCGCTGTCGCCCACCCGGACGGCACGGCCACGATCCTGCACGTTCCGTTCGCCGCTCCCCTCGGCCTCCCCGGGCCGCCGTTCGGGAAGACCGAGGTGACGTTGCCCCAGGGCACGGTGCTCGCGCTCTACACCGGCGGGCTCCTGCAGGCGCACCAGGGTGACGGGAACGAGGCCCGGCTCGCGGACCTGCTGGCCCGCTCGCCCGGCTCCGTGCAGGAGACGGCCCGCATGCTCATCGAGGCGCTGGTACCGGATCGCGCCGACGAGGACGCCGCCGTCCTCGTGGCCCGTACACACGCCCTGGGCTCCGAGCGGGTCGCGTCGTGGGACCTGCCGGAGGACCCGGCCATCGTCTCCACCGCCCGCTCGCTCGTCACCCGCCAGCTCGCGTCGTGGGAGTTGGACGAAGCGGCGTTCGCCACCGAGCTCATCGCGAGCGAGCTCGTCACCAACGCCATCCGGCATGCCAAGGCACCCATCCGGCTGCGTCTGATCCGCGACCGCGTCCTGACCTGCGAGGTCTCCGACGGCAGCAGTACGGCCCCGCGGCTGCGGCACGCCCGCACCACCGACGAGGGCGGTCGTGGCCTGTACCTGGTCGCGCAGTGCTCCGAGCGTTGGGGAACGCGTTACACGCAGCAGGGCAAGACGATCTGGACCGAGCAGAAGATCGCCTGATCGCCACTGAAGGCGTTTGCCGGCGGCCCCGGCCCAGGGGTCGACCGGGGCCACCGGGGATCGGGCACTCCGAGGGGAGCGAAGTACCCGATCAGAACACCGTGGGGCCGACGAGGAGGAGTGTCGTCCACAGTGCCAGAAGCAGTAAATATATATACCGCCAAGTAAGCAAGGGTATGAAAAATTTCATGCTGGGAGTTGGCCTGAAAGTTCCGGGCCCGGCGCAGGCCGCCGTCAGTGATCGAGGAAGAAGTCGTGCTGCTCCGCGGCCTGTTCGTACTTCTCCAGCCGAAGCTGCGTGCGCTCGGGGTCGGCGTCGGCCATGGCCTGAAGGATCGCCGCGGAGAGGACGCCCGGCGCCGCGTACGAGTCGAAGACGAGACGGGATCCGGTGCCGGCGGTGAGCGCCACGTCGGCCTCCTCGACGAGGGGGCCGAGCGTGAGGTCGGTGATCAGGGCGACGCGCAGGCCCGTGCTGCGCGCGGAGCGCACCGCCGCAAGCGTCTCCTTGGCGTGCCGCGGCATCGCGAAGGCCAGCACCCAGGTCCCGCCCGCCTCCCGGGACTGGAGGAGCGCGTCGTAGGCCACGCTGCCGCCGCGGGAGACCAGGCGTACGTCCGGGTGGATACGCCGGGCCGCGTAGGCGAAGTACTCCGCCAGCGAGGCGGAGATCCGCAGCCCCAGGATCGTCAGGGGGACCGACCTGGCCAGTTCGCGGCCGAGAGCGAGCACCTCGTCGGTGTCGGCGAAGACGCGGCGCAGGCTCTCCAGGTTGCCGATCTCGGCGTCGACAGCGGCCTGGAGCTCGTTGCGGCGGAGCTCGTCCCCCGTGTCCGGGGAGCCGGCGAGCGCACTCAGCGCGATGGGCTGGAGGGCTTCCCTGAGCGCCGGGAAACCACTGAAGCCCAGCGACGACGCGAAGCGCGTCACCGACGGCTGGCTCACGCCCACCCGGTCCGCCAGGTCCGTGATCGACAGGAACGCGGCCTCGGTCAGGTGGTCGGTGATGTACTGCGCGATGCGCCGTTGCCCGGGAGAGAGACGGTGACCGCCGAACAGAGCGCGGACCTTGTCCGCGGGGGACGGCTCCGTGTCCGGGGTTTGCCGGCCCGGCGTGATCGCAGACGCCTGTGCGCGCGCCTGCTGCCCTGATGGCACCGTGTGCCTCCTTCTTGTCCCATTCGTGCTCAACATAGCGCGACCCGCACCGCGGTGACCGGGTCCGTCGTCCGCCGGTCCGCCCCCTCCTCGGGCGTTCGGGCCGGGGGCACCGGGCCCTCAGGGGCCTCAGGCCGAGGCGAGCAGCGCACGGGCCTGGTCCCGCGCGGCGCCGAGCGGGTCGGGGAAGACGTCGAGGCCGTACGCGACCAGCGCCCCTTCGTGCAGCAGCATCAGCGCCCGGCCCAGCCTCTCCGCCCGGCCTGGGACGCTCGGGGCGATGCCGCCCGGGTCGCTCGGGGAGATGTCGCGGACCAGTCCGGTGAAGAGCGCGAGCATCCACGCCTTCTGGCCGGCGATGATCCCGTACGCGGGATGCCGCGGGTCGTCGATCTCCGCATGGGCGTTGACCATGCCGCAGCCGCGGGTGCCGTGCCGCACCGACCAGTCGCGGGAGGCGTCGAAGACGGCGAGGACCCGGCCCTCGGGCGAGTCCCCCGCGGCCGCATCCAGGCGCTCGGAGACGAACTCCCGCCAGCGCTCGTCCCGCGCGGCGAGATACTCCACGACCAACTGCTCCTTGGAACCGAACCGGTCGTAGAGGGTCTTCTTCGTGACCCCCGCCGCGGCGGCGATCAGATCGACGCCGACGGCGTGGATCCCGCGCTCGTAGAAGAGTTGTGAGGCGGCCTCCAGGGCGCGGCGTGCTCCGGGGGTCATCGCGATGCGGCGCGGGGCCGAGGTCGGTGCCGGGCTGCCCATGGCGCCGAGTATACCGATCGGTCTAGCGCGCCGGTCCGAGCCGATCCCCACAGCGGGCCGTGCTCCTTCCGGACTTTCCGGCCCGGGGCGTACGTACCTCCGAAGTGGTCGGCCGGCGGGACCTCCGGATCACACTCCGGGGACGAACCGCACGCGGGGGGTGCGTGTCCATGGTCGCGGAGGGAGTATGGAACGCGCGCGGATCCGGTGGGGCGGGCAGGTCCGCACAAGCACGCCGTGACGGCGTCGGGAGGAGCGGCTAGGGATGGGTGGCACGGACGCGTTCTCCACCGGCCCGGCCGCGACCGGTCAGGTGAAGTTCGGGCCTGCCCCGCCGGGCGGGCTGCTGGACGTCCTGCAGATGGCGGCGGTCGTACTCGACGAGTCGGGCAGGATCTCCCTGTGGAGCCCCGCTGCCGAGGAGCTGCTCGGCTACACGCCGGAGGAGGCACTGGGCCAGTACGCGGCCCAGCTGCTGGTCGCCGACGAGCACGTCGATCTGGTGCTCGGCCTCTTCGCGCAGGTCATGGGCAGCGGCCAGAGCTGGGCCGGAGTCTTCCCGGTCCGGCACAAGGACGGCGGCATCCGGCTCCTCGAGATGCGCAACATGCGGCTGCAGGACGTGCACGGCCGCTATTACGCGCTCGGCCTGGCCGCCGAGCAGGCCACGCTGCGCCGTGTGGAACGGGACCTCGCCCTGTCCGTACGCCTCGTGGACCAGTCCCCCATCGGGCTCGCCGTCCTGGACTCCGACCTGCGCTACGTGGCGGTCAACCCGGCACTGGAACGGGTCAACGGGATCCCGGCGGCGCAGCAGATCGGCCGGCGGGCGGACGAAACGCTCCCGTTCCGGGACGACGGCACCATCGAGGCCGCGATGCTGAAGGTCCTGGAAACCGGGAAACCGCTGCTGGACCGGCAGGTCCTCGGCAGCACGCCGGCCGACCCGGACACCGAGCAGGCCTGGTCGGTTTCGCTGTACCGGCTCGAGGACCCCAGCGGGCGGATCCTGGGGGTCGCCGCATCGGTCGTCGACGTGACGGACCGGCACCAGGCGGCCACGGAGGCGGAGCGGGCCAGGCACCGGCTCGCCATGGTCGCCGATGCGTCGGTGCGCATCGGCACCACGTTGGACCTGCGCGAGACCGCCCGGGAGCTGGCCGAGGTCGCCGTGCCCGAGCTCGCCGACATCGCCGCCGTGGACGTCCTGGACTCCGCCGTGCAGGGCCGTCGCGAAGAGATCCCGGCGGGCGGCACCGCGGTCCTGCGCGCCCTCGCCGTCGCCGCGGCCCATCCCACCCCCGCGTTCCGCGCGGCCGATCCTCCCGGCGAACTCGCCCGCTACGACTCGGACCGCCTGGTCACGAAGTGCGTGCAGACGGGCGAGCCGGTCGTGGTGCCCCATGTGGGCGAGGCGGACCTGCCGGGCATCGCGCGCGACGCCGAGGCCGCCGTCCTGCTCGCCGAGGCCGGCGTCCACTCGTATCTCGCAGTGCCGCTGATCGCCCGTGGTGAGGTGCTCGGCGCGCTCGATCTCAAAAGGTTCAGCAATCCGCTGCCCTTCGACGCCGACGACGTCGTCCTGGCGTCCGAGCTGGCCGCCCGGGCGGCGGTGTGCATCGACAACGCCCGCTGGTACCAGCAGCAGCGCAACACCGCGCTCACGCTGCAGCGCAGTCTGCTGCCCCAGAAGCCGCCTCCCGTGGTGGGCCTGGACGTCGCGTCCCGCTACCAGCCCGCCGGTGCCGCCGGAGAGGTCGGCGGCGACTGGTACGACATCCTGCCCCTGAGCGGTGACCGGACCGCCCTGGTGGTCGGCGACGTCATGGGCAGCGGCATCAACGCGGCCACCGCCATGGGGCAGCTGCGCACCGCGACCCGGACGCTGGCCGTGCTCGACCTCGACCCGGCGCAGGTGCTGCGACACCTCGACGCGGTCACCATCGGCCTCGAGTCGCACATCGCCACATGCCTGTACGCCTGCTACGACCCGCACCAGGCACAGTGCACCATCGCCACCGCCGGCCATCTGCCGCCGGTGCTGGTACGGCCCGGCCACGCACCGCGGCTGCTCGAACTGCCCACCGGCGCACCGCTCGGCGTCGGCGGCGTCCCGTTCCGCGCCGTCACCGTCGGCCTCGACCCGGGCGACCGGCTCGTGCTCTACACCGACGGGCTCGTAGAGACCCGGGACCAGGACATCGACGTGCGCCTCGACGTGCTGCTCGGGCTGCTCGACGACCCGCGTCCGGGGCTGGAGGAGACGTGCGACCGGCTCCTCGATGCCCTGCGCAGCGGGACCGGCCAGGACGATGTGGCGCTGCTGATCGCCCGCGTACGCGACTGACGCACGGCGGCTGACGGTCCGCACCGACGCACCGCGGCCGACGGAGCGCACCCGACGCACCGCGGCCGACGGACCGCACCCGACGGACCGCGGCCGACGAGCAGCGGCCGACGCACCGCCGCCGACACGGCGCACACGGGAAGTGCCCCGGCCCTGTCCGGGCCGGGGCACTTCGTGGAGCGGGACCCCTCCGTGGAGCGGTGCGTGTCAGTGCAGCGGGTCGATGTTCGAGCGGCCGCCGCGCCGGGCCGTGGAGAGGCGGCGACCACCGGACGTGCCGGCGCCGGCCGTGGCGGCCATGGCGAGGCCGAGGCACAGAGCCACGACGCCGACGATGACGTTGCTGACGATGCTGCGGGTCGTGGCGACGTTCCCGGCGACCACCCACGGAGCGATGATCGTCCATGCTCCGATGGCGATGGCGGACCAGGCCATGGCGTGGGTCCGCTCGTACGCCGAGCCGAACCCGCCCATGCACAGGGCGTAGGCGACGCCGGTGATGAGGTTGCAGACGGCCAGCGTGGTGAGGCCGTTGAACCCGGCGATCCACGGCGAGGCCGCCAGGTAGAGGCCCGTGAGCAGGGCCAGAGTCTCTATCGCCTGGGCACGGGGCGTGGTGGTCGCCCGTTCGAAGCGGGCGCGCATCTCGGCCAGGTCGGGATGTTGCTCGATGCTCGGGTGCGTGGTCATTGCGGGCCGCCTCCCTCGGAAGCCTGAATTGACCCTTTCACCTGCAATGAAACGCTTTTTGTACCGTTCCGGTCAACGGGCTCGGAGGGTGGTTGTCGGACCCGTCTGGGAGGCTCCGGGCATGGAGACGACACTGCAGCTGACGATCGACTGTGCCGACCCGCGAAGGCTCGTCGCCTTCTGGTGCGAGGCCCTCGGCTATGTGCCCGAGCCGCCGCCGGGCGGGCACGCCACCTGGCGGGACTACTGGGCGGACATGGGGGTGCCCGAGGAGGAGTTGACCGACGGTGCGGGGGATGCGCCGGAGTCGATCGTCGATCCGGAGGGGCGGGGGCCACGGGTGTGGTTCCAGCGGGTTCCGGAGCCGAAGACGGTCAAGAACCGGGTGCATCTGGATCTGAAGGTGGGCGGCGGCCGGGCCGTGCCGGTGGCGGTCCGCACCCAGCGGGTCACGAGCACGGTGGAGCGGCTGACGAAGGCCGGCGCCACCGTGCTCCGCGTCATGGACGAGCCCGGCATGGAGTACTACGCGGTGGTGCTGCAGGACCCGGAGGGCAATGAGTTCTGCGTCGTCTGACGCCGTTCGGAGCCCGTTACCGGTCAGGCGTCGGGCGCCGTGTGGACCCGCTCCCCTCCGACGTACGTCAGCGCGACCCCGGTCTCCGCGATGGCCTCGGGCGGTCCGGCGTACGGGTCACGGTCCAGGACGATCAGATCGGCGAGGGCTCCGGTGCGTACGGCTCCGGCGTCGTCGAGGTGGTTCACGTACGCCGAGCCCGCGGTGTACGCGGTGAGTGCGGCGGTCAGGCCGATGCGCTCGTCGGGCAGGAACACCGGTCCCCGTTCCCCCGGCAGGACGCGGTTGACGGCGACATGGATGCCCTGGAGCGGGTCGGGGCTGCTGACCGGCCAGTCGCTGCCCGCGGCGAGGGTCGCCCCGGCGCGCAGCAGTGCGCCGAACGGGTATTGCCAAGCGGTCCGCTCAGCCCCGAGGAAAGGAATGGTCAGCTCGTCCATCTGCGGTTCGTGCGCGGCCCACAGCGGCTGGATGTTCGCGGTCGCGCCGAGGCGGCGAAAACGTGGGATGTCGTCGGGGTGCACGACCTGGAGGTGGGCCAGGTGCGGGCGGGTGTCGGTGCGGCCGTTGGCGTCGCGGGCGGCCTCGACGGCGTCCAGCGCGTCGCGTACGGCACGGTCGCCGAGGGCGTGGAAGTGGGCCTGGAAGCCGAGCGCGTCCAGCTCGGTGACGTACGCGCCGAGGCGCGCCGGGTCGACGAAGCTGGTGCCGCGGTTGGCGGTGGCGCAGCCGCAGCGGTCCAGATAGGGGTCGAGGAGCGCGGCCGTGCCGTTCTCGGCGACCCCGTCGAGCATGATCTTGACGGTGCCCGCACGGAACCGGCCGTGGGTCAGCGCTTCCCTGCGCTCGACCAGTCCGGGGATCTGCTCGGCCCCGTGCTCGCGGTCCCACCACAGGGCGCCGACGACGCGGGCGGTCAGCAGCCCGTCGCGGGCGGCGGCGAGATACGTGGCGGAGGGGTCGTCCATGCCGAGGAAGTCGCCGACGAGCGCGTCCTGCCAGGCGGTGATGCCGAGGGCGTGCAGATGCCGCTGGGCGTGCAGGAGCGCGGCGAGCCGGTCGGCGGGTCCGGCCTTGGGCGCGATGCGGCCGACGAGTTGCATGGCCCCCTCCTGGAGCATGCCGGTGGGCTCTCCCGAGGCATCCCGCTCGATGCGGCCGTCGGCCGGGTCGGGGGTGTCGCGGGTGACCCCGGCGAGCTGGAGGGCGCGGCTGTTGGCCCAGGCGCCGTGGTGGTCCCGGTTGGGCAGATAGACCGGCCGGTCGGGGACGACAGCATCGAGCGGCTCCTTCGTCGGCGTACCGCCTTCGAAGGCCTCCATGGACCAGCCGCCGCCGGTGATCCACTCCCGGTCGGGGTGGGCCGTGGCGTACGTCCGTACGGCGGCGAGGGTGTCCTCGGCGGTGCTGGTTCCGGTGAGGTCGCACTGGGTGAGTTCGAGGCCCGCGGGGACCGGGTGGATGTGGGCGTCCTGGAAGCCGGGCATCAGCAACCGCCCGGCGAGGTCGACGACTTCGGTCTTCGGCCCGATCAGGTCGCGTACGTCGTCGGGGTGGCCGACGGCGGTGATCCGGTCGCCGCTGACGGCGACCGCGGCAGCGAGCGGCCGTTCGGAGGTGCCGGGGGTGAGGACGGGGCCGCCGGTGAAGACGAGGTCGGCGTGGCGGGAGTGCATGCAGCGTTCCGTTTCTCGGGTCATGAGGTGGTGGTCGGCTCGGTGGTGAGCAGGTGGACGGCGTCGGCGTCGGTGCCGCGGCCGGTACGGAAGTAGGGGGACTTGCGGCCCCACTTGGCCCAGGCGGCGGCCACGATCCCGGAGACGATCATGATCCCTGGGACGGTCAGCATGAACCAGCCGTTGTCCGCGCTGACTTCGAAGTGGTCGGCCGCGTCGTAGAAGGACCAGGCGAGGTAGCCGCCGAGCGTGAGCAGTGCGAGGGCGCTGAGCGCGGGCAGGATCACCGCGCGGACCCCGTCCCACCATGCTTCGCGCAGCAGCCCGCGGAACCGTACGGCGGCGGCCAGCGCGGTGAGGGCGTACGAGAGGGCGACGACGATGCCGATCGCGCTGACCGCCGCGAGGATCAGGTCGGCGAGCTCGGGGATGACCAGCGACAGCACGGCGACGGCGCCGGCGAGTGCGCCGATGACCAGCGTCCCGGCCGCGGGCGTCCCGTACCGGGGGCTGACCCTGGACCACACGGGCCCGACGGTACGGTCCCTGCTCATCGCGAACATGCCCCGCGCGGCCGGGATCACCCCGGCCTGGAGCGAGGCGACGGCCGAGAACATGAGGGCCACCAGCGGCAGGGCGGCCAGCGGCTGGGAGGCCAGCCGCTCGCCGAAGAACGCCAGACCCTGCGCGCCGTGGCCCGCCAGCTCCTCCTCGCTCAGGACGCGCTGGAAGGCGACCGAGCCGAGCAGGAACAGCGCAAGCATCGTGAACAGGGTGGTGATCCCGGCACGCGAGGCGTCGCGGGGCTCACGGACCTCCTCGTTCACGCTGAACGCCGCCTCGAAGCCCCAGTAGCAGAAGACCGAGAGCAGCAGTCCCTGCGCGAGCGCGGACGGCGACGGTACGGCGAGCGGGTTGAACCAGTCGAGGCTGAAGGCGTGCGGTCCGGTGACGATGCCGTAGCCGCAGAAGCCCAGCAGGACCAGGTACTCGAAGACCAGCAGCCAGCCCTGCAGCCTGGCCGCGGTGCGGACGCCGGTGACCGCTGTGAGGGTGACGGCGGCGAGGACCAGGATGCCCACCGCGGTCGACCGGGCCGTGGAATCCGGGTCCAGGGCGAACCCTGCCACCTCGTGGAGACCGGCCTGCCCGGCCAGTTGGAGGATCGCGGACCCGGTGACGGCCGTGGTGTAGGCGAGGAAGACGACCGTGGCGACGATGGCCAGCCAGCCGACGAGGAATCCGAGCCAGGGAGACAGTGAACGGCCCACCCAGACATAGCCGTTGCCGGCGTTCGGCTCGACCCGGTTGAGCCGGGAGAAGGCTCCGGCGATACCGAGGACGGGCAGAAAGGCCACCAGCATGATCGCGGGCAGATGCAGCCCGACCACTCCGGCCGTGACACCGAGGCCGATGCCGATGCTGGTGGTTGCCGCCGTGCTGGAGGCGGCGATGGCGACGCCGTCCACGACGCCGAGGGACTTCCGCAGGGAGGCGTGCGCGGGAGGGTCCGCGCCGTAGGGCGTGTTCTTCGCTGTCATGGCAGCTCCGCTCGCACCGAAGGGGCCTGGCCGGCCCCGGTGACCGCACATGAAACCGGCGGCGGCCTTCACAGGTCAATGGCGTTGTCATAAGGTGCGCGGACCAGGACACCCCCTCGGTGAGGAGGATGCCGATGAGTGAACGCGTCGTACCCCCGGCGGCCCGGCGGCGCAGACGCCCGACCAAGCAGGGCGTCGTGCTGTCCGAGGAGCTGATCGTCGAGACCGCCCTGCGGCTGCTGAAGGAGCACGGCGCGGACGCGCTCACGGTCCGCCGCCTGGGCCTCGCCCTGGGCGCCGACCCGAGCGCGCTGTACCGGTACTTCCGGGACACCGACGAGCTGCTGCTCGCCATCGCCGACGAGCTGATCGGCCGTACGCTGCGGGCATGGCGGCCCACCGGCGACTGGCACGCCGACCTGCGGGCCCTGGGCCTGCGGATGCACGCCGACTACCTCGCGCACCCGCAGGCGGCGGTGCTCAGCGCCTGCCGGGTGACGGGCCGGCTCCATGAGATCCGCGCGGTCGAGACGATGATCGGCGTACTGCGCGAGGCAGGGTTCCCCGATGCCGAGGCGGTGCGGATCTACCACGCATTCGTCGACCAGGCCCTGGCGTTCGCCGCCCTGGACTCGGCGGCCGCGGCGCTCCCCGCGGCCGCGCGGGAGGCGGACGAGGCGGCGTGGCGGTCGACGTACGCCAGGCTGCCCGCCGGGACCCACCCCCATATCGCCGCCACGGCACGGCATTTGGTGGCGGACATGAACCTCAGCGCCTACCCGAGGGCACTCGACATGCTGCTCACGGCAGCGGCTGCCCGGCTGGCGGAGCTGACGGACCGGACGCCTCACCGGCGGCCACGAGCGACCGGGTGAGCGGGGCACGGGCCAGGGCGACCGCCCCGACGGCGATCAGCGCGAGACCGAGGAGCTGCGGCAGCAGCCACCAGCCGGAACGCACATGCTCCTCGTACAGGGTGATGCCGAGCGCGAGGCTCACCGTCGCGTCGCCGAGCGTGAGCGCGGGCTGCGAGGCGACCAGCGGCCCCCCTTGCAGCGCGTTCTCCAGCAGGAAGAGCGCGGTCCCGCCGGTCACGGCGAACGCGTAGGTCTGCCAGGCGGTGAAGAATGCCGCGACTCCGTGGTCGTCCAGGGTGTGGGTCGCCGACTTCATGAGCGCCGCGGTCAGTGCGTAGCTGATGGCGGTGGCAGCGCCCAGGAAAGCCGCTCGGGCCCGCCCTTCGGGGCGCCGCAGCGCCACCGCGGACAGGACGACGACCGCTCCGGCACAGACGGCGAGGGCGGGCAGCCAGCGAGCCATCGGGACCTGTGTGCGATTGCCCGTGGGGGACAGGGCGGCGAGGGCGACGGCGAGGCCCACCACCACACAGGTGACGGCCAGCCAGCCGGCACGGGGCAGATGCCGGCGCATGAGCAGCGAGGCGACGATCAGCGCGAGCGGCAGTTCCAGGACGAAGACCGGCTGAACGACCGTCAGCGGCCCGGTGTTCAGGGCCAGGGCCTGGCACACACCCGCGGCGATCACGGCGCCGATCCCGGCCAGCCAGAGGGGGCGCCGCAGCAGATCGAGCATCAGCCCCGGGCGGAAGCCGGTGGCGCTGGGCACTTTGAGGGTTTCCTCGCGCTGCAGCACGGTGGCGAAGGCGTTGCTGAGCGCCGAGGCGAGGGCGAAAAGGACCGGGAGGAGGAGGGCGTGCACCGTACGACCTCCCGCCTCCGCCCCCGTGGACCGCTGCTTCCTGCCATGGTCACCCCGGCCCGCCGTCCCCCGCGACCGAACCGGCCGGGCTGCGGACCGCACGGCGCCGTCCGACAATGGGAGCAGGTCGCATGCCCCGACCCGCATGCCTCGACCCACTCACGACGTCGGCACGCCTTCGGCACGACGTCGGCACGGCGTCGGCCGAGAGGAACGTGCTCATGCGAGCAGAGTCGTCAGCGGCCGCGCGGACGGGGGCCTTCATCGCGGTCGCGGTTGCGCTGTTCTGCATCCAGGTCGACTTCTTCGCCCTGAACCTGGCCATCCCCGGTATCTCCGACGAGTTCGGTGTCACGGCTTCGGCCGCCCAGTGGACGCTCTCGGCGTACATGCTCGCCATCGGCTGCTTCTTCATCGTGGGCGGCAGGCTGGGTGACGTCTTCGGGCGCCGGGGCACGCTGCTGGTAGGGACCGCGCTGTTCGCCGCCGGTTCCGTGGGGTGTGCGCTGGCGCCCGGTCTCGGTCCGCTGGTGGCCGCGCGGATCGTGCAGGGCGTCGGCGCGGGGTTCGTCTTCCCGGTCTCCGTGTCCGTGATCAGCAACGCGTTTCCGGAGGAGACCCGGGCGCACGCCCTGGGCTGGGCGTTCGGCATCGCGAACATCGGGACCGCGCTGGGCCCGTTCGTGGGCGGCGGCTTCACCGAGGGGCCCGGCTGGCGCTGGATCTTCTGGCTGCTCGCGCCGCTCAGCGCACTGGCGCTGCTCATCGCGTTCGCGTACGTGCCCGACTCCCGCGACACCTCGGTGCCCCGCCAGCTCGATCTCGTCGGCTGCTTCGCGATCGTGTGCTGTCTGGCCGCCCTCACGCTCGCCGTGGAGCGCGGCAGCGCCTGGGGCTGGGACCATGCCCGGACCCTCGCCCTCCTCGGCTTCGCGGTGGTGACGGGCGGGCTCTTCCTGCTGCGCGAGCGGCTGGCGCGGCATCCGCTGATCGATCTGCGGCTCTTCCGCAACATCCCGTACGTCCTGGTGACCGGGATGGGGTCGATCGCCAACATGGGCTACGCCGTCACCGTCTTCGTCGCCACGCTCTACCTCCAGGGCGTGCGCGGGCTGTCCCCGCTGACGGCCGGAATCGTCTTCCTGGCCCCCGCGGTGCTCGTGGCCCTCAGCGGGCCGCTGGGGGCGCGGCTGGCGCCGCGGATGCGGGCCACCGCGGTGATGGCGCTCGCCGGTGCCGTCGCAGGGACGGGCATGTACGCGCTCAGCCATGTCACGGCCTGGTGGCTGTATGTGCCCGTCCTCGCCTGGTGCGGGCTCGGCCTCGGCCTCGGCTGGACCTTCTCCAGCGTCGCGACCCAGCAGGTCGTACCGCCCGCCAGAGCGGGTGAGGCGTCGGGCGTGCTGCTCACGTTCCTGGTCACGCTCGGTGCGATCGCCCTGGCCGGCGCGGCGGCCGCGATCACCGCCATGACCCCGGAGAGGTCCCCCGAGGAGGCGTACGACGCGATCCTGCGCTTCGGCGGTGTGGTCATCCTGGCGGCGGCCGTTGTCGTCATGGCCGTACGCCACCGGCTCGTCGTCCTCGGCAAGGTCCCACCGCTGTCCATGCGCGCGGCGGCCGTCCAGGTGCCGAGCGGTGTCGGGGACGGTGGCGTCGGTGGCGTCGAGGGCGGCGGTGTCGAGGGCGGCGTCGGCGCCGGTGGTGACCGGCGGACCGGTGAGGACCGGCAGTGACGGGCGGGCCGGAGCGTACGGCGATCCTGCACCGGGCGGTCCGGGTGGCCGTCGCGGCGAGCGCCGGCTTCTACACCTTCCTGTACGGGCTCGACCAGCCCGTCATCGCTCTTTACGCTCTGTTCGCCCCCGTCTCCTTCGGCGCCCTGTCGTCGGTCCCCGGGTCGGGGCGGCAGCGGGCGGTCGTGATGCTGAAGGCGCTGCCGATCGGGCTGGCGCTCGTGGCGCTGGGAACGGCGCTGGCAGTACGGACCTGGGCGGCGGTGCTCGGGATGCTCGTCGTCGGCTTCCTCCTCGCCTTCGCTGCGGTCGCCGGACCCCGCCCGGCCGGGGTGGCGCCCGGTCTGCAGCTCTTCTACATCCTGGCGTGCTTCCCGCCGTACGCCCCCGAAACCCTGGGCCTGCGCCTCGCCGGCCTCACCGCGGGGGTCCTGCTCCTGGTCGCCTCCGAGCTCTTCCTTCTGCCGGCCCCGGCGACCGCCACCTACCGGAACCTGCTGGCGGACGCGGTCGACGTCGCGGCCGCCGCGGCGGCGGATCCTTCCGCCACGTCCGCAGCCGACCTACGTGATTCCGGCCGGCGCCTGCGCCTCTCGCAGGTGCCCCCGGCCGAACGGCCCGCCGGCCCCTGGCGCACGGACCGGGCCATGTTCGAGGCGGGCAGCGCGACCCGCCGGCTCCTCGACCAACTGGCGCACTTCGCCGACACGATGTCGCCCGGCGCGGCCCCGCCGCCCGGCGGCGGGGCCGGGCCAGGCGGCGGGAACGGGGGCAGGGCCGGGCCAGGCGGCAGGAACGGGGGCAGGGCCGCGGTGGACGCCGCTTCCGAGTCGCTCCTGCGCCGGGTCGCAGCCCTGTGCACGTGCATCGCAGCCGCCCTGCGTGCGGGCACGCCGCCCCCGGCACCCGGGACGCTCGAAGAAGCGATACGGGAATTCCAGGAGCTGCGCGTCCGGCAGGCCACGGGGCCGCCCGACGCCGTGCCGGCGGTGCCCGTGCTGCGGAGGCAGGCATCGGTGCTCGGAATGGCGGAGTCGGCGCGGATCCTGGAGACCTCGGTACGGGTCGGCACGGACGGGAAGCGGACGGCACCGATTCCGCCGCGGGAGCTGTTCTGGTACGCCGACGCCGGCACCGCAAAGCTGTGGACGGCGCGGCTCTTCGGGAACATGACCCTGCGGTCGGTGCAGTTCCAGAACGCCGTCCGGACCGCGCTGGGGCTCGGTGCCGCGCGGCTGGTGGCGGGATCGCTCGATCTGACGCACGGGTTCTGGGTGCTGCTCGCCGTCCTGACACTGGGCCGGACGACCGCCGGGGCCACGTGGGCTGCCGTGCGCAAGGCGGTGGCCGGGAACCTCGTCGGCGCGGTGGCGGCGGGCCTGCTGATCGCGGAGCTCGGGCCGAAGAGCGAGGCGTACGCGGCCATCCTTGCTCCCGGGATGCTGGTCGCGTTCTCGCTCGGGCCGCTGCTCGGTATCGCATGGGCGCAGGCGCTGTTCACGCTCGTCGTGGCGTCCGCGTTCGCCCAGATCGCCCCCGCGTCCTGGCAGTTGGCCGAGGCACGCATCGTCGACGTGGTCACGGGAAGCGTGATCGGACTGCTGTGCGCGCTGCTCGCGTGGCCCGCCGGTGCCCGGCGCGAGGTGCGCAGAACCATGGCCGCCCTGCTCCGCTGCTGCGGCTCCCTGGTCACGGGGACGGTCGGCGCGCTGCTGGCCGGCCCACCGGGCACCGGGCCCCGGCCGCCGTCCACGTGGTCCACCCTGCACCACCTGCGGCTCGCGGAGTCCGCGTACGACCAGTACCGGAGCGAACCGGGCGGCGACCGGGCCGCCGCCCGCGCGGACTGGCATGCCGTGCTCATCACCGCGAACCACATCCTCCTCGGCGCCCACTGGCTTCCCCGCGTCGATCTGCCCGTCGTCGCGGTCCCGCCTGACGCCGCCGGCTGGGCCCGTACGACAGCCGACCGCCTGGAGGCGACCACCGAACGGATCGCCGCACTCGTCACCGCGGACGAACCTCGGCCACGGCCACCCGATCCGCCGTGCCCGGTGCCGGCGGACGCCCCGCCGCTGCCCATGCTGATCGACCTCGAAGTGTGGCTGAGCAGTCTCACGGCCCAGCTCGCCCGCATCGCGGGCTCGGTCCACGACACGGCGCACGCCGTGATCGTTCGCGGCGGCCCGGGCTCTTAGGGTGCGCCTTATGCCTGGCCCCACGTCTGACAGGAGTCGTCGCCCGGACCGGTGGTCCCTGTTGCGTCAGGGTTGGCTCTGGTGGCTGCCGTTCGTGGCGGTGATGCTCGATCTGGCCATGGAGCTGGCCCTGCGCGGGCAGGAGCCCGTGAGTTTCCTGCTCACCGGCGTACCGCCCCTGACCGCCGCGACGCGCGGGCCGCGGGGCACGGCCCTGGTGACCGCCGTCTGCCTGGGACTGCAGATGCTGATGGCGACCCTCCGCCCCGGCCACTTCGCCGAGGAGCACCATGTGGCCCTGTACATCGCCACGCTGCTCATCGGGACGGCGAGCACGGCCCTCGCCTGGCAGCGCGAGCGCACGCAGCAGCACCTGATCCGCGCGAAATCGGTGGCCGAGGCGATGCAGAAGACCCTGCTGCGCCCGGTTCCGCGCACGCTCGGTCCGGTGCGGGCCGCCGGCTTCTACGCGGCGGGCGAGGGCGGAACGCTCGTCGGCGGGGATCTGTACGACGTGTGTACGACACCCTTCGGGGTGCGGGTGATCATCGGTGACGTACGCGGGAAGGGCATGGACGCGGTACAGACGGTCGCCGCCGTCCTGGGCAGCTTCCGGGTGTCCGCCCACGAGTGGATGAGCCTCAGCAGTCTCGCCGACCGGCTGGAGCTCAGCATCGCCCGCAACAGCCCGGCCGGTGAGGACGGCGACCCCGAGCTGTTCGTGACCGCACTGGTGCTGGAGTTCCCGCACGAGGGCGGCGAGGTCCGGGTCGTCGACCGCGGGCATCCGCCGCCGATCGTGGTCGGCCGGCGGGGCACACAGCGCCTGACCACCGCGCCCGGGCTCCCGCTGGGGCTCGGCGCCATGTGTCCGGGCGGATCCGCGGAGACCACGGTGCACGCCCTGGATCCCGGCGAAGTGCTCGTCGTCCACACCGACGGGGTGAGCGAGGCCCGCGACGCGTCCGGCGCCTTCTATCCGGTCCTGGAGCGGCTCGCGGCACACTTCGGCGGTGCGCGTTCCCCGGACCCGGAGGCGGTCGTGGCGTTCCTGCGGTCGGACACGGAGTACTGGGCGGCGGATGCGGCGGACACCGACAACGACGACCAGGCGGTCCTGGCCCTTGCGCTGACGGGGGCGACCGTCCTGTGACGGCGCAGGCCCCGGCCCCGGTCGGTGCGTCGGCAAACGCCGGACAGGCTTGGAGCGCGCCCCCCGCACCGGCACGTGACCCCGGTGTCCGTCAAACGCCGGACGGGCTGAGTATGCGCGCCCCGCACCCATCGGGAAACGAAACGCCCGCGGCGCAGCACCCCGGTAACGGGGCCTGGGGCGGAGCCCCGGCACGGGGGTCAGGGGGCGGAGCCCCCGGTTCGGGAAGGGGCGGGGTGGGGTGGGGTGGGGAGAAGGCCCGCCCCAGGCGCCGCCACCCGAGGACGCGGCCCGGGGGTCATTTCCGCATCGTGGCGAGCGCCTCGGCGATGAGGGCGATGCCCTCGGCGATGGACGCGGGGGTGTTGAGGGCGTAGCCGAGGACCAGGCCGGGTGGGCCCGGGCGCATGCGGTGCCAGGAGAGGGGCTGCGTCTTCACGCCGCGCGCGAGCGCCGCCCCGGCGAGGTCGGCGTCGGCGAACCCCGCATCGAAGGTGATCATCAGATGAAGCCCGGCCGCCGCGCCGTGCACTTCCGCGCCGGGAAGCCGGGCCCCGATCGCCGCGATCATGGCATCGCGCCGCCGCCGGTGGCGCCCCCGGATGAGGCGCAGATGGCGTTCCAGCTCGCCGGATTCCATCAGCCGGGCCAGGACCAGCTGCGGCAGTACGGGGTTGCCCAGGTCCGCGAAGCGTTTGGCGTCGACGAGGGCGTCCCGGTAGGCGGGCGGGGCGAGCACCCAGCCGGTGCGCAGGGCGGGGGCGAGGAGTTTGGACACGCTGCCGGCGTAGAGGACCCGCTCGGGAAGCATCGACCGCAGGGCGGGGACCGGAGGCCGGTCGTAGCGGTGCTCCGCGTCGTAGTCGTCCTCGACGACCAGTCCCCCGTCCCCGTCCGCCCACCTCAGGAGCTCCCGCCGCCGCGCACCGTCGAGTACGACGCCCGTCGGAAACTGGTGTGCCGGGGTCAGCAGCACGGCGGGGGCCCCGGTGGCGCGGAGTGCGTCGACCCGTACGCCCCGGGAGTCGACGGGCACGGGCAGCGTGTCGAGCCGCCAGTGCTCGAGGTGCTGGCGCAAGCCGAGCGACCCGGGGTCCTCGACCGCGACGCGGTCGATGCCGTCGGCGCGGAGCACCTGGGCGGCGAGTCCCAGCGCCTGCGCCGTGCCGGCGACGACGATCACCTCGTCCGGGCGCGCCCGGATGCCCCGGTTGCGGCCCAGCCAGTTGGCGGCGGCGAGCCGCAGCTCGGGTGTTCCGCGCGGATCCGCGTACCCCAGTCCGGATGCGGGAAGTTCCGCGAGCACGGCGCGCTCGGTCCGCACCCAGGCGCCCCGCGGGAACGCGGCGAGCTCCGGCACTCCGGGCGACAGATCGATCCGCGCGCCCGCAGCCCGCACGGCGTCGAAGATCCCGGTCCCGGGCGTTCCCGAGAACAGCCCGGCGGCCACGGGCACGCCCTCGCGCACGGGCGCCGCGCGCGCCGCGGCCGACCCGGCGGGCGCGACAGGCACCGCGGGCCCGACCGGCACCGCGGACGCCGCGGGCGTCACCGGTGCCGCCACCACGGTCGTGCCCCCGCGGCCCCGCCCCACCACATGTCCGTCCTCGGTCAGACGCCGGTACGCCTCGGTGACCACTCCGCGCGACACCCGCAGCTCCGCCGCGAGGAGGCGCGTGGGCGGCAACCGGCTGCCCACCGGGAGCCGGCCATCGGCGATGGCGAGCCGGAGGCGGCCGGCGAGCCAGTCGGAGAGGCCGCCCGGCGGTGCGTCCTGGGGGTCGAGCTGGAGAAAGTCGGACCCCGCGCCGATCGACGCTGCCGACGGAACGGTCCGGCCAATTAGGGTCCGGTCGGTCGCGCCCCGCTCCGCACCGTTCATAGGACCATTCTGCCGATCGGGGTGGCATCGTGGATACCCGGCCGGTGACCGTCCCGGCGAGACCGAGCAGTGCGTATCCCTCAGGTGATGCGAGCGGTGAGGCTGTGGAGCAAGCTGGGGTCACCGCCCCGTGAGGGGAGGAGGTGATCGTGTGGCCGCCGATCGTCGGGACTGGTTCCAGGGTCGGAGCGGGCGCCGCACGTCCGAGGCCGACGGCCCCGGCGCCTGGGCGCTGGAGGAGGTTCTGCGGGGCACCACAGCCGGTATCGCCGTTCTCGGGACGGACCTCCACTATCTCTTCGCCAACCCCGCCTACTGCCGGATGACCGGGGAGCCGCCGGAGAAGGTCGCCGGCCGGTCCCCCAGCGCGCCCGCGGAGCTGTTCCTCGGCCCCGCGGACCTGCTGGCCGGGGTGCTCGACGACGGGATCCCCCGGACCCGGGTCTCGGGCCCCGGCGGCAGCTGCCACACGACCTGCGTCCGGCTGGAGAACCACGGGGCGGTGACCGGCGTCCTGTGCATCGTGGTCGAGACCCCCGTCCCCGAAGTGTACGAAGAGCTGGAGCTGGCCCGGGCCCGCCTTGCCGCGACCGACGAGGCGGTCGAGCGGATCGGGACCTCCCTCGACGAGGGCACCACGTGCCGGGAGCTGGTGGACTTCCTGGGCACCTGGATCGCGGACGCGGCGGCCGTCGACGTACTCCCCGCCCCGCCGCCGAAGGGCTCGCTGCGGAAGAACCCCAGCCCCGCCAGGATGCTGCGCACCGCAGCCGCCGGCGCCGAGGACCTCTGCGCCGACGCTGTACAGGACAGTGGCAGTGGCTACCCCGCCCGGTCGGCGGCCGCGAAGGCCGTCGCGTCCGGTCTGCCGGCCACCGAGCACGACGTCGGCGCCCGCGCCGCGGTGCTCGCCGTGCCGATCACGGAGACCGGCGGCAAGGTCATGGGAGTGGTCCAGCTGGCCCGTGCGCACTCGGCGTTCGGCAGGAACGACCTCCTCATCGCCCAGCACGCGGCGCGCCGGGCGGCCGTCGGCATCGCGCACGCCCGTCAGTTCGCGGCGGAGCAGCGGACCACGGTCGAACTCCAGCGCGCCCTGCTGACCGAGCCGGGCAAACCGCACCCCAATCTTCAGTTCGCGACCCGCTATCTGCCGGTCGGCACGAGGAATCTGGTGGGCGGGGACTGGTTCGAGACGGTGCGCCTCCACTACGGGCGGACGCTCCTCGTCATGGGCGACGTGATGGGCCACGGCGTCGAGGCGGCCGTCGAGATGAACACGTACCGCGCGATGCTGCGCGACGTCGCTGCAGCCGACCTCCCGCCGCACCGGGTGCTGCGGCAGCTCGACATCGCCATCTCCGACACCAGTGCCCGGCCCGCGACCTGTCTGCTGGTCCGGGTGGACCCGGCCCGGATGCTCGGGTCGTTCTCCAGCGCCGGGCATCTGCCGCCCGTCGTGTTCACATGCGACGGGACCGCCGAGCTGATCGACGTACCGGCGGGGCCGCCGCTCGGCACCGGCCTCGGGGGGTACGAACTCGTCACCCGCACGCTCACCCCGGACGACACGCTGCTGCTGTTCACGGACGGCCTGGTCGAGCGGCGTGGCGAGGACATCGACGAGTCGCTGGCGCGGCTGACCCGCGTCCGGCTGCCGTGCAGCACACCGGTGGACGAGCTGGTCGACGCGGTGGTCAGGGAACTGGGCGCGGAAAAGGCGGAGGACGATGTGGCGCTGCTCGCGGCACGCATCCGCCGCCGTACCAAGGCCGAGGAACAGCCGCTGCTGGAGCGCCCCCGCCATTAGGGCCGGGGCACGAGCGGGGCCGCAGTCGGCGGGGGCATCGGGGTCCGTGGGCGGCCTCAGTGGAGCCGCAGCAGCAACAGCGCCATGTCGTCGGCTCGTTCATGGGTCTGCTCGGTGTACCGGACGAGGCTGTCGGCGACCTCCTCGAGCGGTCGGCCGCCGACCGCGGCGAGGTGGGCGCCGAGGTCGGCCAGGGCCTCGTCGAAGTCGGTCCCGGGCGCCTCGATGAGCCCGTCGGTGTAGAGGGCGAGCACGGATCCGGGCAGCAGATGCACCTCCGTGGTCGGGTACCGAGACGTCCGGTCGACACCGAGCAGCGGCCCGCCCAGGACGTCGAGGACGTGTACGGACCCGTCGGGCTCGCGGAGCAGCGGGTGCGGGTGCCCCGCGCGGGCGATCAGGGCCCGGTGGCGATCCACGTCGAGCTGGACGTACACACAGCTGACGAAGAGGTCGGCGTCGAGTTCGAACAGCAGCTGGTTGGTGCCGGTCATGACCTCACCGGGGGACTGTCCGACCGCCGTGAAGGCGCGGACAGCGGTGCGGACCTGCCCCATCAGCCCGGCCGCGGTCACGTTGTGGCCCTGTACGTCCCCGATGACGGCGCCCGCCCCGGCGCCGTCGCTGGGCATCAGGTCGTAGAAGTCGCCGCCGATGTCCATGCCGCGGGTGGCGGGCAGATAGCGGGCGGCCCGCTCCAGGCCGGGCAGCTGAGGCAGGGAGTGGGGCATGAGGGCGGCCTGGAGCCCATGGGCCAGCCGGTGCTTGGTGTCGTAGAGCCGGGCCCGCTCCAGGGCCTGGGCGATGAGACTGCCGAGGCTGGTCAGCATCGAGCGGTCGTCGGGCGAGAAGCGGTGCGGCTCGGCGTAGCCGAGGACGCACGTGCCCACCGGGCGGCCGGAGGCGATGAGGGGCAGATAGGCCCAGGCGGCCATGCCGTCGGGGGTGGCGTGGCGGGCGGGATAGACCTGTTCCAGTTCCATGCGGGACTCGAAGAACGAGGGCACTCCGGTGACCAGCGTCTGCGCACCCGGTGTCTGCGCGGCCAGGGACATACCGTGGAACCGCTCGACGATGTGGGGGTCGTCGTAGCCCCGGTGCCCGAGCACGTTCAGCCGGCCGGCCTCGGATCCGAGCATCACCAGCGCCTGGCAGCCGACGGCGGGCATGAACTCTTCCTCGACCATCTCGATCACGTCGTCCACGCCGACGGCCTCGGTCAGTCCGGCGGCCAGGCTGAGGACGTGGGAGATGGCGATGAGCCGCTCGGGCGCGCCTTTACGGGCTCCCTGTTCGGCGCGGCGTTCCGTGCGGGCCGGATCGATGCGCACGGTGATGCCGCTGGTGCTGGGGTGGAGCCGGAAGGAGAGCCAGTCGCGCGGCGGGCGCAGCGCCACGAACGACGTGGTCTGCTGGCTGATCAGGGCGGCGCGGTAGCGGTCCTCGTAAACGGGATCGTGCAGCCAGGGCAGCGCGGTCCACAGCTTTCGGCCGACCATGCGGTGGCGGTCGGCGCCCACGAGTGCGGCCGCGGCGGAGTTGACGAAGGTGATCCGGCCGTTCAGGTCGAGCGAGCAGAGTCCCTCCGGCATGCGGTTCACCATCTGCACCGCGTCGACGGCGCTCGACGCGCCGGTCAGGGTGGAGTCACCGAGCAGATCGGGCTCGGCGCGGACGGGCCTGCCCTGTTCGGAGGCCTGCTCGAGGTGGGTCGCGAGCCGCCCGCAGGCCGCGGTGAGGTACTCGTGTTCCCCTTCGGAGAGCTCCGGCGGACGGGAGCCGGGCCAGGTCACGAACACGGCCCCGTACACGGTGTCGGCGGTGGCGACGGGCAGTGCGGCCAGCGCGAACGGATAGGGCAGCACCACCGCGATCCGCGGGTAGCGGGCGGCCATCTCCTGCTCGCCGCCCACCCAGATGAGCCGCCGCTCGCGCACCGCGTCGGCGACGGGGATCGGCGCGGCGATGCCGACGCGCTCCCAGGGCGCGGCGAACGCCCGCGGGAGGCCGGCCATCACGGCCATCTCCAGCGCCTTTCCGTCGTGGGACATCAGATAGACGGCACCGGAGTGGGCGTGGACCTCGTCCATCATCCCGGCCAGGGCGAGCGAGAGCACGGGCCGCCGGTCCTCGCCCTCGGGGACGGGCGCGGGCGGGGAAGCGGACGGGGGCCGGTCGGTCATGTCCTGCTCACCTCCTCCCGTCCTTGGGCGTGTACGGCTACGACGACACCGGGGACTCCGGCGTCAGGTCGGTGAGGGCGCCGCGCCCGGAGGCCTGCGACAGCCGCTGCAGAGAGCGCGCCTGCGGCGACGCGGGCGGGGTCGGGGACTCGGGGGCGAGCGACTTCGGCGGCGGCTGTTCCTTGTCCGGCGCGGTGCGGCCCGGAATCGGCGGGAGGCCGGACGGCGGCTCGACCGGAGGCGACTCGTTCGGGGCCGTGTCGCCGGTCCTGGTCTCCGCAGGCGGGCTCTTGGGCGGCGCAGTCTTCGCCGGCTTGCTCTTCGGGGACTCGCTCTTCGAGGACGGGTGCTCGGACGAAGGGCTCTTCGGGGACTCGCCCTTCGGCGACGGGCTCTTGGGGGACTGGCTCCTGGCCGACGGCGACGTGGGCGGGCAAGTGGCGTTCTTGTCGCCCGGCGGGCAGCTATCGGTCTTCGACCCGTCCTCCTTGCCCTCCTTGTCCTTCTTGTCCGTGGGGTTGTCGGTGCGGTCGCTCCCCGCCGGCTTCGGGACGTGGGTCGGCGTCAGGGGGTGGTTGGGCGGCGGTACGGGCTTGTCCTGCGCGCCCGTGTCGCCGCGGTCCCGGGTGAAGTAGTCGCTGCCCTTGGGGTCGTACACGACGAAGTCGTCGACGACCTGGGGCGCGGGCCGGACGATCACGACGTTGGACTGCTCGAAGCCCTCCCAGCTGTCGCCGGTCCGCTTGAACGTGCTCCGGGACAGGTCGGGCGGCGTCAGCGGATTGCCGCAGGCACAGCGCACCTGCGGCACCCCGAGGCCGTTGACGAGCACGGCCGTGCCGGCCTGCAGCACGGCCTGGTAGCCGGTCGCCGCGCCGTCCTTGTAGCCGTGGTTGGTGACCCAGGTGTCCACCCGCAGCTGAACGGCGGTCAGGGAGCGGAGATGAGCCGGGACGGCGGACGGCTCGATGCCGAGGACCTGGGCGAAGGCACGGTTCTTCGCCGGGTCGGCGGTGAGGAAGGCGATCTGCTTCTCGACGTCGCAGCTGGCGGTCTTGCGGGTGCCGCCGTAGAGGCCGGGTGTCGCACCGTCCACGTCCCGCACATTGCCCTCGCCCGGCGCGGTGGGCGCGGCCGTGGTGGGGACGGCCGCGGGCGGTTCCTCGGTGGTGCTGCCGGCCGATGACGCGGTGAAGGGGTCGCGACCGGCGGTGTCCGCGGCCTGGAGGACGACCTCGCCGCGGGCGCCGGTCGAGCCGTCGGGACGGGTGAGGACGACAGAGAGGACGGCCGCCGCGACGACGATTGCCGTGACCGCGGCGATCTTGGGAATGGACCGGTACCACGGCTCACCACGGCCCCCCTCACCGCCGCCGGTCGGCCGCCCACCCCCGGGGCCTCCCGCTCCCCCGGGGCCGGCAGGACCTCCGGGACCGGCAGGGCCCCGAGGGGGGCCGCCCGCACCCGCGCCGGGCCGTCCTGCGCCGGCGCCGCTGGTCGGTCCGCTGGGTGGTCCGCTGGGTGGTCCGGGCGGCGGGGACGGCGGCCCCGGCTCCCGGCCGGACAGCGGGCCCGAGGGAGGTCGTGTGGGTCGGCCTGACTGCGGCTGGTCGCTCACGGGCGCTTCTTCCAGGCAGCGGAGCTCGCTTCCTCACTCCTGTTCCCCTTGCCCCAATTGTGTGCCCCTGCTCCGTACGGCCCGCAAGCCGACGCGGTCGGCCCCGCCGGGCGCGCGCGGGCGCGTCACCCCTGCTTACGGTGACAGCGTGAGCGAGCACCGCGGCAGCGTGAACCAGCGGGGATCCACCGCCCGGAGCGGCACCGCGCGCGGTGTTCGCGACTGGGCCGACGCGCTGGTGACGGTCCTCGCGGGCCTGGTCACCATGATCGTCGTGGCCGCACTCGGGCTGTGGGCGGCGGGCGGGGCCGATCTCCCCGAGAGCGCGTTCCCTCGCGTCGTCGCCGCCGTCGTCGTCATGGCGGCGGGCGGCTCCGTCGGCCTCGCCGGGGACGCGGGGGTCATCGCCGAGTCGCAGGCGGAGCTCACCGTCGTGCCGCTGTCCGTCGGTCTCGCCGGCGCGCTGGTGACGGCGGAGTTCTTCCTGCGCCCGCTGCGGCACCGTGCCGTCGCGGGGACCGGCGAGCTGCTGGGCCGCTTCGCCCGGCTGGCGGTGCTGTGGCTGGCCGCGCTCGCGGGCCTGGCCACCCTCGCCCGGCAGAGCTTCCAGGTCTCGCTGGGTGAGGACTCGCTGATCGGCGACATCGGCGACCTCCTCGACGCCACGCCGGAGGTCGGCTTCGCGGCGGACGTGGGGCTCACGCTCCTTTACGGCCTGCTGTGGCTGATCGGAGTGATCGCGGTGGCGCTCCTGGTGTCGCGGCGCGCGCCGCTGCCCGCCCGGCTGGTGCGCTTCCAGGAGTCGGTGCGCCCAGCGGCGTTCGCGATGGTGGCGCTGCTGCTCGCGTACGTCGTCGTCGGCCTGTGCATCGCCCTGGTCGTCGCGGCGACGCAGGGGCACGCCGCCCGGACCTTCGCGGTGATCCTGCTCGGGCTGCCGAACCTGGTGTGGCTCGCGCTCACCCTGGGCCTCGGCGCGTCGTGGGACGGCAAGGTGGAGGGGCCGTTCGGGCTGCCGATGCCCCACGTGCTGGACGAGGTGCTGCGCACACCGGACGGTTCGACGCTCAACCTCTCCACGCTCTCCGAGCTCGACGGCCGGGTGTGGTGGCTGCTGGTGGCCGCCGTGGTGCTGGTGCTCGCGGCCGCGTTCCTCATGGCCGTACGGTCACCGGCCCGGATGCGGCCCTGGCAGCACGCCCTCCACATGGGCGTCGCGCTGGCCCTGACCATGCTGGTCGTCTGCCTCCTCGTGCGGGTCACCGCGCGCTACGGCCTGTCGCTCATCGGCATCGGCGACATCGAGAGCCTCGGCGGTGAGGTCGCGCTGCAGCCGCGGCTGTGGGGGGCGGTCGGCATCGGCTTCGCCTGGGGCCTGGTCGCCGGCCTGCTCGGCGCCCTCCTGGCCGCCCCGGTCCGGCGCCGCGGCGAGGTCCCGACTCGGCCGGGCCGCCCGTAGGCCGACTCCGGCCGACGTGCGTGTGCGCGCCTGCGGCGGGCCCACGCGGCGGAGCCGCACATCGACACCGCCCCCACCCCGACCCTTCCCGAACTGGGGCGCGGCCCCAGACCCCGTCACGGGGCAGCGCCCCCGGCGTGGTCCCGGAGCTGCGCCCCGGGGGCCTTGTTTCGGGGCTCCGCCCCGCACCCCCGGCGGGCTCCGCCCCAGACCCCGCCTCGGGCTCCGCCCCCACGGCCCGTGTCGGGGGCCCTGTCGGGGCCCGTGTCGGCGGCCGTGCCCCCGCACTCCTGCCGAGGTGCTCTGCAGGTTGCGCCCGGGAGTTTGCCGGTTGCGCCGGGCGCGCACACTCGGCCCGTCCGGCGATTGAGAACGGACACACGGGTCGCCCGGTCGGTACCGGGGCACACCGGGAGCGCCCGGTACGAGGCCTGAGGATCGGCCGCTCATCCTGGCATGCGGCCGCTCCAGGCATGCGGCCTCACCCGGGTGCGCGCCGGCCCGCGGTGTCCTGGTGCGAGGGTGAGGGCGGCGGCGGAGTCGCCTGCGGGTCGGAGCCGTCCAGGACGACGCTGCGGGTGGGTGGCGGAGCCGCGGGGGAACCGCCCGCCGGCGTACGGGGCGGCGCGGTGCCCTGGGCGGGCGCGCCCTGCGGGGGTGCCCCCGTCGCGAACGTGGCCAGCCGGTTGCCGTCGCAGTACACCCATCGCTCGTGCTCGCCGTCGTACAGCCAGAGCGCCTCGCCGTCCACGACCACGCCCACCCGGATGCCCTGGGTGTCCCGGCGGAAGGTCTCGCCGTCCGACCCGCCCCCGATGAGGGACTCCGCCGCTCGCCGGTACTGGCCGAGCGCCTCCTCCACGCGGGCGAGCAGCGGACGCGGGTCCGCGGTGCGGGCGAGCGGCTGTCCGGCTGTCGGCGGGTCCTGCGGTACGGCGACGAGCAGCCGGCCGTCGACCCAGGCCGACCAGCCGTTGGCGCACAGCACCTGCCCCCAGTCGCCGCGCCGGTCGACGACTTCGACCGGCAGATAGGGGTCGAGCGGCGTGCTGGGGCGGCTGGCGTCGGGCGAGTCCCAGGTCTGCATCCCGTCGCCGGGGACGACGTGCGTGGGCCGGAAGCCGGGCACGGCAGCGGAATCGGTCACCTCTCCACCGTCCTCTACTTCCGCATGACCGCGGGCTCATGGCGCCGCAGCAGCCGCGAGACGACGTACAGGAGGACGACGCAGAAGACCACCAGGATGCCCATGTTCTGCAGCCACAGCCCGACGGAGTGCTCGAACAGCGGGTCGTCGGTGTCCGGCGTCGGCACGATCCGGGCGATGTCGACGGACTCCGCCATGGCCGCGAAGCCCCATCGCGCCGGCACGAGCCACGCGAACTGCTCCAGACCCGTGGTGCCGTTCAGATTCAGCAGAGCACCGCAGAAGACGATCTGGACCATGGTGAGGAGGACCAGCAGAGGCATGGTGACCTCTTCCTTGGGCACCAGCGCGGAGACGACGAGGCCGAGCATCATCGCGGTGAGCGCCAGCAGCGCGACCGCCACGGTGATCTCGAGGAGCGGAGGCATCAGGACCCCCTTGCCTCCGGGGACGTTGAGGTCGACCCCGAACAGTCCGACGAGGGTGAGCACGACGGCCTGTGCGGCGGTGATGACGCCCAGGACCACCACCTTGGACATCAGGTAGGCGGATCTGGAGAGTCCGACGGCTCGCTCCCGCCGGTAGATGACGCGTTCCTTGACGAGCTCGCGCACCGCGTTCGCCGCGCCGGTCAGCACCGCGCCCACGCACAGCACGAGCAGGGCGTCCAGCGCCGTCTCCTGGGTGAATTTGCTGCCGGCCAGGCCCCGGGCCATGAGGCCCATCCCGAAGGGCAGCGCGATCATGATGATGATGAAGGTGCGGTCGGCGCTCAGCACGGCCGCGTAACGCCGTACGAGCGTGCTGAGCTGGTCGAACCAGCTCTGTGACTTGGTCGGCGGCGCGAAGTCCACGCGCTGCCGGTCCTGGTCGAGCCGGGGCTGCGTGCTGGAGGCGATGTACTGGCGGTGGTACGGGGATGCCCGGTACTGCTCCGCCCAGTCGCGGTCGTGGTCGTTCTCGAACGCCTCGAACGCCTCGGGCCAGTGCTCGAAACCGAAGAACGAGAGCGCGTCCTCGGGCGGCCCGTAGTAGGCGATCCGGCCGCCGGGTGCGAGCACGAGCAGCCGGTCGCAGACGTCCAGGCTGAGCACGCTGTGGGTGACGACGATGACCGTGCGGCCGTCGTCGGCGAGCCCGCGCAGCTGGTGCATGACCGAGCGGTCCATGCCGGGGTCGAGTCCGGATGTCGGCTCGTCGAGGAACAGCAGCGACGGCTTCGTCAGCAGCTCCAGGGCGACGCTGACCCGCTTGCGCTGGCCGCCGGAGAGGGTGTGGATGGGTTGGTCCGCGCGCTGCTCCAGGCCGAGTTCGCGGATGACCTCCTCGACCCGCTCGTCGCGTTCCTCGGGTGCGCTGTCCCCGGGGAAGCGCAGTTCGGCCGCGTACCGGAGGGCCCGGCGCACGGTGAGCTGAAGGTGCAGGATGTCGTCCTGCGGTACGAGTCCGATGCGCTGGCGCAGCTCCGCGTAGTCGCGGTAGAGGTCGCGGCCGTCGTAGAGGACGGCGCCGTGATCGGCGGGGCGCAGTCCGGTGAGGGCGTTGAGGAGGGTGGACTTTCCGGCGCCGCTCGGTCCGACGACGGCGAGCAGGGACTTCTCGGCGACGGGGAAGGAAACTCCGTCGAGGAGGACCTTGCGGCCGTCGTCCACGGCGACCTCGAGGTTCTGTACGTCGAGCGAGATCTCACCGGAGTCGATGTACTCCTGCAGCTGGTCGCCGACGAGGCAGAAGGTGGAGTGGCCGATGCCGATGATGTCGTTCTCGGTCACCGGGGCGCGGGTGATGGACGCGCCGTTGAGGTAAGTGCCGTTGTGGCTGTCGAGGTCGACGATCTCGTACGTGCCGTCCCGGAGTGCCTGCAGTTCCGCGTGCTCGCGGGAGACGATCAGATCGTCGATGACGAGGTCGTTGTCCGGTGCACGGCCGATGCGGACGGTGCGGGTCAGCAGCGGGCGGACGGTGGTGGGCTGCCGGAAGGTGTGGGTGGCGGAGGGCAGAGAGACGGCGGACGGGTGCACGGCGGAGGGGGCGGCGGCACGAGGGGGCACGGCGGAGGGGGCGGCGGCACGAGGGGGCTCTGCGGAACGCACGGTGGCAGACCGGGGTTCCGGCTCGGGCAGCCCGTTGAGCACGACCCGCGGTCCATCGGCGGGGTTGCCGAACCGTATGACGCTGCCGGGCCCCACACCCCACTCGTTGATGCGGTGGCCGTCCGTGTAGGTGCCGTTGGTGCTGTTCACGTCCTGGACGGTCCAGTGCCCGCCCTCGGTGCGCAGCACGGCGTGGTGCCAGGACACCCGCTCGTCGTCGAGCACGATCTCGCTCGTGGGGTCCCGCCCGATGTGGTACACCCGGCCAGGGCTCATCAGCGTCGAGCCCCCGTCGGTTTCGAGGACGAGCTCAGGCGCGTTCGGCGCGACGGGACGCTCTCCCATGCCAAGATTCTAACTTTTACCCCCTTTGGGCGCTCGTCAGGACGGGCCGGATGCGGAGCCTCGGAGGCGCGGGACTGTCAGGCCACCGACCCGATGACCTGCGCCGGAACACGCGGCCCTTCGTGGTGGATAGGGGTGTGCGCACCGGTCAGCGAGACCCCGCTGCCGCCGCGCCGGTTGGCGACGATCTCCGCCGCGATCGACAGGGCGGTCTCCTCGGGCGTCCTGGCGCCGAGGTCGAGCCCGATCGGCGAGCGCAGCCGGGCGAGCTCGAGCTCGCTGACGCCGACCTCGCGCAGCCGCCTGTTGCGGTCCTCATGGGTGCGGCGGGAACCCATCGCGCCGACGTACGCGACGGGAAGCTTCAGCGCGAGCTCCAGCAGGGGTACGTCGAACTTGGCGTCATGGGTGAGGACGCACAGCACCGTACGACCGTCGACCTCCGTCGACTCCAGGTAGCGGTGCGGCCATTCGACGACGATCTCGTCCGCGTCCGGGAAGCGGAGCTTCGTCGCGAAGACCGGTCGGGCGTCGCACACGGTCACGTGGTGGCCGAGGAACTTCCCGACCCGTACCAACGCGGACGCGAAGTCGATGGCACCGAAGACGATCATGCGCGGGGCGGGGACGCTGGATTCGACGAGCAGCGTGAGCGGCTGCCCGCAGCGGGAGCCGTCCTCGCCGATGACGGCGGTGCCGGTGCGGCCGGCGTCGAGCATGGCGCGGGCCTCGCCTGCGGCGGTGCGGTCCAGTTCCGGGTGGCCGCCGAGGGTGCCTTCGTACGACCCGTCAGTACGGACGAGGAGGGCGCGGCCCATCAGGCCGGCCGGCCCGTCGGTGATCCGCGCGACCGCCGCCGCCTCCCCTCCGGCGGCGGCGGACAGCGCGGCCGCGAAGATCTCCCGTGCGGGAGAGTCCGCGCGTACCGGGGTGACGAGGATGTCGATGATCCCGCCGCAGGTCAGGCCCACGGCGAAGGCGTCCTCGTCGCTGTACCCGAAGCGCTCGAGGACGGTCGCCCCGTCCTCGAGCGCCTGCCGGCACAGGTCGTAGACGGCGCCCTCCACGCAGCCTCCGGAGACCGATCCGATCGCCGTGCCCTCACTGTCGACGGCAAGTGCGGCACCCGGCTGGCGGGGCGCGCTGCCGCCGACGGCCACGACCGTGGCCACGGCGAAGTCGCGTCCCTGCTCGACCCACCGGTGCAGCTCGTCGGCGATGTCCAGCATGTCGGTCTCCTTGGGGGATCTGTGGATGCGTGGAGGGCGCGTGGGGTCAGTGGACCCCCAGCCACCCCTCGATCGGGTGGAGGGCGAAGAACACGATGAAGATCGCGGTCAGGCCCCACATGAAGGCGCCCACCTCACGGGCCTTGCCCTGGGCGACCTTGATGGCGACGTACGAGATGACGCCGGCGGCCACACCCGGGGTGATGCTGTAAGTGAACGGCATCAGCACGACGGTGAGGAAGACCGGGATGGCGACCGAACGGTCGCTCCAGTCCACGTGCTTGGCGTTCTGCATCATCATCGCTCCGATGACGACCAGGGCTGCGGAGGCGACCTGGGGCGGCACGATCGCGGTGAGCGGGGTGAAGAAGAGACAGGCGGCGAAGAACAGGCCGGTGACGACCGAGGCGAGTCCGGTCCTGGCACCCTCACCGACGCCGGTGGCCGACTCGACGAACACGGTCTGGCCGGAGCCGCCCGCGACACCGCCGATCGCACCGCCCGCACCGTCGATGAACAGGGCCTTGGACAGGCCGGGCATCCGGCCCCGCTCGTCGGCGAGCTCGGCCTCGGTGCCGACGCCGATGATGGTCGCCATGGCGTCGAAGAAGCCGGCCAGCACCAGGGTGAAGACGATGAAGCCGACCGTCATCGCGCCGACTTCACCCCAGCCGCCGAACTCGACCTGCCCGAAGAGCGAGAAGTCGGGCATGGAGACGGCGGTGCCGCCGAGCTCCGGCGGGGCCATGTTCCACGCCTTGGCGTCGAGGCCGGCCACGTTGTGGACGACGACGGCGACGATCGTGCCGACGACGATGCCGATCAGGATCGCACCGGGGACGGCACGGGCCTGCAGCATGAAGATCAGCAGCAGGGTGAAACAGAAGATCAGGACGGGCCAGCCGGCCAGCTCGCCGCCCACGCCGAGGGTGACGGGCGGGCCGAACTCAGAGCCCTTGCCGACGAATCCGGACTTGACCAGGCCGATCAGGGCGATGAAGAGGCCGATGCCCATGGTGATGCCGTGCTTCAGCGCGAGCGGGATCGCGTTCATGATCAGCTCACGGAGACCGGTGACCACCAGGAGGCAGATCACCAGGCCGTACAGGACGCACATGGCCATGGCCTGCGGCCAGGTCATCTGGGGCACTACTTGCGAGGCGAGAACGCCGGACACGCTCAGGCCGGCCGCGAGGGCGAGCGGAACCTTGCCGACGAAGCCCATCAGCAGGGTGGTCGCGGCGGCCGCGAAGGCAGTCGCAGTGATGAGTCCCGGCTGGCCGAGGACGTTGCCTGCAACGTCCTTGCCATTGAGGATCAGGGGGTTGAGCAGGAGGATGTACGCCATCGCCATGAAGGTGGTGATGCCGCCGCGCACCTCACGCGCGACCGTCGATCCTCGTTCGGATATGTGAAAGTACCGGTCGAGCCAAGACCTACCGGCGGGGACGTGCGAGCCGGGGCCCGCTTCCTCCGCGGCGGTCTTCGGCTCCACTGACGACTGGGTCATGGTGCCTACTCCCAAGGTTCACAGGGGCACCCGCATCAGACTTGGAAAGTCGGACAAGCTGCGGGATTTGGGATCTTGCGTGGGCTGCACGACCCGGGGGACGGCCCGAGACGAACGATTGGGTACTACCGGTTACTGCGGGGGGTGATGCTGCTGCGACCGCGAGCGGTGCGGTCCGGGGAAGGGGGTCAGGGGGACGGAGTCCCCCGGACCCCCGGAGGGTCAGGTGCCGGTGAGGTGCTCCGGGCGTACCGGCGTCCTGTTGAGCTCCAGCCCGGTCGCGTTCCGGATCGCCGCGAGGACGGCCGGCGTGGACGACAGGGTCGGGGCCTCGCCGATGCCACGGAGCCCGTACGGGGCGTGGTCGTCGGCGAGTTCGAGCACGTCGACCGGGATGGTCGGCGTGTCGAGGATCGTGGGGATGAGGTAGTCCGTGAAGGAGGGGTTGCGCACCTTCGCGGTCTTCGGGTCGACGATGATCTCCTCCATGACCGCCACGCCCAGGCCCTGGGTGGTACCACCCTGGATCTGGCCGATGACGGACAGCGGGTTGAGCGCCTTGCCGACGTCCTGGGCGCAGGCCAGCTCGATGACCTTCACCAGACCGAGCTCGGTGTCCACCTCGACGACCGCGCGGTGCGCGGCGAACGAGTACTGGACGTGGCCGTTGCCCTGACCGTTGTGCAGGTCGAAGGCCTCGGTCGGGCGGTGCCGCCACTCGGCCTCGACCTCGACGGACTCGCCCTCGAGGACGTCCACCAGGTCGGCGAGCACCTCACCGCCGTCGGTGACGACCTTGCCGCCTTCGAGCAGCAGCTCGGCGGTGGCCCAGGCCGGGTGGTACGTACCGAACTTGCGGCGGCCGAGCTCCAGGACCTTCTCGCGGACGAGCTCGCAGGAGTTCTTGACGGCGCCCCCGGTGACGTAGGTCTGCCGGGAGGCGGACGTCGAGCCGGCGGAGCCGACCTGGGTGTCGGCGGGGTGGATCGTCACCTGGGTGACGCCCAGCTCCGTACGGGCGATCTGGGCGTGGACCGTGACACCGCCCTGGCCGACCTCCGCCATCGCGGTGTGCACGGTCGCGACCGGCTCACCGTTGATGACCTCCATCCGCACCTTGGCGGTGGAGTAGTCGTCGAAGCCCTCGGAGAAGCCGACGTTCTTGATGCCGACGGCGTAGCCGATACCGCGGACGACGCCCTCGCCATGGGTGGTGTTGGACAGACCGCCGGGCAGCGCGCGCACGTCGGCGCCCTCGGTGGTCACCCACTGCTGCTCGGGCGGGAGCGGCATGGCCTTGATACGGCGCAGCAGCTCGGCGACCGGGGCCGGCGAGTCGACCGGCTGGCCGGTCGGCATGAGCGTGCCCTGCTCCATGGCGTTCAGCCGACGGAACTCCACCGGGTCCATGCCCAGCTTCGCGGCGAGCTTGTCCATCTGGGCCTCGTACGCGAAGCACGCCTGGACCGCGCCGAAGCCGCGCATGGCGCCGCAGGGCGGGTTGTTGGTGTAGAGCGCGATCGCCTCGATGTCGACGTCGTCGACGACGTACGGGCCCACGGAGAGGGACGAGGCGTTGCCGACGACCGCCGGGGAGGCCGACGCGTAGGCGCCGCCGTCCAGGACGATCCGGCACTTCATGTGCGTGAGCTTGCCGTCCTTGGTGGCGCCGTGCTCGTAGTAGAGCTTCGCCGGGTGGCGGTGCACATGGCCGAAGAAGGACTCGAACCGGTTGTAGACGATCTTGACCGGCTTGCCGGTGCGCAGCGCCAGCAGGCAGGCGTGGATCTGCATCGACAGGTCCTCGCGGCCGCCGAAGGCGCCGCCGACGCCGGAGAGCGTCATGCGGACCTTCTCCTCGGGCAGACCGAGGACCGGGGCGATCTGGCGCAGGTCGGAGTGCAGCCACTGGGTGGCGACGTAGAGGTCGACGCCGCCGTCCTCGGCGGGTACGGCCAGGCCGGACTCCGGGCCGAGGAAGGCCTGGTCCTGCATGCCGAAGGTGTACTCGCCCTTGACGATGACGTCGGCGCGCTTGGCGGCCTCGTCGGCGTTGCCGCGAATGATCGGCTGGCGGTGGACGATGTTCGGGTGCGGGACGTGACCGGCGTGGTGGTCGTCGCGGCCCGGGTGGAGGAGCGGCGCGTCGGGCGCGGTCGCGGATGCCTCGTCGGTGACGACGGGCAGCTCCTTGTACTCGACCTTGATCTTGGCGGCCGCGCGGCGCGCGGTCTCCGGGTGGTCGGCGGCGACGATGGCCACGGGCTCGCCGTGGTGGCGTACGACGCCGTTGGCGAGGACCGGGGTGTCCTGGATCTCCAGGCCGTAGTTCTTCACCTCGGTCGGCAGGTCGTCGTACGTCAGTACGGCGTAGACGCCGGCCTGGGCGAGGGCCTCGGACGTGTCGATGGAGACGATCTCGGCGTGCGCGACGGTGGAGCGCAGGATCTGGCCCCACAGCATGTCCTCGTGCCACATGTCCGAGGAGTACGCGAACTCACCCGTGACCTTGAGGGTGCCGTCGGGGCGGAGCGTGGACTCGCCGATGCCGCCCTTGGTCGGGGTCCCCTGGGTGACGTTGGTGGGAGTGCCCGCCGGAGCGGCGGCGACTCGGGGATTCAGCGCCATGGTGCTCAGACCGCCTCTTCCTGACGGGCGGCCGCGAGACGGACCGCGTCGAGGATCTTCTCGTAACCGGTGCAGCGGCAGAGGTTGCCGGAGAGCGCCTCGCGGATGTCCGCGTCGGACGGGGAAGCGTTGCGCTCCAGAAGCTCGTCGGCCGCGACCAGCAGACCCGGGGTGCAGAAGCCGCACTGCACGGCGCCGGCGTCGATGAACGCCTGCTGGATCGGGGCGAGCTCGGTGCCCTCGCCGGTCTGGGAGTCGGTTCCCTTCGCGGACCACTGCTGGGCGTTCTGGAGGGAGGTGCCGGAGGAGCCGCAGGCACCCGTGCCGCAGGAGCCGCCGTGCTCGGCGCGCTGCTTGGCGAAGTCCGCCAGGCCCTCGACGGTGACGACCTCGCGGCCCTCGACCTGACCGGCGGCGACGAGACACGAACACACCGGCACACCGTCGAGGCGGACCGTGCAGGAACCGCACTCGCCCTGCTCACAGGCGTTCTTCGAGCCGGGCAGCCCCAGGCGCTCACGCAGCACGTAGAGGAGGCTCTCGCCCTCCCAGACGTCGTCCGCTTCCTGCTTACGGCCGTTGACCGTGAAATTCACGCGCATGGTTATGCAGCTCCTTCAAGCGTGCGGCCGGTGCCGCGGTACTGCTCCCAGGTCCAGCCGAGAGTGCGGCGGGCCATGATTCCGACGGCGTGCCGGCGGTACTTGGCGGTGCCACGGACGTCGTCGATCGGGTTGCAGGCGGCGGAGGCCAGCTCCGCGAACTGCTTGGCGATCGAGGGAGTGATGATCTTGCCGCTCTCCCAGAAGCCGCCCTCCTCGAGCGCGGCGTTCAGGAACTCCTCGGCCGCCGTGGCACGCACCGGAGTGGGCGCGGCGGAGCCGATGCCGGTCTTCACGGTGCGGGTCTCGGGGTGCAGGGCGATACCGAAGGCGCACACGGCGATGACCATCGCGTTGCGCGTGCCGACCTTCGAGTACTGCTGCGGGCCGTCCGCCTTCTTGATGTGGACGGTCTTGATGAGCTCGTCGGGGGCGAGCGCATTGCGCTTCACGCCCGTGTAGAACTCGTCGATCGGGATGAAGCGCGTGCCCCGTACCGACTCGACCTCGACCTCGGCGCCCGCGGCCAGCAGGGCCGGGTGCGCGTCGCCGGCCGGGGACGCGGTGCCGAGGTTGCCGCCGACGCCGCCGCGGTTGCGGATCTGCGGGGATGCGACGGTGTGCGAGGCGAGCGCGAGGCCGGGCAGCTCCGCCCGGAGGTTCTCCATGATCTGGGTGTACGGGACGGAGGCGCCCAGGCGGACGTTCTCCTCACCGACTTCCCACTCGCGCAGCTCGACGATGCGGTTCAGGTCCAGGAGGTACTCGGGCCGCCGGTGGTCGAAGTTGATCTCGACCATGATGTCGGTGCCACCCGCAATGGGCACAGCCGTGGGGTGCTCGGCCTTGGCGGCGAGCGCCTCCTCCCAGCTGGCGGGGCGAAGGAAGTCCATGAGTGGCTCTCTTCTACGTGATTCGGTCGTTCGCAGGGGCTGGGGACGGCCGGCCCTCGACTGGATATTCATGTCCTGTTAACGCGCTGTGGCCCAAGTACACAAGCACCGCCCCGCCGGGTGCAGTCACCGAAACCATGAAGGAGTTGGCTGGTCGCCACCCGCGTCTTGTAGATTCGAACGAAAGGCGGGACTCGGTAACCTCACGGCTTTCCTCCTGACACCAACGGCCCGAACCTCACCCCACTCCAACGGCAACAACGAGACAGATCGGCGGCGACGAGATGCGGCTGCGCGCACTGCTGGAAACCGACGCGCTGGGACTGCGGCTGCTCGGCGGCGACGACGAGCTGGACCGCACCGTCCGTGGCGTGATGACGACCGACCTCAGGGACCCGAGCCGCTATCTCTCGGGCGGTGAGCTGGTTCTCACCGGCCTCGCCTGGCGGCGCACCGCCGAGGATTCCGAGCCTTTTGTCCGTATTCTCGCAAGCGCCGGAGTCGCGGGGCTCGCCGCCGGCGAGGCGGAGCTCGGGGACATCCCGGACGATCTCGTCGAGGCGTGCGTACGGCACCGACTGCCGCTCTTCGCGGTCAACGAGTCCGTTGCTTTCGCAACGATCACTGAGCATGTCGTCCGCCAGGTGTCCGGCGAGCGGGCCGGGGACCTGGCCGCCGTCGTGGACCGGCACCGGCGGCTGATGACCTCGGGACCGGCGGGCGGCGGCCCCGAGGTGGTGCTCGACCTCCTCGGCTCCGACCTCGATCTCCGCGCCTGGGTCCTCTCCCCCACCGGACGCCAGATCGCAGGGGCGGGAGACCCGCTGCCCGCCGGGGTGAGCGCCGCGCTCGCCGGTGAGCACCTGGCCGCGACCCGCACCGGCCGGCGCGGCCCGCACCGCGCGACCGCCGCCGGTTCGACGTATTCGCTCTTCCCGATCCGTAACACCGGCCGGGGTGCCGCGCCCGCCTCGCGCGACGTCCGCGAGACCGTGCTCTCCGACTGGCTGCTCGCCGTCGAGGCCGACGCCTCCGACTGGCCCGCCGCCCGCCTCGATCTGCTCCAGGGCGTCACGCAGCTCATCGCCGTCGAACGCGACCGGCGCGAAGCGGCCCGTACAGTACGCCGCCGGCTCGCCCAGGAGGTCCTGGAGCTCGTCCAGACGGGCGCCGCGCCCGCCGAGATCGCCGCCCGGCTGCGGGTCGCCGCGCCCGTGCTGCTGCCCGGCCTCGGCACCGCCCCCCACTGGCAGGTCGTCGTCGCGCGGGTGGAGTGGGAGCAGGAGGGCGGCGGCGCCCCGATCGAGGCGGGACCCGTCACCCAGTCGCTGCTCGAGGAGATCCTGGTCGACCCGGCGACGACGGGCGCGGAGTCGGCCGACCGCATCGCCGTCGCGCACACCGGGGACGAGGCGATCGCGCTGGTGCCGCTGCCCGCCGTGGCCCCCACCACCGTCCCCGGGGCCTCCGAAGCGCACGACGACCTGATCGAGGGCCCGGCTGCCGACATCGGCACCAGCAGTGCGGGGCTCCACGCGGACGCCCTGCTCGCCGCCGTCCGCGACCCGCTCTCCGCGGGCCTCGACGGCGACGGCCGCCTCACCCTCGGCGTCAGCGCCGCCGTCCACTCGGCGGAGGGCCTGCGCGGCGCCCTGGAGGAGGCCCGGCACGCCCGCCGCGTCGCCGCCGCCCGCCCGGGCCGGGTGTGCGCGGCCGGCCATCACGAGCTGGCCTCGCACGTGCTGCTGCTCCCCTTCGTCCCGGACGACGTCCGACGCGCCTTCACGGCCCGCCTCCTGGATCCGCTGCGCGACTACGACCGGCGGCACAGGGCGGAGCTCATCCCGACGCTGGAGGCGTTCCTGGACTGCGACGGCTCGTGGACCCGCTGTGCGACGCGGCTGCATCTGCATGTGAACACGCTGCGGTACCGGGTGGGGCGGATCGAGCAGCTGACCGGTCGCGATCTGTCCCGGCTGGAGGACAAGCTGGACTTCTTCCTCGCGCTGCGGATGAGCTGAGTTCGATAGGGCATCCCCGTTCGCGGGGGCTCCTTCGGAGCCCGTCCGGCGTTCGAGGACGAACGCCCCGGCCCACACACCGTTACCCGCTCACCTCCGGGGGCTGGGGCCCGCCCAAAAGGCCATGCCCCACGTGAGGCGTCCGCCCAGCCTGCGTCAAAAGGCGTACGCGCGAGCGGAATCGCACCGACCGGCGCGGCCGGCAGCGGCCAAACACCCAGTGATTGTGAACTGATTCACCAGATCCCTTGGCCAGGCATGCCTGTCCATGCTGAGATTCGGTCTGACCCAACAGCACAATGGCGCGCTCGGGGAGGGCAATGTGGCTCATACCGCTATGTCTGGTTCCGGAACCACTGCAGGTGACGATCCACTCCAGACCGCGGTATGGCGGCTGCGCTCGCGCGGCTGTTGGACCGACGCGGCGGCCCTCCTCGCCCCCCACTCCCCATCCCCCGCGCTCGCGCTGCAGCGCGCCGCGCTGCTCGTCGAGCGCTGCCTGTTCACCGGCAAGGGCTGGGCGGACGCCGAGGACGCCCTGCGTACGGCGGAGGCGGTGGCCGGCGACGACGACGAGCGCGGCGCCGCGGCCTGCGAACGCGGGCAGCTCGCCTATGCGTCGACCGTGCTGAGCGTTCGCGACCGGGCGGACGAGGCCCGCGCGGCTCTCGGACGGGCGGCGGCCCTGCTCGCACCGGACGCCCCCGGGCGCCCCCTCCTCGACTTCCGCCGCGGCCTCGTCGCCGAGCACCTCGCGGACTCCCCGCAGGCCGCCCGCGCCGCGTACCACCGGGCCCACGCGGGCGCCGTCGCCCAGGGCGACACCCTGCTGCTCTCGTTCACGTGGCGTCATCTGGCGGCGCTCGCGCTCCGCGACGGCGAACTGGCCGAGGCCCGGCACGGGTTCACGGAGTCCCTCCGTATCCGCGAGGAGCTCGGCTACCTGATCGGCACGGCTCCGGCCCTGGCCGCCCTCGCCGACACCGAGCCCGAGCCGGAAGCGGGACGCCTCCGCGCGGAGGCGATGCGGCTGTTCCGGCTGCTGGGCGGCGTACCGACATGGCTGGCGGACCAGTTGACTCCGCCGGCGCAGGCCGCCCCGGTGGTGTGAGGCTCCTCTCTGGACCCTACGGGTGCCTCCGGCCGCCGGCCCGGTGGGCGAAGCCCCGCCCCCAGAGGCTCGCCCCTCGCAGCGGCAGCCGGTGCGCCGTATCCGTCGACCGTGCCAGGGACCCTCGCGTCATCCACCCAGCAGCCGGGCCTTCGGCCGGTCGAACTCCTCCCTGGTCAGCAGGCCTTGCTGAAGCAGGCCACTCAGCTTGACCAGTTCGTCCGCCACGAGCAGGCCTGGTGCCGCGGAGGGGGCCGAGGACACCTGCGGCGCTACCTGTGCAACCTGGTACTGCGCGACCGCGGCTTCGACGGCGGCGGCCAGCGATTCGAACGGGGCGCTGCTCTGGTTGGCGTAGATCACCGCGTCCTCGTCGAAGGCGGTGGGCGGCGGTGAGAACGGCTGCTCGGCGCCCTTGCGGACGATCTGGACGTAGCCGGCCTTCAACAGACCGCCGCGCTTGAAACGCACCGCGCTGATCTCGGAGACATGGATGCGCTTGCTCCCCTCCCCCAGGGTGTGCCGTGCGCGGAAACCCTCACGCGTGATGGTGACATACGTACCGTCGAAGCTGATGTGTCCGGTGTCGCCCTTGGCTTCCATATGTACCCCCCACGGCTGTTGGCGGACGGCATCATCGCATGTCCGACGTCATACGGTGAGCGGGCCGGTTCGCCGCGGCAGCGCGGCGCAGGCAAGCGATGACGGCTGTGGCCACGGAGCACGAGGGCGGCCAGTAAGGACAGCGACAGGTCGCGCTGCTGCCGCACGACGTAGCCGCCGGGGGCGATGCCGGTGCCGCCGTGTTCGGGGTGGGTGAGGTACACGACGTCCGTGGCCTCGATCATTCCGAGGGCCGGTCGCTGGCGGTCGCCGACGCCGGTGGCCACCGGCAGGTGCCTGCGTGGAGCGGATCAGGAAGCAGATCGGGCCGTGAGACGGATGAGGGCCTCGTCCATGCCGATGACGACCGACCGGTCGGAGGCCACCGCTACGGCGCGGACGGGCGGGCCCGGGCGGAAGGTCAGGACGCCGGGCGCGTCCGGGCGGAAGGCCAGGGCGCCGGCGGCGTCCGGGCGGTGGAGTTCCACGAGGCCGTCGGCCCAGGCGACCGCCAGGGCCGGGCCCTGTGCGGAAAGGGCGACGACGGGACAGGGGCGCTCGGCGACGGGGGCCGGCTCCGGGGCACGACCCGGGTGCCAGGCGCGGACCGTGCCGTCCGCCCCTCCGCTGTAGGCCAGCGGCTCCGGGGTGGTGTCGGTCACCGCCAGGGAGGTGACCCGGCCCCGGTGGAGGGCGGCCTGGTGCATTCCCCGGAGGCCGAACGCGTGCACCGAGCCGTGCCGGTCGCCGACCAGGACGAGGCCGTCGGTCGCGGTCAGTGCCGTGCCCGGGTGCTTCGCCAGCGTGGCCGCGACGGCCTCCGTGAGGGGCGTCCGGCCCTGGGTGTGCAGGTGTCCCCGTTCGTCCAGCAGGAGCAGGCTGCCGTCGACCACCGGGGCAAGTGCCTTGATCCGTACGGGCATCGGGGCGGAACCCGGCGCCGGGGTGGCATCGTCGGGATGCAGCGAGCGGACCGTGCCGCGCTGGTCCGCCACGAGCAGATGGCCCGCCCATCGGCCGCTGCCGTGGGCCAGGGCGGCCACGGGACCGGGCCAGGGCGGGGTGACATCGCCGGGCACCCGGGTCCAGTCGACCCGCCAGGGCGCGGCAGCGGCGAGGCCGGTGAGGGCGGGGCGCAGACGGGGGTCCGCGCCGTCGCCGAGAGCAGCCAGCAGGACCAGGGCGCGTTCGGCGACCGGCTGGTCCCGCACCAGGGACTGGCCGGCCCGGAACCAGGCCGCCCGCAGACCTCCGTGGGCGTCGTCCGGGTGGCCGGTGTCGTTCGCGTACGTGGCCGTCACCAGCAGCGGGTCCGCGGCGCAGACCGCGGCCGGGTCGTCCAGGTCCGGCGGGGCGCCCCCGGCCGGCTCCGCCGCGCCCGGACGTGGCTCGGTGATCAGCCGGATGTGGCCCAGCTCCCGCAGCGCACGCATCAGTTCGGCCAGCGCCTCGGGATCGCGGGCGGCGGGCAGGTCCGGCAGCGCGAGCACCCTGCGGCGCGGGTCGGCGGTCAGGGCGCCGATCAGCTCACCCGGTGTCCGCGCCACCACGCCGAGTTGGTTCGCCAGCGCCCAGACGGTGCCTCGCACACTCTGGCCCGCGAGGGACACGACCGCGTCGGGCAAGGGCCCCGCCCCCGCTCTCAGCCGTCCGCGCCGGTGAAGTGCTCCCGTACCAGCGTCTGCACCACCACCAGGTCCTGGGCGACCAGGGCCTCCAGCAGCGCGGAGTGCTCGGCGGCGTCGGCGACGAGTTCGGCCCGGCGGGTGGCCGGGGCACTCACGAGGGGCCATTGGGAGCGGCGGTGGAGGTCGTCGGCGATGGCGACGAGCTGCTCGTTGCCGGCGAGAGAGAGGACCGCGCGGTGGAAGGCCCGGTCGGACTCGGCGTAGCCGGCGCGGTCGCCGGTCGCCGCGGCCGCGGCGGTCGCCTCGGCGAGGGGGCGCAGCTCGGTCCAGCGGGCGGCCGGGACGGTGCGGGCGAGGCGGAGCATGACCGGGACCTCGATGAGGGCGCGGACCTCGGCGAGCTCGGAGAGCTCGCGGGCGTCGCGCTCGACGACCCGGAAGCCGCGGTTGAGGACGACTTCGACCGCGCCTTCGAGGGAGAGCTGCTGCATGGCCTCGCGCACGGGGGTGGCGGAGACTCCGAACCGCTCGCCGAGGACGGGGGCGGAGTAGATCTCGCCCGGGGTCAGCTCGCCGGTGACGAGGGCGGCGCGCAGGGCCTCCAGGATCTGGCCGCGGACCGAGTGACGCTGGACGGTGGCCCGGGGCGCCGGGGGCTCGCTGTGGGTGTGCTCGCCGCGCACCTGCTCGCCGCGTACCTGCTCGACGCCCCGCGTCGCCTGCTCCGGTATCCGTACCTGCGCCTCCGGCCCGTACGAGGCCGAAGACACGGACGCGGACGCGTACGGCCGCGCCGCTGCGGCTCCGCGCGCTCTGTCCTGCTCCACTCGGGTCCTCCTCCGGCGTTCTCGGGGCCCGGGTCGCGCGCCGTGGGCCCCCTGTGCACCATAAGCGGACGGGAGCTCAGTTCAAACATCGATCGCTTCGGGTAAGGTAAGGCTAACCTGCTGACGATCGCGATTCGGTGGTCCCCTGCATGACCGTCCCCGCCGTTCTCCCCAGCTCGCGCCCTGTCCTCCCCGCCCCCGCCACCACGCCCTTCTCGGATGCCTACGCGCCTCTGGCCGAGGCGTTCCCGGGGCTGCGGATCCAGGAGCCGGCCGAAGGCGAGGAGGCAGCGCAGGGCGGCGGCTGGGTCGCGGCGGCGGGCCTCGCGGCCGGGGGCCCGGCCCTGGACGCGTTCCTCGCCTGGGACGACGCCCAGGTGCTCCGCGACTACGGGCAGCAGGCCCGCCCCGATGTCGTCGCCAGCTTCGGACTGCACCGCTACGCCTGGCCGGCCTGCCTGCTGATCACGGTCCCCTGGTTCCTGGACCGCCGGGTGCCCCGGGTGCCCGTCGAGGATGTCGCCGTCCAGCGAGCCCTCGGGCGGCTGAGCGTCCGCGTCCGCACGTTCGCGTGTCTGCCCGGCGACCCGGCCGCGGAGCTGCCTGGCGCCCACGTCGTGCCCGACGAGGAAGCCCTGCGCGCCGAGGTACGGGAGGCCGTCGCCGAGCACATCGGTCCCGTGCTCGACGGCTTCGGCCCGCGTATGCGGCGTGGCAGGCGTGCCCTGTGGGGCATGGTGACGGACGAGGTCGTCGAGGGCCTCTGGTACATCGCGCATCTGCTGGGCGAGGAGCGGCGGGCGATGACGGAGCTGGAGGCGCTGCTGCCGGGCACGACCGAGCCGTACGTCGGCACGGCCGGCTTCCGCGAGCTCACGGGCCCGGACGGCGAGCCGCTGCCCACCCGCGACCGTGCGAGCTGCTGCCTCTTCTACACGGTGCGGCCCGAGGACACCTGCGTCACCTGCCCCCGCACGTGCGACGCCGACCGCGTGCGCAGGCTGAGCGCCGCCGCGCAAGGCTGAGGGAATCCGCTCGTCCTCACGCCACTCATCAAGGTAATCACCCGAACACATTTTCCCCTTCCCCGCTGCATGTTCGAGCAGAACCCACCTATTCGTACGCTTTGACGCCCCCTTGGCGTTCTCTTGCCACGAAACCCCGTGACCGGCACGGGACTTGGGCCAATATGGGCGCCCGAATCGCCCTACCGCGGCGCAGACGCAGCAGACGCAGACGCAGCAGACGCAAGGATGCAAGGGACCCCGCATGAGACTGACCGACATATCGCTGGACTGGCTGCTTCCGGGCGGCGTGATGCTCGCGGGGGTCGTGGCGGCGGTGGCGGTGCTCGCGCGCGGCAGGCGCGCCGGGGACGGTTCCGCGGCCGACGACTCCTGGGAACGCAGCGAGGAGCGCCGCAGGCGCAAGGAAGCGGTCTACGGCACCGCCTCCTATCTGCTTCTCTTCTGCTGTGCCGCGGTCGCCGCGGCCCTGTCCTTCCACGGCCTGGTCGGCTTCGGCCGGCAGAATCTGAACCTCTCCGGCGGCTGGGAGTACCTCGTCCCGTTCGGCCTCGACGGCGCCGCCATGTTCTGCTCGGTGCTCGCGGTGCGCGAGGCCAGCCACGGCGATGCCGCACTCGGCTCCCGGCTGCTGGTGTGGACGTTCGCGGGCGCCGCCGCCTGGTTCAACTGGGTCCACGCACCACGCGGCATCGATCACGCCGGCGCCCCACAGTTCTTCGCGGGCATGTCGCTGTCGGCCGCGGTCCTCTTCGACCGCGCCCTGAAGCAGACCCGCAGGGCCGCGCTCCGCGAGCAGGGCCTGGTGCCCCGTCCGCTGCCGCAGATCCGGGTCGTACGGTGGCTGCGGGCGCCCCGCGAGACCTTCGGCGCCTGGTCGCTGATGCTCCTCGAAGGCGTACGCACCCTGGACGAGGCGGTCGACGAGGTGCGCGAGGACCGGCGACAGAAGGAGCAGAACCGGCTGCGCAGGCGCGGCCAGGAGAAGCTGGAGCGGGCCCATCTGCGGGCGCTCAACCGGCAGCACCGGGCGTGGGGCCGTGGCCGCGGCGGGCGCCAGGTGGAGGTCACCACCATGAACGGCGCGACCGTGGCCGGTTCGGCCGTGAGCGGCTCAGTGGGCTCCGCACCGGCCGCCGTGGGGCCCGTCGCGGAGCCTGCCATAGCCGAGCCGGGACAGCTGCCGCCACGCCCCCGGCCCTCCCTTCAGGCCGTGAGGGGCACTGAGCCCATCACGGTCGACCTCACCGCCGAGGACGACACCCAGGCGCTGCCGCGACTCGACTCCCTGGAACGGAAACTCAAGGACCTCGAGCAGCAGTTCGGCTGAGCGATCGTCGGCGGGACGGCGGCGGTCGGCGCCGACGGCGGGTGGAGAGGACGGCGAGGGGGACGGTTCACGTCCGCCCGCCGTCCAGCTCGAACCAGACCACTTTGCCCAGGGCATGCGCCTGCACACCCCAGGCGTCCGCAAGGTTCTGCACCAGGATCAGACCTCGCCCGTGCGTGCTCTCGTCGGCCACCGGGACGCGGGGCTCCGGCAGCCCGGACGTGAAGTCCCGCACCTCGACCCGGAGTCTGGTCGGTGCGACGATCGCCGTCACGACCGCGCCGTCGTCCGTGTGGACCAGGGCATTGGTGACCAGCTCGCTGACGAGGAGCTCGGCGACCTCTGCCGAACCCGGCTCGCCCCAGTCACCGTGCCCCAATAAATCGCGCAGGGCGCGCCTCACCTCCGGTACGGCCCTCAGGTCCGCGCGCCCCACTCTGCGGCGCAGCTGCGCCGGCCGAGACCCTCCCTGACGCCTCGTCATCATCCCCCACCGCACGTCGGAACGGTCCCTTCCTTCTCGCTTGCTCGAACAGGCTCACAAGCACTCCCGAAATGCATGCCCCGCCCCCGTACGGCCACGCCTGTGGTTTTCACCACGCGTGAGGGACAGGGCACGCTCCGCTCGTCATGGCCGTGGCACGTTCCGCAGGTTGGAGCGGGCCATCTGGACCATCCGGCCCACTCCGCCGTCCAGCACGATCTTGCTGGCGGAGAGCGCGAAGCCGGTCACCATATCGGCGCTGATCCTCGGCGGGATGGAGAGCGCGTTGGGGTCGGTGACGACGTCCACGAGTGCCGGTCCCTTGTGCGCGAAGGCCTCCTTCAGCGCCCCGGCGAGCTGTTTCGGCTTCTCCACGCGTACGCCGTGGGCGCCCGCCGCCCGCGCGATCGCCGAGAAGTCCGGGTTGCGGTTCGTGGTTCCGTACGAGGGCAGGCCCGCGACCAGCATCTCCAGCTCGACCATGCTCAGCGAGGAGTTGTTGAACAGGACGACCTTCACCGGCAGGTCGTACTGGACGAGGGTGAGGAAGTCGCCCATCAGCATGGCGAATCCGCCGTCGCCGGACATCGACACGACCTGCCGTCCACGGTCGATGAACTGCGCGCCGATGGCCTGGGGCAGGGCGTTCGCCATCGAACCGTGGCTGAAGGAGCCGATGATGCGGCGGCGCCCGTTGGGGGACAGATAGCGCGCCGCCCAGACGTTGCACATGCCCGTGTCGACCGTGAACACGGCGTCCTCGTCCGCGAGTTCGTCGAGGACCGAGGCGACGTACTCGGGGTGGACCGGGACATGCTTGTCGACCTTGCGGGTGTACGCCTTGATGACGCCCTCGAGCGCATCGGCGTGCTTCTTCAGCATCTTGTCGAGGAAGCGCCGGTCGTTCTTGATCCGCACCTTCGGGGTGAGGCAGCGCAGCGTCTCGCGCACGTCACCCCAGACGGCGAGGTCGAGCTTGGAGCGGCGGCCCAGGTGTTCGGGCCGCACGTCGACCTGGGCGATCTTGACGTCGTCGGGGAGGAAGGCGTTGTACGGGAAGTCGGTGCCGAGCAGGATCAGCAGATCGCACTCGTGCGTGGCCTCGTACGCGGCGCCGTAGCCGAGGAGGCCGCTCATGCCGACGTCGTACGGATTGTCGTACTGGATCCACTCCTTGCCGCGAAGCGCGTGACCGACGGGTGACTTGATGCGCTCCGCGAACTGCATGACCTCGACGTGGGCACCTGCCGTCCCGCTGCCGCAGAAGAGGGTGACGCGCTCCGCCTCGTCGATCATGCGGGCGAGGGCGTCGATCTCCGCGTCGCCGGGGCGGACGGTGGGGCGCGCGGTGACGAGGGCGTGCTCGATGGTCTTCTCGGGGGCCTGCTGCGAGGCGATGTCACCGGGGAGGGAGACGACGCTGACGCCGCTGCGGCCGATGGCGTGCTGGATCGCCGTCTGGAGGAGACGCGGCATCTGCTTCGGACTGGAGATGAGCTCGCTGTAGTGGCTGCACTCGCGGAAGAGCTGGTCGGGGTGGGTCTCCTGGAAGTACCCGAGGCCGATCTCGGAGGAGGGGATGTGGGAGGCGAGGGCCAGGACGGGGGCCATCGAGCGGTGGGCGTCGTAGAGGCCGTTGATGAGGTGGAGGTTGCCGGGGCCGCAGGAGCCGGCGCAGGCGGCCAGTCTGCCGGTGATCTGCGCTTCGGCGCCCGCGGCGAAGGCGGCGGTCTCTTCGTGGCGGACCTGGATCCACTCGATGGCGGCGTTGCGGCGGATGGCGTCGACGATGGGGTTGAGGCTGTCGCCGACGACTCCGTACAGCCGCTGTACGCCCGCACGGACGAGGATGTCGACGAACTGTTCTGCGACGTTCTGCTTGGCCATGGGTCCATCTATCCATGGCCGCGGCGGTCACGCCTCTCGCGTTACGCCTCCCAGACGGCGCAGGCCGTGCGGTCGTCCGCGTATCCCTTCACCCTGAGCTGGGTGTCCGCGAGGTAGGCGGCGAGGCCGGGGGGCTCGTCGTCCGCCCAGCGGCGGGCGAGCTCCTCGGCGAGGGAGGGCTCGCCGCGGAGCGGGTCGGCGAGGCCGGCGCTGCACAGGAGGAGGGTGTCGCCGGGCCGGGCCACGGAGGCGCGGAAGCGGAAGGGCTCGGCGGGCGGCGGGACGGGGGCGTCGATGTGCGGCGACGGCGGTGTGGTGATGCCGAGGTCCATGGTGAGCCGGTCGTCCTCGGGAGTTTCCGGGGGCCGGGAGCCGTAGCCGACGACGGGCTCGCCGGTGATGGCGGCGGGTTCGGGGACGAAGGGCTCGATGTCCTGCCAGGCGCCGTCGCGGAGCCGGAAGAGTCCGCCGCCGCCGACGCCGAAGAACACGCGGGTGCGGCAGGCGGGGTCGGCGGAGAGCAGCAGGCAGCGGAGGCTCACGGTGTACTCCTCCGGCGGGACGCCCAGTTCGGCGGCCCGGGCGCGGAGCTTGCCGAGGGAGCGGTCGGTGAGGCGCTGCAGCCCGGACTTGAGATCGCCGCGCCGCCCGGCCCTGATGTCCTCGGCGAGCCGGACGTGGCTGCGGCCCACGGCTCCCCCGATCCAGTGGGTCGCGTCGGCGGCGGCACGATGCGCCCCTTCGTCGGCCCGGGTCCCGGTGGCCACGGCCACCAGCACGAGCGCGCCCTCGCCCGTGCCGAAGCGCGCGGTGAGCAGGGCGTCGCGCCGGGGCTCGCCCCTGTACCGCGCGGAGTCCCCGCGCACGGACGCGGCCCGCAGCGTGTACGCCCCGTACCGGGCCCCGTCCAGCACGGTGTCCGCGACCAGTTCGCCGAGCTCCTGGGGGTGCGCGATGGGCAGCGCGGTGGGCTCGGCGTCATACGTGGGCGGGCGGTCGCCGACGTACTCGGTGCGGGGGCGTGGGGGCGCGGCCGGCCGACGGGCGGGCGTTGGGCCGACGGCGGGCGGCACCGAGGGCTGCGGCGGTGCGGCGGGCGGCGGTGGGGCGGGCGGCTGCAGTGGTGGGGGCGAGGATTGCGGCGGTGCGGCCGACGGTCCTGCGGTGCCCGCGTCCGCGTCCGCGTCCGGCGGCCGGGACACGGCGGGCTTCCCGGCCGCACGGACAGCGCCGGGCGGTGCGGCCTGGTGCGGGATCGTCGCGGCGGGTGGGGCAGGTGGGGCGGGTGGCTCCCAGGGCGCGCGGTGCGACGGCGCCCCGGAGGACGAAGGCTCCCACCAGGCGCGTGGGCCGTCCTCGGGCGGAAGTGGTGGCGGCGCCGGCTCCTGGTCCACGCCCACCGTGTCGACCGCCGAGTGGAAACGGTCGTCCAGCGTGTCACCCGCCGACGCGGCGGGTCCGGTGTCCGGGGCGGACTCGTCGTACAGCCGGTGCCACCAGTCGTCGTCGGCGGCGGCGGGCTTCTCCCCCTGCTGACTCATGCCCTTATTGTCCACCGCAGCGCGCGGTGGAGAACGGGTCAACGGGAGAATTTGTCCGCGAACGGGTGCACGAAGGAGTCCGCCGGGCGGCCCAACCCCCCACGGGAAGGACGCCCGGCGGACGTATCGGTGGTCAGCGCACGTCGTACGCGCGCTCCACTGTCTGGGTGACGGAGTTGTCGTTCGCGTCGGTCAACTCGACCTTGAGGGTGACCGGTTGGCCGCTCATGCCCGCGTGGTCCACGGTCGCGGTCCAGGCCCCGGCGCTCTGCTGCTCGGACTTGGCCTCGGTCCAGGTGGCGCCGCCGTCGTACGAGTACGACACCTTGGCCGAGACGAGCGCACCGGGGGTGTACCCCGCGTGCCCCGACACCCCGAGCGTGAGCTTCTGGCCGTCGGCCGCCGGGAGGGTCTTGAGCCCGTCCTCGGGGAGGCCGATCACCGGGAAGAGGAGCGGGATGCCTTGAGAGTACGCGCTTTCGTCACGTGCGGAGCGGAACGTCCACACCGTGGACAGCTGCGTCGAGCGCTTCCACACCTTCGCCGGGCTGCCGATCTTGGTGGTCCACAGGGTGAGTTCGTACGCGGCCTCGTCGGCCGGAACCTCGAAGACCCCGAACGGATAGGGCGAGTTGCCGATCTCCTCGCCGTTCCGCTTGAGCATCATGCTGCCGATGTCACCGAAGGATCCGGCCACGGCGTCGTGCTCGCTGTCGCCCCAGAAGGCGGTCGCGACCCCGATCAGATCGCCCTGGCGCTCGGCCGCGAGCACCGGCCGGCCCGCGGCGTCGCGCGGGGCGGTCGGGGCGACGACGCCGCCGTACCAGGAGTCGGTGCGCCGCTCCCCCGCCCGGTAGCTGACGGGGCTGCCGAGCATGAACTCGCCCCAGGGGAAGCTGCTGGACACGGTCTTGGCGTAGACCGTGGTGCCTGCCGAGTGGTACTCGGTGCGCTTGCCCGGCGCGGCGACCGGGTCGACGAGCGCGCCGAGGTAGACCTGCTGGCCGGTGTCGGGGCGTACCGCGGACACGCCGTCGAGGTAGTCGGCGGTGACACCCATCGCCCGGTAGGTGGCCTCGGTCGCGCCGAGCTTGCTGTCGTGGACCCGGTAGGTGCGGTCCGAGGTGATCCGGCCGTCCTCGGGGAAGGCGAGGTTGTAGACGTACGGGCTCTTCGCCGTGGCCTTCCAGCGCAGCGTGACGGATCCGGCCGCGAGCCGCTCGAGCAGTCCGGCGGCCTCGTCGGCGGGCACGGAGAGCGCGGGCAGCTGGGCGCCGAGGAAGCCGGCGGTCGGGTACCAGGCGCCGGGCGCGGCCCGGTGGGCGATGAGCGCGACGGCGCCCGCCGCCTTGGCGGCCTGGGCCTGCGCGTAGACGGAGGTGCTGTCGTCGGAGATACGGACGAGGGCGATACGGCCCTTGGCCCCGGCGGCGGCGAGCTCCTCCGCCGTACCGTTGCCGGCGTCGACGAGCTCGGCGGAGCCGGTGCCGTCGAGGTTGGCCGAGCCCACCCCGGAGGTCAGCGGGTGCAGCACGGGGCCGCCGTTCACGGCGAGTTCGGTGATCTGGGGGGCGTAGCGGCGCCAGTAGCTGCCGAACTCGAAGTCGCCCTCGTGGGCGCTGCCTTCGACGGAGGCGTAGTACTGCTGGATCTGGCGGCCGCCGGTGATCGTGCCCGCGTGCAGCCAGGCGTCCCAGGAGCGGGCGAAGGCGAGCGTACCGGCGCGGTTCTCGCCGGGCCTGTCGGTCTCGACCCGGAGGCGGTGGGCCTTGCGGGCGTCCAGGACCACCGTGGTGTCCTTCGTCAGCTCAAGCTGCGGACGGCCCAGATAGGCGAGGGAGTTGTCCTGGCCGGTGACGAAGGAGGAGAGGAAGTACGAGCCGGGGCGCAGCCGGTAGACCTGGTCGGCGGCGCCTTCGTTGAAGCGGCGCTCGCCGGTGGCGGTGTCGGTGCCGAGGACATCGACCGAGGACACGCCGGTGGCAGGCTGTCCGGCGCGGTCGACGAGCTTGACGCGGAGGGTGACGGTCTCCGGCTCGACGTACAGCGAGAACGGCGTGGAGACGGTGACACCGCGGGCGGTGGCGAGGACGCGGCCGGTGACGTCGCCGTACTGACTGCGCGCCAGGTCCGCGGACGGGTCGAGCGTCAGCGGAACCTCGACGGTGGCGCCGGCCGGGACGGTCACGGAACGCTGTCCGAGGCGGGCGACCGCGGAGCGGACGCGCGAGCCGTCGTTGCCGGTGACCTTGTCGACGGCCAGATCCAGCTTCACCTCCTCGTCGCCGTGGTTGGTGTAGGGCAGCCGGACCGTCGTGCGGTCGCTGCTGTCCTGCGGCCAGTTGAAGCTGCCGCCCTGGACGGCGGGCGCGCCGGTGACCGTGGTGTCGACGGCGGCCTCGACGTCGAGGCGGCCGCCGCCGGTCTCGCGCGCGTCGCCCGGGATCCCGGAGTCCGCCGACGAGACGAGCGCGGCCTTGATCTGCTGGGCCGTCCAGTCCGGGTGGCGCTGCTTGAGGATCGCGGCGGCGCCCGCGACATGCGGGGTGGCCATCGACGTACCGGACATGGACTGGTACGCGTACACGCCGCGGCCGCCCGCGGCGGCGGCCGAGATGGCGACGCCGGGTGCGGCGATCTCGGGCTTGAGGGTGTGCGAGACGATCGCCGGGCCACGGCTGGAGAAGTACGCGGTGGAGTCGTCGCGGTCCACGGCGCCGACGGTGAGGACGCTCGGCGCGCAGCCGGGCGAGGAGACGGTGTTGAGGGCGGGACCCGAGTTGCCGGCGGCGACCACGAACAAGGTGCCCTTGCTCTGGGCGAGTTCCTCGGCGGCGACGCTCATCGGGTCGGTGCAGTCGGTCGGTACGCGGCTGCCGAGACTCATCGAGACGACGTCGGCCTGCTGGTCGACGGCCCACTGCATACCGGCGATGATCCAGGACTCGGCGCCGGAGCCGTAGTCGTTCAGCACCTTGCCGTTGAGCAGCTCGGCGCCGGGGGCGACGCCCTTCTTCTTGCCCCCGCTCGCGGCGCCGGAGCCGCCGACCGTGGAGATGGTGTGGGTGCCGTGGCCCTGGCGGTCGTCGGCGTCCGGGGAGTCGGTGAAGTTCTCGGAAGCGACGATCCGGCCCTTCAGGTCCGGGTGTTCGGCGTCGGCGCCGGTGTCGAGGACGGCGACCTTGGTGCCCTTGCCGTCATATCCGGCCGCCCATGCCTCGGGGGCGTGCACCTGCTTCGTCGAACGGTCGAGCGTGGCCTGGACCTTGCGGTCGAGCCAGAGCTTCTTCAGGCCGGCGGCGGCGCGCGAGCGGGGGCTCGTGGCATCGGCCCAGAATCCGGCGGCCTGCTTCTTGTCGGCCTTGAGGGCGACGCCGTCCACGGCCGGGAGGACGAGCGAGCGCTCGGCACCGCGCGGCGTCGCGGGGGCGGAACGCGTGACATCGTTGCCGTACACGGCGATGAGCGGCAGGGTCTTGCTGTGCGCGTCGTCGTAGCCCTGGCGGATCAGCCCGGTGACGTTGAACAGCTCCTGGTCGACCCGGCCGGCGGCGAGCGCGCCGGTCGCGCCTTCGGGGTAGACGTACAGGTCCGGGCCCGACTGGCGGGTCTGGATCAGCGGTACGGTCCCGTCCTCGCGGGGCAGGGCCGCGGCGGCGGGGCTCGCCGTGCCGGCGCCGCGGACGAGCACCTGGTCGCCGGTGACGAGGGTGACCGTGACGGCCCCTCCCCGGGCCGCCTGGGCGGCCTGACTTCCTGTCAGTGGTCTGCTGCCGGCCGGGTCGTCCTGCGGCCTGGCGGCCACGGACGGCGCGACCGCGGTGACGGCCAGGGCGGCGGCGGTCGCCGCGCCCAGGGCCGTACGCGATATCGGGCGCATCGCTCTCCCCACTAATTTTCCGGACACAACCAGCCAAAGGACCCATGTCCGGGAGCTGTTGGTGCTGCGGTGGCGCCACATTGGCAGAGCGGCAGGTGATGCAGGGATGATGCAGGCGGCGGGTTTACGCCGTGGCCGATTTCCGCCACGATCATGTACGTCGCATGCGGAATGACGAGGCCCGGGGAGGGTCAGGGGTGCTGGGAGCGATAGGTCTCGACGCGAGACAGGAGTCGGCCTACCGGGCGCTGGTGGCGCTCGGCGCCGCGGAGGTCACCGATCTGGCGCATCGCCTCGCGCTTCCCGAGACGGACACCGAGCGCGCGCTGCGCCTGCTGGAACGCCACGGTCTGGCCGCGCAGTCGTCGGCCGGTGCGGGCCGGTGGGTGGCGGCGCCGCCCGCGGTCGCGCTGGGTGCGCTGCTCACCCAGCAGCGGCACGAGCTGGAGCAGGCCGAGCTGGCGGCGGCGCTGCTCGCACAGGAGTACCGGGCGGAGGCCGCGGAGCCCGCCGTGCACGACCTGGTCGAGGTGGTGACGGGTGCGAGCGCGGTGGCGCACCGTTTCCTGCAGCTTCAGCTTGGTGCGACCGACGAGGTGTGCGCGCTCGTGACGGGCAAGCCCGTGGTGATGTCGGGGACGGAGAACGAGGCGGAGGAGCAGGCTGCGCAGCGCGGGGTGGCGTACCGCATCGTCATCGAGCGCGAGGTGCTGGCGTTGCCCTCCGGGCTCACCGAGGTGTCGGCGTCGCTCGGCCGTGACGAGCAGGTCCGGGTCGTGGACCGGGTGCCGACCAAACTCGTCGTCGCGGACCGGGCGCTGGCGATGGTGCCGCTGACGGGGCGGGGTTCGGAGCCCTCGGCGCTGGTGGTGCATGCGAGCGGGCTGCTGGAGTCGTTGATGGGCCTGTTCGAGGCGGTGTGGCGCGACGCGCTGCCGCTGCGGCTGGGTGCGGGCGCCCAGGTGACGGAGGACGAGGCGGCGGGCCCCGACGCCACCGATCTGGAGATCCTGTCGCTGCTGCTGGCGGGGATGACGGACGCGAGCGTCGCCAAGCAGCTGGAGCTGGGGCTGCGGACCGTACAGCGGCGGGTGAAGGGGCTGATGGAGCTGACCGGGGTGACGACGCGGCTGCAGCTGGGGTGGCATGCGTACGAGAAGGGCTGGGTGGCGCGGACCTCTGCCCGCGACCAGGTGCCCGGCGACGCGTAGCGCCGGCCGACGCGAACGGCGGCACGGCGTCGGACGCAAACGGCGGCACAGCGGCACGACGGCACGACGGCACGGCGGCACGGCGGCACGGCGGCGGACGGCAACGAGCGCGACGGCAGTTGACGGACAGGGCGGCGCGACCTGCGGAGCCGATCCCGGTCCTGCACCCTTGGCAGATGGGTGCATGGCAGCTCGTCCTGGTCGGCATGGTGATGCTGCTCGGCCTGGTCGGGGTGCTGGTTCCGGGCGTTCCGGGCACCTGGCTCGTCTGGGCCGCCGTGCTGTGGTGGGCGCTGCAGGCACAGACCACCCTGGCGTGGTGGGTACTGGTCTGGGCGACCGCGCTGCTGCTCGTCAACCAGGCCGTCGTGTGGCAGCTGGGGCCACGCCGGATGCGCGGCGTGGGCATCACCCCCCGGATGGCGCTGTTCGCGGGCCTGGGGGCGCTGGTCGGCTTCGTGCTGCTGCCGGTCGTCGGCGCGGCGGTGGGCTTCGTCGGCGGGGTGTACGGCAGCGAGCGGCTGCGGTTGGGCGGGCACGGCGAGGCCGTGACGTCGACGCGGACGGTCATGCGGGCGGCGGGGACGAGCGTGCTGGTGGAGCTGCTCGGATGTCTGCTGGTCGTCGGCGCCTGGGTGGGGGCGGTGAACTGGGGCTGACGGGCGGGAGCCGTCCTACGCCGTGGGCTGCCGCACGCTTCTCGAGTCGGCGCGCGAGCTGGGCATCGACGACCCCCTGGCCGTGCGCTGGCAGGAGGTGCTCGGCAGGCTCGCACCGTATCCGGTGGACGCCAACGGCTACATGATCGGCGCCGGGGTCCCCTTCGCGAAGTCCCACCGTCACTACTCCCATCTCCTGGCGGTCCACCCGCTGTACGAGATCACCGGCCGTATGCCGCAGGAGCGGGCCCTGATCGAGACCTCGCTCGACCACTGCGGAGTCGGGGCCGGTCATCGAGACCCCGCTCTCCGCGGCCCAGTCGCTCCACGACATGCTCTGCCAGTCCTGGGGCGGCATGATCTGCGTCTTCCCGGCCGTCCCCGCCGCGTGGCGGGACGTGACGGTCCATGACTTCCGCACGCAGGGCGCGTTCCTGCTGAGCGCGGTGCGGGAGGAGGGCGCCCCCCGATGGGTGCGGCTGGCGAGCGAGGCGGGCGCGCCCTGCGTGGTACGCCACGGGATCGAGGGTCCGGTGGACGTACGCGACGGGCGGGGGCGGCCGCTCCGGTACGAGGACCTGGGCGACGGAACCGTACGCATCCCGCTGGACCGCGGCGACTCGGCGCTGATCACCGCACGCGGCGACCGCCCCGACCTCGCGGTGCGACCGGTCGCGCCGAACGAGCCGGCGCTGCCGTGGGGGCTTCCGGGCTGATCCGGAGGACAGGTCCTAGGTCCCCGGGACCAGGGCAAGGTGCCGATGCGCAGCCGATCGGGGCGGGTGATGCTGTGCCCATGACCGAATTCAGCGAGGCCGAGCGCGCGTATCTCAGGACCCAGCAGCTGGGGCGGATGGCGACCGTGGACCCTGAGGGCCGGCCCCAGGCCAACCCGGTCGGCTTCTTCCCCCAGGACGACGGCACGATCCTCATCGGCGGACTGGCGATGGGGAAGACGAAGAAGTGGCGCAATCTGCAGGCGAACCCGAAGGTCGCGCTCGTGGTCGACGACATCGTGAGCACGCGGCCGTGGCGGGTGCGCGGGGTCGAGATCCGCGGAGAGGCGGAACTGCAGACGGGTCCGCACGAGTTGGGGCCGCACTTCAGCGAGGAGGTGATCCGGATCCACCCGAAGAAGATCCACAGCTGGGGTCTGGAAGAGCCCTCTCCCTGAGGGCCTACCTGTCCGCGGTCTCCAGACAACGGGCGGCGTACGAACGCCATGGCCGCCAGGACCCGTCGTCGGGACCGTCGTCGGTGGCGACGTCCGGGTCGCCGAGCGCGCGCATCCGGATCAGCGCGGCCGTGCGGGGCGTGACGCCGGGCAGGGCGAGCAGGGCGCGCTCGGCGTCGTCGCGGTCGGCGCCCGGATCGAGGCGCACGTGGCCGTCGGCGAGGGCGGTCGCGAGCGGGCCCGCGACCGGGTGGCCGGTGAGCGCGGCCGGTTCGGGGAAGAGGTGGGTGAGCCCGCCGCAGGGCCGGTCCAGCACCTTTCCGTACGTCTCGACGAGCCGCGCGGCCTCCTCGCGGCCGACGACGGTCCGTACCGCGAACTCCTCGGGTTCGGCGGTGCCGGGTGAGCGGAGCCCGGGGCGCGCGGCGACGAGCGGGGCGAGCCGGGGGTCGGCGGAGAGCCGTTCCGCGACGGCGTAGGGGTCGGCGTCGAGGTCGAAGAGCCGGCGCAGCCGCTGGACGGCGGTGGTCAGGTCGCGCAGGTCGGTCAGCTGGATCCGGGCCTCCAGCCAGGGCCCCGCCGAGCGTTCGTCGACGGCGACGATGCCGGAGCCGTACGGCAGCCGCAGCGTGCGGCGGTAGGTGCGGGCGCCGGGCTCGCCGGTGACCTCCTCGATCCGCTCGACGGCCTCTCGGGCGAGCAGGTCGAAGACCTCGTGGGCGGCGTACGCGCCGCGGTGGGCGAGGCGCAGTGGAATCCCGGCGGCGTCGGCTGCCTGCCGGGAGCGCATCTCGGCGCGGAGTTCGGTCGGCGTGCGGGCGTAGATCCGCCGGATCGTGTCGTTGAACTGCCGTACGCTCGCGAACCCGGACGCGAACGCGATCTCCGTGACCGGCAGCCCTGTCGTCTGGAGCAGCACGCGTGCGGTGTGCGACCGCTGGGCGCGGGCGAGCGCGACGGGCCCGGCGCCGAGCTCGGCGTTGAGCTGCCGCTGCACCTGCCGCGCGCTGTACCCGAGCCGCCCGGCGAGCCCGGGCACACCTTCCCGGTCGACGACCCCGTCCCCGATCAGGCGCATCGCGCGGCCCACGACATCGGCCCGTACGTTCCACTCGGCCGACCCCGGCACGGCGTCCGGGCGGCAGCGTCGGCAGGCCCGGAAGCCATGGCCCTGGGCGGCTGCGGCGGTGGGGAAGAACCGCACGTTCTTGCGCTTGGGGGTGACTGCCGGGCAGCTCGGGCGGCAGTAGATGCCGGTGGTCTCGACGGCGAAGAAGAACTCGCCGTCGAACCGCGCGTCACGGCTGCTCACGGCCTGGTACTGGGTGTCTTCGTCCATCACGGGTCCAGTGTCCGCGGTGCGCGGTGCGCTCTCCAGCGGTTTTCGGACACCACGCTACCGGGCGCCGGGGTGGGGTCCTCTATCGCCGGACGGTTCAACATCCCCGTCCGGCGACGATGCCGGTACCGGGCGCACATGTCCAGCCCGTCCGGCGTTTGAGGACGGACACCCGGGGCCCACCGGACGGTACCGGGCACACCCAGCCCGTCCGGCGCTTGAGGACGGCCCCCGGGCCCACCGGACGGCACCGGGGGCCCGGGGGCCCGCCCCCGGGCCCCCGTATCGGCCTCAGCGCACGCGGCCGCCCCGCTTCGCCTCCATCGCCGCGCGCCCCTCCGCGTTCCTCAGTTTCCAGTCGCGGCGCAGCTCCGCCCGCAGGCGGGCGTCGGTCTTGGCGACGATGCGCTGGTTCTCGCGGAGGAGCTTGCGATAGCTGTCCAGGCGGCGCTCCGGCAGAGCGCCGTCCTCGATCGCGGCGCGGACGGCGCAGCCCGGCTCCGACTCGTGGGCGCAGTCGTGGAAGCGGCAGTTCTCCGCCAGCTCCTCGATCTCCGAGAAGACCTGGCCGACGCCGGCGGCGGCGTCCCAGAGGCCGACCCCGCGCAGCCCGGGTGTGTCGATGAGGACCCCGCCGCCGGGGAGGACGAGCAGGTTGCGGGTGGTGGTGGTGTGGCGGCCCTTGCCGTCGACGTCACGGGCGGCCTGCACCTCCATCACGTCCTCGCCGAGCAGCGCGTTCGCCAGGGTCGACTTTCCGGCGCCGGACACCCCGAGCAGCACGCTCGTGCCGCCGGAGACGACCGCCGCGAGCACATCCATGCCCTCACCGGTCAGCGAGCTCACCGGCAGCACCGGCACTCCGGGCGCCACGGTCTCCACGTCCTGCACGAGGTACGACCTTCCGGTCGCGTCCGGCACCAGGTCGGCCTTGGTCAGCACGACGACGGGCTGCGCCCCGCTCTCCCAGGCCAGCGCCAGGAACCGCTCGATCCGCCCGAGGTCGACTTCGACCGCGAGCGACACCGCGATGATCGCGTGGTCGACGTTGGCGGCGAGGATCTGCCCCTCGGACCGCTGTGACGACGTGGAGCGGACGAATGCCGTACGCCGCGGCAGGTACGTGCGTACGTAGCGCGGACTGCCGTCCGCGTCCACGGCCGCCCAGTCCCCGGTGCAGATCACCCGCATCGGGTCGTGCGGGGTCACGAACGCGGTGTCGGCCCGGACGAGCCCGTCCGGGGTGATGACATCGCACTGGCCGCGGTCGACGCGTACGACCCGTCCGGGCACCAGGCCCTGTTCGGCGTACGGAGCGAACTGCGCGGCGATCCCCTCGTCCCAGCCGTACGGGGACAGCGGGTGCGAGGAGGACGAAGAAGAAGACAGTACGGAAGAGAAAGACGAAGACAAGGGGAAACCCTTCGCAAGGGTGGCCCCGGCGCACACGCCCGGTCCTGGGCGCGGAATTCGAAGAGGAAGGTCAGCCGGAGACCACGGAGATGGGGACGATGATCTTCTGGTTCTGGGCAGCGCCCAGCGCGGCGACAGTCATCAATGTCCTCACCTCCGGTTTCTTCTCGTACGTCCCGTACGTCTCGTACGGCAACGGGGCACACCATAGCTCGGCCCCTTCCGGGGGCGCCAACGAATAACGAACATCGAGGCCGACGACCATTCAGGACGTGACGCCCGCCGGGAATTCGGGCCCGGCCGAGCCCTGCGGTGGCGACCCTCCTGAATCTGTTGAAGGGTGTGGAGGGAGTGGATTCCTGCGCAGGGATGACATGGATGAGGTGAGCGGCCTTGGCAGCCACAGCGCGTGGGGTGCAGGGCACGCCCTGCTGGGTGAGCCTGACGGCACAGGACATCAAGGCCGCCCAGGACTTCTACGGCGCAGTCTTCGGCTGGGAGTTCGAACCCGACATCGAGGGGCAGAGCGCGCACGTCGTCGCGCACGCGGGCGGGGTTCCGGTCGCCGGTCTGGTCGAGTCCACGCAGACCATGGGGGTGAAGCTGCCGGTCACCTGGACGGCCTATTTCGTGGCGGACAGCGCGGACGCCGTAGCGTCACGCATCAGGGAGCGGGGCGGCACGGTCGCCGTGGGCCCGCTCGCGTTCGGCACGGGACGGATGGCCTGGGCCGCCGACCCCGTGGACGCCCTGTTCTGCATCTGGGAGGGACCGGTCGACGTCGGCTGGCACGCCGGGCGCGGTACGAACGCCGCGGCGTGGCTGGAGCTCCATACGCGGGACCCGTTCGCCTCGGCCCTGTTCTACGGCGGCGTTTTCGAATGGGACTCCCAGGCGCCCGAGCGCATCGACGTGCGGTACGAGCACGACCGGGTGCTGCTGCGGCTCGACGGGCACACGGTCGCCGGGATGTACGGCGGCGGCGTGGCGGAATCCACGGACCCGGGCATCCGTCCGCGGTGGCATGTGCACTTCTGCCGGAACGATGTGGACGCCGCGACCGAACGGGCGGCAGCGGCGGGCGGCAGCGTCGTCACGCCCCCGCACGACACCCCGCTCGGGCGGGTGGCGACGCTGCGCGACCCCGAGGGCGGTCTGTTCCACCTCACCTCCGAGGGGCGCGAGTCCGCGGACAGCGAGTCCGCGGAGAGCGAATCGGCGGACAGCGAATCGGCGGACAGCGAGTCGCCGTACTCGCCTGAGCCCGAGTGAGTAATGACGTCGAACGGATCGCGGACCCAACTGGTCACGGACCGCTGCAACGCCGCCGAGTTGGGGTGAATCCGGCCGAGACATCCGATCAATCTCCTTGATTCCGCCCGTAAATCCGGACAGAAGGGTGTTGCTGACGCCCATACATCTGATAGGCATGCGGCGCAGAGGATCAAGGGCGGGACGACATGATGCGCAGCACCACGGTGGGGCGGAGCGGCTGTCCGGTGACCTGGCTGGCCTTCGGGGCGGCCGGGATCGGGAACCTCTACAGCGCCGTTTCGGAACGGACCGCGGCGGCCGCGCTGGACGCCGCCTGGGCGGCGGGCGTGCGGTACTTCGACACCGCGCCGCACTACGGGCTCGGGCTGTCCGAGCGACGGCTCGGGGCGGCGCTGCGGGGCCGGCCCCGGGACTCGTACACGGTGTCCACCAAGGTCGGGCGGGTGCTGGAGCCGCGCGTCGGGGTGGGCGAGGACGCGCACGGCGACGACCTCGACAACGGGTTCGCGGTGCCCGCGGCGTACCGAAGACGCTGGGACTTCAGCGCGCAGGGCGTGCTGCGGAGCGTCGAGGAGAGCCTGGAGCGGCTCGGCCTCGACCGGATCGACATCGTCTATCTCCATGACCCGGACGACCACGGCGAGCAGGCGTTCCGCGAGGCGTATCCCGCGCTGGAGCGGATGCGTACGGAGGGGACCGTGCGGGCGATCGGTGCGGGCATGAACCAGGCGGAGATGCTCAGCCGCTTCGTCCGTGACACGGACGTCGACGTGGTGCTGTGCGCGGGCCGGTTCACGCTGCTCGACCAGCGGGCCGCGGACGAGCTGCTGCCGGAGGCCGCGTCGCGCGGACGGAGTGTCGTGATCGGCGGGGTCTTCAACTCCGGGCTGCTGGCGGATCCGAAGCCGGGTGCGACCTACGACTACCGCGCCGCCGACCCGGACATCCTCGAACGGGCGCTGCGCATCAAGGCCGTGGCCGAGCGGCACGGCGTACCGCTGCGGGCCGCGGCGCTGCGCTTTCCGTTCCGGCATCCGGCCGTGGCAAGTGTGCTGGTGGGGGCGCGGTCGGCGGACGAGGTCGAGGACGCGGCGGAGATGCTGGCCGTTCCCGTACCCGATGCGCTGTGGGCCGAACTGGAGGAGGAGGGACTGGTGAAGCGGTCATGAGGATCGCCCTGCACACAAGGGTCCGCGCCGACCGGATCGAGGAGTACGAGGCCGCACACCGGGAGGTGCCCGAAGAGCTGCGGGTGGCGATCCGCGCCGCCGGGGCGAGCTCCTGGACGATCTGGCGCAGCGGCACCGACCTCTTCCACCTCATCGAGTGCGACGACTACGCGCGGCTGCTCGCCGAACTCGAGGGCCTGCCGGTCAACATCTCCTGGCAGGCACGGATGGCGGAGCTGCTCGACGTGGTGCACGACTACTCGGCCGACGGTGCCGGCGCCGGGCTGCCCATCGTCTGGGAGCTCTGATCACCGTGCGCGTCGTCGATGCCCACCACCACCTCTGGGATCTGTCCGTACGCGACCAGGACTGGATCACCGGTCCCGAACTCGCCTCGATCCGGAGGGACTTCCTCCTGCCCGAGCTGCGTTCCGAGGCGGAGGCGGCCGGGGTGCACGCGACCGTGCTCGTCCAGACCGTCACGGTCGCGGAGGAGACCCCGGAGTTCCTCGCCCTCGCCGACGGCCCCGGCAGCGATCTCGTCGCGGGCGTCGTCGGCTGGACGGACCTCACCGCGCCCGATGTCGCCGACACTCTTGCGGCGCTGCGCGAACTTCGGGGTGGCGGACGGCTCGTGGGCATCCGCCATCAGGTGCAGGCCGAGCCCGACCCGGAGTGGCTGCTGCGCGACGACGTACGGCGCGGACTGTCCGCGGTCGCGGACGCCGGACTCGTCTACGACCTGGTGATCCTGCCGCACCAGCTCGAGGCCGCGACCCGGGCGGCGGCCACGCATCCGGGGCTGACGTTCGTCCTGGACCATCTGGGCAAGCCGCCGATCGCGAGCGGCGAACTGCGGACCTGGGCGGCCTCGGTGCGCGAGCTCGCTGCCCTGCCGAACACGGCCTGCAAGCTGTCCGGCATGGTGACGGAGGCGGACCGGGCCTCATGGACGGTACACGATCTGCGACCGTACGCCCGGACGGTCCTGGACGCCTTCGGGCCCGGCCGGACGATGTACGGCTCGGACTGGCCGGTGTGCCGGCTGGCGTCCTCGTACGGCGAGGTGCTCGACACCGCGCGCACGCTCACGGAGGAGCTGAGCGAGGACGAGCAGGCCCTCGTCCTCGCGGGGACGGCGGACCGCGTCTACGGGCTCACGGCCACGAAGTGACCGACTCGCAGGCCGGCCCGCCCGACCCGGCGACGAGCTCCGCCGGTGATACAGCGTCGTCCCTGGTCATAGCTCAGGTGAGAGGAGCGTCAGGCGCAGGATGGCGACGACGGCGAGCAAAGCCGGGAGGACGAACCACCATCTGCGCAGCCACTCGGCCTTCACGAACAGCCACGAGAGCAGTGCTGTCACGACGGAGAAGGCCAGGGCGATGCCCGCGGCGAAGCTGGAGTTGGTGACGGCCTGCCTGTCCCAGGGGCCGTCTGGCTCCACCATGTAGGCGGTGAGCACGACATAGCCCGTCACCAGGTGTCCGAGAGCAAGAACAACGGCACAAACGGCCGAGCCGAACCAGTTGGACGACCCCGGCTGCCGCCGTTCCTGCACATCGGTCGTCGGGCCTGTGGTTCCGCTCACCCCAGGGCCTCCTTCGCTTGGTCCAGCCTGCGGTCGAAGCCCCGACCGTACGCCTGCGCGTCTCCGCTTTCGTAGTAGGGGCCGCCGTTGTAACGGGCGGCGAGCTCCAGCATCTGATGGCCCACCTCAAACACCCTGAGATGGGCCATCACCTGCATCACGGAGGGCTGGGGTTGTCGCTCGACCCGAGTGACCTCCGTCAGCGAAGTGCTGGAGAGCGAGCGCCCACAGCCCTCCGTGTGTGTGGTGGTTCAGCCAGACGCCGGCTTCGAGGGGCCTACTCCGTCGGACGGCGCACCTGTTTCGGCGGGCGTTTTCCCGCTCGGGTCCTGTGTCGGCGGCGGCAGGATGGTGAGGTGCCAACTCCCGCCATCACGGGTGATGGTGAGGCTCTCGCTGTAGTCGGCGCCCTTGCTGTCCCGGGCGGTGATCTTCGCAGACCCGACGTCCGGGCCGAGATCGTAACTGATCTGGATGTCCTCGACCTTGAGGCCGCGGCCGCCCTTCTCCTTGATGATCTTCTGTGCATCCCGCTCGGCGTCTGCGCCCGTTGCCCCGTCCAGCTTCAGCAGGGCGTCCGCGTCTCGGTCGTTGAGGGCGGTGATGTACGCCTCTACCGTCTCGCGGTCACCGCTCGCCTTCGACCCGGAGTCGCCGCTGTCGCACCCGGTCAGGGCGAGCAGCGCGGCGAGGGTGACGCCGGCGAAGTAGCGCCTCTTCATGTGTCCCTCACAGGTGGTTCAGCCTGGGTGTCAGGCAGGGCGGTCCTCAGGTCCGGTGCGCGTACCAGGCCGCGTTCGGATGGTCAGCGAGCAGCTTGCGGAGGCTCTTGTTGTGAGTGTTCCCCGTGTGGTAGGTGAGGTAAGGGGTACCCCTGTAGAGCTTGGTGACGACCATGGTGTGATCGATGACCTTGTCGCTCCGAGGCTTCCAGTTCGCCTGAAGCACGTCGGCGAGGGCGAGCTTCCACACATTGTCGAGGAACTTGGTCCGCTTGGAGTGCTTGAGCGCGAACCAGTACCAGTTCTCGGCACCCGCCCAGGTGTAGCTCGTGTTCCAGGTGTGGCTTCCGTAGAACCACTTCCTGTTGTCCTTGCGGCTCATGACACTGCCCGACGTCGCCCGCCAACCGCCGGCCCACATCACCTGGGAGATGAAGTTCGTGCAGTCGTTGCCGTACGTGCGCCAGTCATCGCTCGGCGTCTTCCAGTACTTGTCGGCGTAGCGCACCATCGCGCTGTAGTTGTACGAAGCGGCCGCCGCAGAAGCCTGCACGCCGGGGACCGCCTTCGGGGGCACCGAGCCGCTCGGCGGCTCGGTGGTCACGGAGGACGGGCCCTTCTCACCCTCGTCCTCCGAGTCCGGAGCCGGGGCGTCGGCAGGTTCGGCGATCTGAGTGCTCGGCAGGGGTCCGCCCTCGAGCTCGGCCTTGTCGGATGCAAGGAGCCAAGCGCCGGACTTGTCCCGGGTGAACGTCATGGTGTGGGGGACGGAGTACTCCTCGTACTCCGGTGCCCCGTCGGCTACCTCGTCCGCGGTGAACGGCAGGTAAAGGCGAGTGTCCTCGGCGACGCGAGCGGTCGTGGTGTCCCCCTCCGTGGTCGTGGAGAGCACCGTCACATCGACTCCCGCGCGGGTGTAACCGCCGTCGACCTCCTTGTAGACCTTGCCCTTTCGGGCCAGCGCGGCGAGGTCGCTTCTCAGCTCGGCCTTCATCGGCTCGGTGGCCGCCGGCAGGACTTCGGCCGAACGTAACCGCGCCACGCCCGTCGTCACAGCGTCAGCCCGCTGCTGCAGATATCTCTCGGCCAACTGGGACAGACTGCCCGCATCCGGCGCCGCCGTCGGCCGGTCAGCCGTATCCGCTGATGCGGCAGTGCCGGTAAATATCACTGCCGCGGCTAATGCCGTGACAAGGATGCGTCTGTGCGATGCACGCATGCGCATGCCATTCCCCCATGTGAGCTGGATGACTGGTCGCGGTCAAAGATGCCTTGGCGGGCGAAAACGTTGACAGCGCGAAACGATCCTGTCCGAAAGTGATGCTGACGATGACCGAGAAGGGTCTACTGCGTGGCAGGGGATTGGCGGGTCGTTGAGGTTGCAAACAGCGTGTTTCCCGGGAGGTGGAAAGTCGGCACTATGCCGACAAGGGAGCGAATCGACCTGGGCAGAACTGGGATTGGGCTCCGTCGGTGACAACAACGAATCGCTTCCGAATGGCCTTGGACGGTCGCTCGTACGCCCTCGCCATGGACAACTGGGATGTCAGCGAGCACGTCGCCGCCGTTGTCGGCCCGGACGGGTGACCGTCACCCGAGACCGCTGACCGATTGCCCCGGCGATCGGGAGGCCGGGCGGCCGACAGGGTGACTCATCGGCCGCCCCGCCTCACGACCCCTCGGACCGCGCCCGCTCCACCATGTCGACGAGGGTCGGCAGATGACTCCCCTCGATGTTCTTCACCGAGGTGACGAGCGTGATCCGCCCGCCGCGGGCGAGTGCGAGGAGCTGGTCCAGGGCCTCTGCGGCCGGGCCCTGCTGCAGCTCCTGCCGGTAGCGGGCGTCGAACTCCTCGTAGCGCGAGGCGTCCTTGTGGTACCAGTTGCGCAACTCGTTGGAGGGAGCGACCTCCTTGAGCCATGTGTCGACGGCGGCCCGCTCCTTGGAGACGCCCCTGGGCCAGAGCCTGTCGACCAGCACGCGGGTGCCGTCGTCCGGATCCGGGTCGTCGTAGACCCTGCGCACGGTGATGCTGTCCATCCCGACAGCCTGATGCGGACGGGCCCGCGCCGCAAACGCGGGAATCCCCCCATCTCGTCGTCTTGACGATAAGCAGCTTTCCCTAATATCGTCGCCATGACGAAAACAGGGGGTTGTCCATGGCCGACATCACCAGGCGCTTCGGATGGCGCCATCTGCGCTCCGCACCCACCGCCCACGTCCGCCACCACAGGCGCGGCGCGCTCGTCCACGACGGGCCCGGCCTCAGCTTCTGGTTCCGCGCGCTGACCGCCGCGCTCTCCGAAGTGCCGGTCGACGACCGGGAGCTGGCCATGACGTTCCACGCCAGGACCTCCGACTTCCAGGACGTCTCGGTGCAGTCCACCGTCACCTACCGGATCAGCGATCCGGCCGTCGCCGCCGCCCGGCTGGACTTCTCGATCGACCCGGACACCGGCGTCTGGCGCGGCTCCCCGCTGGAGCAGATCTCCACCCTGCTCACCGAGACCGCCCAGCAGCACGCGCTGGACGTCCTGGCGCGTACGACCCTGGCGGCCGCCCTCGTCGACGGCGTCGCGGCCGTCCGCGAGCGGATCTCCGGCGGGCTCGCGGCAGAGCCCCGGCTGGCCGCCACCGGCATCGAGGTCGTGGCCGTACGCGTCGTCGCGCTGCGCCCCGAGCCCGAGGTCGAGCGCGCCCTGCGCACCCCCGCGCGCGAGCAGATCCAGCAGGAGGCCGACCGCGCCACGTACGAGCGCCGGGCCGTCGCCGTCGAGCGCGAGCGGGCCATCGCCGAGAACGAGCTGGCCAGCAGGATCGAACTGGCCCGCAGAGAAGAGCAGTTGGTCGACCAGAACGGCACCAACGCCCGGCGCGAGGCCGAGGAGAGCGCCGCGGCCGACGCCGTACGCGCGGAGGCGGAGGCCGCCCGCAAGGTCCGGCTCGCCAGGGCGGAGGCCACGGCGGCGCGCGAGATCGGCGAGGCACGGGCCGCGGCCCAGGCGGCCTGGCTGCGCGTCCACTCGGAGGCGGATCCGGCCACGCTGCACGCGCTGGCCGTGACCCGGCTCGCCGAGAACCTGCCGCGCGTGGACAGCATCACGCTCTCCCCCGATGTCCTCACCGGGCTGCTCGCCAGGCTGGGCGGCTCGGGGGCGGAGGGATCGTGAGTCGCGGAGCGGGCGCGAGTCCCGGAGGGGGTGCGAGTCCCGGAGGGGGCCTGGCTCCGCGCGCAGTGCTCGTGCATCGCACCACCGAGTACGAGGAGTTGCTCGCCCGTCACGGCACCCACGGGCAGGCAGAGTTCTTCCTGTCCTCGCGCGGCCGCAGCATCCGGGAGGTCGCCGAGCGGCATCACCGCACCCGGCGGGCGCTCGCCGAGGTCGCGGCGGCCGTACCGCTGCGCTGGCGGCAGACACGGGTGGAGCGCGCCGATCTCGACCGCTTTCTCTTCGCTCCCGAGGACGTGGTGGTCGTCGTGGGGCAGGACGGGCTGGTCGCCAACACGGCGAAGTACCTTGCGGGCCGGCCCGTCGTCGGCATCGACACCGACCCCGGCCGCAATCCCGGTGTTCTCGTAAGGCACCGGGTCGCGGACACCGCCAAGCTGCTGCGGGCCGCCGTCGCCCGCGGCGGCGGCACCGTGGACGAGCTGACCATGGTGGAGGCCGTCGCCGACGACACCCAGCGCCTCGTCGCCCTCAACGAGATCTACGTCGGCCGGCCCGGCCACCAGACGTCCCGCTACCGGCTCGGCCTCGACCCGTCGAGCAGCCAGGGGCCTGTCCCGCCAGAACCGTTGGGACAGGCGGGACAGGCAGGACAGGCAGGACAGGCTCGACAGGGCCGCTCCACGGAGGCCCCGGACCGGGCCGAGGCCCAGGCGTCCTCGGGTGTCCTGGTCGGCACCGGGACCGGGGCGACCGGCTGGCTGCGGTCGCTCTGGCGGGAGCGGGGCGGCGGACAGCCCCTGCCCGCACCGGTCGACCCGCGCCTCGTCTGGTACGTACGCGAGGCATGGCCCTCGCCCGCCACCGGAACCTCCCTGGTCGAGGGCACGCTCACGAGCACGCAACGGCTCCGGCTCACGGTCGAGTCCGACCGGCTGGTCGCCTTCGGCGACGGAATGGAGTCCGACGCGCTGGAGCTGACCTGGGGCCAGACGGTCCGGCTCGGAGTGTCGGACACCTCGCTTCGGCTGCTCCTCTGATCCCGCGGGCCCGCCGGCCCGCCGGCCGGTCTGATCCGGCCGGCTCGTCCGAACCGGCCGTCCATGGCCTCGGCGGGGCAGGTCCTCAGCGGAACAGCTCCTCAGCGGAACAGGTCCTCAGCGGGGGAGGTCCTCAGCGGGCTCCGGGTTCGAACGCCACCAGCGTCCTGTCCCGCACCCGCCAGGACCCGCTGGGCTGGAAGCCACCAACCCAGGCCCGGTCCCAGTGAGCCCGTCGGGACCGGCACTCGGAGGCGGCCGCCTGGTCCTCCTCGCGCCGGGAGGCGATCACGGTGAGCACCGCCAGCAGGGCCGCCAGCTCGGTCTCGTCGGGGTTCCCGTGCACAATCCGCAGGTCGCATTCCACGGCGGCATCACCAGCTGACGGGAAGGGACTTGGGCCCGCGGATCAACGCGCCTTCCTCCCACTCGATCCGCTCGGGCGGCACCGCGAGGGCGAGCCGCGGGTAGCGGTCCAGGAGCGTCGCGAGCATGATCTCGGACTCCATGCGGGCCAGCATCGAACCGACGCAGTGGTGCGGCCCGAAGCCGAACGACAGGTGCGCGATGGGCCCACGGTCGAAGTCGAGCGTGTGCGGGTCGCCGAACACGGCCGGGTCCCGGTTCGCCGCGAGATACGAACAGTAGACCGCCTCGCCCGCCCTGATCCGTACGTCACCGATCACGAGGTCCTCGGTGGCGATGCGCGGCAGACCCACGCCGTTGCGGTGCGGGATGTAGCGCAGCAGCTCGTCGACGGCGTGCGGCAGCAGCTCCGGCACGGCGCGCAGCCGCGCGAGGTGCTCCGGATGGGTGAGGAGCGCGTACACCATGTTTGCGCTGTTGTTGCGCACGGCATGCGCGCCGCTCACCAGGATCGCCGTCGCCAGCGAGACCGCCTCGTCCTCGTTGATCTCACCGGCCCGGACCGCGGCCGCGAGGACTCCGGCCAGGTCGTCGCGAGGCTCGGTGTGCCGCCGGTCGATGAGCCCGACCACGACCTCATGGACCGTGTTCTTGGCCTCCTTGCTGCGGGAGGGGGACGGGCGCGGTGTCATGATCACGTTCGCCCAGGAGGTCATCTCCGAGCGCTCGTCCTCCGGCAGTCCCAGCAGATCGCTGACGACGGAGAGCGGGAAGGGCCCGTGCAGATGCTCCATGAGGTCCTCGGGGGACCCGCGCCGCTCCATGTCGTCCAGCAGGGCGTCCGCGGTGCGCTGGGCCATGGGTCGCAACCGCTGCATGCTCCTGCCCGTGAAGGCCCGGGCGACGACCCGGCGCAGCGTGTTGTGGTGCGGCGGGTCCGCGTAGTTGAGGGCGGCGTGCTTCGCGGCGATGGCGTGCGGCGAGCTGCTCGTCACCTCGCGCTCCGCGAGGGCCTTGCGGCTGAGCCGGGGGTCCGACGAGACCTGCTTGACGTCCTCGTAGCGCGTCACGAGCCAGGCGCTGCCCTCGCCGAACGGCAGCCGGATCCGGGCCACCGGCTCGTCGCGGAGGAGCGAGACCAGGAAGGGGTCGAATTCCAGGGCCGGGAAGTCCTCGAGGGTCCAGTCATGGACGGACCGCTCGTCGTGCACGTCGTCGGGTGCCTCGTACGAAGACGCGTATGACTCGTCGTGCGACTCGTCACGAGACACCTCACGTGACACGTCACGTGAGCGCCCGTCGTAAGCGCCCTCCCGCCGCGATCCGCCACCGGTCACGGGACAGCCGCCGGCTCCCGTCGATGTCCTCGGCCCGGCAAGGGTCCCGTGGCCGGGCCCGGCAAAGGTCCCGTGGCCGGGCCCGGGAACGGCCTCCGTCTCGGGTTCTGACGTCATCGGGTTCATCTCCCGGATTGTGCTCACGCACGATCACGGATCGTGCCTGGTGAGCGCTTACGGCCCCCTTCAGGAACCCATCCATTCCCGATCGGCGGTCCATCGGCGCGGCCGGGCCTTCTCATCACCCGTTCGGCGCAACGGGAAGCGCCTTCCCCGGCGCGCGCAACGGCCTCCCGTCGCAGATCCTTTGATGGAACGCGAGAGAAGGGCGGCATGTCATGGCCACTCTGTGCAAACCCGCGGTGTCCGTGCCCGAGCACGTCATCACCATGGAGCAGACCCTTGATCTGGCACGATCCGTTCACGCGGACCACCCGCAACTGGAGCTGGCGCTACGCCTGATCCGGAACACCGGGGTGGAGAAGCGGCACCTGCTGCGCCCCATCGAGGAAACGCTGCAGCACCCCGGCTTCGAGGAGCGCAACGCGGTCTACGAAGCAGAGGCCAAGGCGCGCGTGCCCGCCGTCATCGTCAGGGCGCTGGAGGACGCCGAGCTCCGCACCACGGACATAGACGTGATCATCTTCGTCTCGTGCACGGGCTTCATGATGCCGTCGCTCACCGCGTGGCTGATCAACACCATGGACTTCCGCACCGATGTCCGTCAGGTGCCGATCGCCCAGCTCGGATGCGCGGCGGGCGGTGCCGCGATCAATCGCGCGCACGACTTCTGCACCGCCTATCCCGAAGCGAACGCCCTCATAGTGGCCTGCGAGTTCTGCTCGCTCTGCTACCAGCCGACCGATGTGAACGTCGGCAATCTGCTCTCCAACGGCCTGTTCGGCGACGGCGTGGCGGCAGCGGTCGTCCGCGGGCGGGGCGGCCTCGGCGTCGATCTGGAGCGCAACGGCTCGTATCTCGTCCCGCACACCGAGGACTGGATCGCCTACGACGTCCGCGCCACCGGCTTCCACTTCAAGCTGGACAGGCGCGTGCCCGGCACGATGGAGCCGCTCGCTCCGGCCCTCAAGGAACTCGCAGCCGACCACGGCTGGGACGCCACGACGCTGGACTTCTACATCATCCACGCGGGCGGGCCGCGGATCCTGGACGACCTCAGCATGTTTCTCGGAGTGCCGCCCGAGGCCTTCCGCTTCAGCCGGGCCACGCTGACCGAGTACGGCAACATCGCGAGCGCCGTCGTCCTTGACGCCCTGCGCAGGCTGTTCGAAGAGGGCGGCACGGAGGACTCGGCATGCGGCATCCTCGCCGGTTTCGGGCCCGGCATCACCGCCGAGATGTCGCTGGGCCGCTGGTCCATACCCGACGGCCGCCGGCCCTCCGACGCGCTCGCGGAGAGGACCTGAACCATGCGGAGCGAGACGACGACGGCCAAGGCGACCGCCCGCCCACCCGTCCGCTTCTGGCCGGCCCAGGATCTTGCCGGCGTCGACTTCGACCCCGTGCTCGCCCAGTTGATGCGGGACGGTCCGATCTCCCGCGTCAGACTCCCCAACGGGAAGGGCTGGGCCTGGCTCGCGACCCGCTACGCCGATGTGCGGCTGGTGACGAACGATCCGCGCTTCAGCCGCAAGGCGGTCATGGAGCACGATGTCACGCGGCTCGCCCCGCACTTCATCCCGGCCGACGGGGCAGTCGGCTTCGAGGACCCGCCGGACCACACCCGGCTCCGCCGGGCCGTCGCGCCCGCGTTCACCACCCGTGCCGTCGAGCGGCTGCGCAGGCGGGCACAGGAGATGCTCGACGAACTCGTCGACGGTGTGCTGCGCGACGGACCGCCGGCCGACCTCACCGAGCGGATCCTCGCCCCGTTCCCGCTGGCGGTCGTCTGCGAGTTGATGGGCGTGCCTGCGCCCGACCGCCCGAGGATGCACGAGTGGACCGCGCTGATCCTCTCCTCCTCCCAGGGCGTGGAGCGCAGCGAGCGGGCGAAGACGGAGATGTGCGCGTACTTCGCCGAACTGCTGCGGCAGCGACGGGACACGGGCGGGGACGATGTGATCGGGCTGCTCGCGACAGCCGTCGCGGACGGCGAGGTCACGGAGCCGGAGGCGGTCGGCCTCGCGCTGCTCATCCAGATCGGTGGCGAGGCGGTCACCAACAACACCGGAAACATGGTCTACATACTCCTCACGCGACCCGAAGTGCAGGCCCGGCTGCGGGCCGAGCCGGCGCTGCGGGCCTCGGGCATCGACGAACTGCTGCGCTGGATCCCGCACCGCAACGCCGTCGGTCTCGGCCGGATCGCGAGGGAGGACGTGACCGTCTCGGGCCACGACATCAGGGCGGGCGAGGCCGTCCATGTCTCGTACCTGGCCGCGAACCGCGACCCCGACGTCTTCGCCGACCCGGACGAGATCGTGCTGGAGCGCAGCCCAAACCCCCATGTGGCGTTCGGATACGGCCCGCACTACTGCGTCGGCGGCCTGCTCGCCCGGCTCGAGACCGAACTGCTCGTCTCCACCGTGCTGGACCGCTTCCCCGAACTGCGCCTCGCCGTCCCCGACGAGGAGCTCCGCTGGCGGCCCGGAGCGCTGATCCGGGGTCCCGAGGGATTGCCGGTGACGTGGTGACCGCACAGATCGGCGCCCCGGACAGAGCCGTCCTCGCCGGGTCCCCCGAGGGCCTGGTCGTACCGAAAGGGCAGGGCAGGACGCTGCGCACGCCGGCCCAGGAAGTGACGTTCAAGGTCACCGGCGAGCACTCGCGCGTCTCGTCCAGCTTCGAGGTCGTGGTGCCGCCGGGCTTCGACGTCGGCGCCCATGTGCACACGCGCAGCGAGGAGCTCTTCTACGTGCTCGAAGGCGAGCTCGACATCCTCGCCTTCGAGCCGCGCGTACGGACCCGCGACGACTGGCGGCACTGGGAGTCCGCCACGGGCCGCCGCGTGGTCCGGGCATGCCCGGGCACGGTCCTCGTCGTCCCCCCGGGCTGCCCGCACGCCTTCGCCAACCGCAGCGGCGAACCGGCCAGGATGTTCTTCCAGTCGTCCCCGCCCCCGGATCACGAACGCTACTTCGAGGAACTCGTCGAGATCCTCGAGGCGGGCGGCCCGCCCGACCATGCGGCGATCGCGGAACTGCGGGCCCGCTACGACATCGAGCAGCTCACGCCCCTGCGCCACGACGCGTGACGCCGCCGGTGTGAAGCTCCGTCACCAGGTCGAAGAGCTCCGCCTCGTTGCCCGCGAGGCCCGCAGCCGCGAGAGCCTGGTCGGCTTCCGCCATGGGGGCGGTGAGGACGACGGGTGGCGGGGCGGAGCCGGGAGGCGCGGCCAGGGAGGCGCGGACGGCGCCGAGCAGGCGCAGATAGGCCTGGGCGGCGGCTCGTTCGCGGTACGTCATCAGGGCGGTGACACTCATCGGTCGGCCTTCCTCTCATGTGAATACGCCGGGGCACCGTCCACCCTGCCCCATGGCACTGACAACGGCCCTTCGGTGCGGAGCCCTTGCTGTCGGGGCCCTTGCCGTCAGGGCCCGCCCTTGCTATCGGGGCCCTTGTTGCACGGACCTTCACGACGGTCCGACCAGTCGGTATGTTCTAGGCATCGCCGGACGTACGTACGGAGGAGCCATGGACCGACCAGTTGTTCCACTGATCGAGGGTCACTGCGACGAGCGGTTCTCCGCGGTGCGCGCCGCGTTCGAGGAGAACTTCCGCGAGCGCGGCGAACTGGGCGCCGCGGTCACCGTCATGGCCGGCGGTGAGACCGTCGTCGACCTGTGGGGCGGCTGGGCGGACGGGGCACGGACCAGGCCCTGGGAGCGGGACACCGTGGTCAATGTGTGGTCGACGACCAAGGGCCCGACCGCGCTGTGCGCGCACATCCTCGCCGACCGCGGACTGCTCGACCTGGACGCCCCGGTGGCCTCGTACTGGCCGGAGTTCGCCGCGGCGGGCAAGGAGGCCGTTCTCGTACGGCATCTCCTCTCGCACCGTGCTGGCCTGGCCGGGTTGCGCGAGCCGCATTCGCTCGCCGAGCTGTACGACTGGGAACTGACCACCTCCAGGCTGGCCGCGACGGAGCCGTGGTGGGAGCCCGGCACGCGGTCCGGGTACCACGCGATGACGTACGGCTTCCTGGTCGGCGAAGTGGTGCGGCGCATCACGGGACTGCTCCCCGGCGAGTTCCTGCACCAGGAGGTGACCGGACGGTACGGCATCGACTTCACGATCGGCCTCCCGGAGAAGGAGGCGGAGCGCGCCGCCGAGCTGGCGCATCCCCCGGCCGCCGGCGACAGCGAACAGGCGGCGGTCTTCGCCCAGTTGGCGCCCGCCGCGCTGGCGGCGCTGATCAACCCCGGTGTGGGCGCGGCGGAAGCGAACACGCCGCAGTGGCGGGCCGCCGAGATCCCGGCCGCCAACGGGCACGGTACGGCCCGCGCGGTCGCCGCGCTGTACGGGATCTTCGCCTCGGGCGGTCTCATCGGTGAGCACCGGGTGCTCTCCCCCGAGGCCGCGGAGCGGGTCCGGGAGGGCCAGGGCGCGTGCCGGGACCTCGTCCTCGGGGCGGGCTTCGCGCACGACACCGAGGTGGCCCTCGGTCTGTGGCTGAGCGGCCCGAACCGCTCGTACGGTCCCAATCCGCGCGCGTTCGGCCACGACGGCTACGGCGGCTCCTGCGGCCTCGCGGACCCGGAGGCGGGCGGGTCGGGCCTGTCGATGGGATACGTCATGAACCGCATGGGGCCGCACATCGCCGACGATCCGCGCAAGATGGCGTTGATCGAGGCCGTGTACGGCGCGCTCTGACGCGCTCTGAACGCCCTGACGCACCTCTTGCCGTTTCGGCAATAACATTTGCCGGACTCCGGGGCACGGCAGCACTGTCTCCGTGAAGGAGGTGCGTCACATGACAGTGCAGTCAGTGCAATCGGACCAACCGGAGCAGCCGGAGCAGCCGGAGCAGCCGGAGCAACCAGGCCGGATCCATGACGTCGTGGTCGTCGGTGGCGGAGCTGCCGGACTGAGCGGTGCGCTGGCCCTGGCCCGCGCCCGCCGCTCCGTCCTGGTGATCGACGCGGGCAGTCCGCGCAACGCCCCGGCCTCGCACTCCCACAACTATCTGACCCGCGACGGAGCTCCGCCGCTGTCGCTTCTGACCGCGGGCCGCGAGGAGGTGACCGGCTACGGCGGCGAGATCGTGACCGGCAGCGTCGTCACGGCCGAGCGCATCGAGGGCGGGCGCTTCCGTGTCGTACGGGAGGACGGGCGGACGCACCTGGCCCGCCGACTCCTGGTGACGAGCGGCCTGGTCGACGAGCTGCCCGAGGTGCCCGGTCTGGCCGAGCTGTGGGGGCAGGACGTCCTGCACTGCCCGTACTGCCACGGCTGGGAGGTCCGCGACCAGGCGATCGGCGTCCTGGCCACCGGCCCCGCGGGGGTGCAGCAGGCGCTGCTGTGGCGGCAGTGGAGCGACCGCATCACCCTCTTCCTGCACACCGCGCCCGAACCCGGCAACGAGGAGTACGAGCAGCTGGCTGCCCGCGGCATCTCGGTGGTCAGCGGCGAGGTGACCGGCCTGGACCTGACCGATGCACGGCTGAGCGGCGTGGTGCTGGCCGACGGCCGGCCGATCCCCACGCAGGCCCTGGTGGTGGCCCCGCGCTTCACCGCGCGCGCCGGTATGCTGCGCGGCCTCGGGTTGCGGACCACGGAGCTGGAGATGTTCGGACAGGTGGTGGGCAGCCACATCACCGCCGACGCGACCGGCGCCACCGAGGTCCCCGGCGTTTGGGTGGCCGGCAATGTCACCAACCTGACCGACACGCTCGTCGGCGCCGCGGCGGCGGGTGTCCGCGCGGCTGCGGCGATCAACGCCGACCTGATCGCCGAGGAGACCCGGCACGCCGTCGCCGCCCGCCGCGAGGTGTTCTCCCCGCAGCTGGAACGGGAGGTCTGCGAGCGCGTCCTCGGCGACCGGCGCCACGGCCTGTGACGGCGGGCGCTGCCCCGGGCCGTACTGCCTCCCCACCGTTCGGCCCCACCAGCCCGGACCCCGGGAGCCCGCGTACGGGGCTCCCGGGGCGAAGGGCCTACTCCTGGTGCGGGGCGGCGGTTCGCGTGGCAGTGGCCGTCCGGCCGGGGGTCGTCGGACCGTGGGCCACGGCCTCGGGCGGCAAGGCCGGGCCGTGAAGTCGGCCGGGGGACCGGATCATCAACCACCTCGGCCCGCTACTCGCGCTCCGGCCACGGAAGCGGTTCCGCAAGGACACGGTCCTCATCGTCGACGGCACCCTCGTGCCCACCCGCGACCACTCGGTGGCCGAGCAATCGAAGAACTACCGCTGTTCCATGGCACATCAGGTGGTCATCGATGCCGATACCCGCCTGGCCGTCGTGGTCGGCCGACCCGTGCCGGGCAACCGGCAAGACTCCCGCGGCTGGGAGGAATCCGGAGCCAAGTCTGCCGTCGGCAAGACGTTGACCATTGCCGACGGCGGCTACCCAGGCACCGGACAGGTAGCTGTACTCAGGCGCGGGCGGCCGTGCGGACCCATGATGGTGATCACCGCGAGCGGCCGAGCGGGGCCTGCCCCACGGAGACGGCAACCTGCCGGGCGCGGACGGCTGTCGGGCACGAACGCCCGCCGATATTCACGAGGAGAAGCATGCATTCCGGAGCTCGGCCACTGCGCACACTCGCGCGCCTTACGTTCGGCAACTGGCTCTCGGGTGTCTACCTCGGTCTCGCCCTCTTTCTGCTGCTGATCGGCGCTGGAGACAACGGCAGCCAGGCAGCAGGGCTGTTCGCCCTGCTGCTCGCCGTGCCGACAGGCGCTGTTCTGCTTTCAGTTGTCGACTCCCTGGGCGCCTGGGCAGAGACCGACGCAACCATGTGGTTCATCCTCCTGTTCTCGTACATCTTCCAGGCGTTCCTGCTGGGACTGCTCGTGCGCGCGGCCCGCCGAGGCTCGAAATGCTCCAGCCGGCATCTCCCGAAACCGCAGCAGCCTGCCCGCCCCGACACCGGCGAGTAGAGCGCGACCCCGGGCGCGGCGGTTGCCGTCGTCGACCTCATTCGGCGGAGCGGTTGGGCTGTGCCAGCAGGCGGGTGACCAGATTCTTGGTCGCCTGCCGTATCCGCGTGTTCAGATGGTCCGGGTCGTCCAGGGCCAGTGCCCAGTGGAAGGTGCCCGCGACGAAGATCATGCCCCCGCTGGGGTACTCGGTCAGCGCGGTGTGCTGGACCTTCGCAGTCCTGACGGCGCGCGGGTCGTGGTACGGCGACTCGGCCAGCAGGGTCCGTCGGGCGCCGGGCGGGCTGGGGGCCGCCGGGTCGAAGGCGTCCGCTTCCACGCCGACCATCCCCGGCAGCGTGTCGCCGCAATGGAGCCCGGTTCCCGCCCATAGCCAGTGGCCGCTCTCCTTGACGACCATCGGTGCGGGCTTGTGCACGAGGCCGTTGAATTGGATGCCGAGCAGGCCCTGCTCGGCGTATCGGCCGTCCGGGCTGATGTCCCGCCAGCGGGAGGTGCGCAACAACGGGGGGGCCGCAGGGTCGTTGGCTGATTTGTAGCAGGTCATGACCCGATTCACCCGGCCGTCGGCGGACTTTTCCATCCGGACGTGGTAGTAAACGTTGTTCGCTGCGAGGAACGCGAGATGCTTGCCGGCCCCGACGGTCCGCTCGGCGGCATCGCGCATCGGCTTGGACCAGTATTCTTCGTGGCCCGGAAAGAAGATTGCCCGGTACTTGGTCGTGTCCACCGTCCCGTCGTGCAGATCGATATTGCTGGCATAGGTCACATCATGTCCGGCCCGCTCGGCCCAGCGGATGAAGCTCGTATCCATCGAGAACCAACTCGGAACGCCGGCGTCCGAATAGGGCCGATCGAAGGAGACCTTGTACGCCCGCTCGTCGGCGCCGCCGAGATTTCCGTTGTCCTGGTATCCGCGGTAGAGGTTCTTTCCGGTCCGACCGTTCTTGGGCCAGATGTTGTACGCCTGGTACGTGGCGAAGGGCAGCACCACCAAGATGTCGGACGCCCGCTCGGGCGCCGCCCGTACCACGAATGGCGTGCTGCTGCGATATCCGTCATCGGCGGTGAACACGGCCTGGTAAAGCCCGGACATCCAGCCCGCGGGGATACGCAGCCTCCACGAGACGGGCCAGGCGCAGGCGATGGTCCCGGTCTTCGGATCGGACATGGGCACGGGGTGGTACCTGCCCTGGAGGCTTTCGCTGGTCGCGTGCAGCCGGGCGCCCTTGCCGCCGTAATCACCTATTCGGAATACGGTGACCCGGAAATTCTGCGGACGGCGTACGGACACATGGAAGTCGATGACGCCGCCGTGTCCCACTGAGGTGGCGGACGCATACCCCATGATGTTGCCCTGCCGATCGCTGGAAGCCATGGGGATGTCCGGGCGGGATATCCAATCCTTGGACCCTGCAAGGCGGTTCTCCTCGGCTATGGAGTGCGAAGGAGTCAGGACCACCGGCTCGACCGGGCGAGGTACAACGGAGAACCCGGCCTCCTTCACGCCGGGTGCCGGACGGCTGCGGAAGGCGTTGGCCGCCATTCCCAATGCTCCTGCCCCGATCAGCCCCAGCACGGCACGGCGTGGCGGCTTCGACACTCCTACCTCCAGAGAGTTCACAAACGTATGCGGACATCTCCTGTGACCCCGCCTTGATTGAGTTCACGGCACGCGCTCGGGCTGTCTCTCGGCACGAAATTACGGGCATTCATGAACTGGGGCCACCGGATGGCTCGGTGGCGTCGACGGCGAGCGTGGGTCGGGCGGGAGTATTGGTGCTCCCTGAAATCTGCTCGTCGTGGTGGCCGACGGCGAGCAGACGGACGGGCATCAGGACTTCCCTGCCCGGGGCTCTTCGGGGCATGGCTCTGTTGGGCTGCTCGACGTGCTCGGTTCGTCCTTCGCGTGGTGGCTCCGGATGAGCGGCGACCGAGCTCGCAACGACGTCGTGGCGTCCTCCACGACGACGAGACCAGCGCAACGTCTACGGGTCCCTCACCCGGTCGCCGACTCCGCCGGCCTTCGTGTCACCCGGTTGCACGACGCCCGTACGGCTGCGCAACGCTTCTCAGCGCGCCGCGGGGAGCGTCACCTCGAAGCGGCAGCCACCCGTCACATTGCGCACATCGGCGCGCCCTTCATGCGCCTCGACGATGCCCCGGACGATCGCAAGGCCGAGCCCCGCCCCCGCCGGAGGGGTCCTGGCCTGGCTGCCGCGCCAGCCGGTGTCGAAGACCCTGGGCAGATCCTCCTCCGGGATACCGCCGCAGCCGTCGGTCACCGACAGCACGACGGAGTCTTCGCGGCGCTCGGCGGCGACCGCGACCGTTCCGTCGGCCGGGGTCCGGCGGATCGCGTTGACCAGCAGATTGGCCAGTACGCGCGTCATCTCCTTGCCGTCCACCTCGACGGGCACGGGCTCCACCCGGTCCCCCACGAGCCGCACCCCGTGCTCGCGCGCGAGCGGGTCGGCGCCCGCGAGAGCCTCGCCGACGAGGTCGTACACGGACATCCGCGTGGGCGTGAGCGCGAGCGCCCCGGCGTGGATGCGGGAGAGCTCGAAGAGGTCACCGACCATTCCGTTGAGCCGCTCGACCTCGGTGCGGATCTGTTTGAAGTACCGCTCGGGGTCCTGCACGACCCCGTCCTCCAGCGCCTCGGACATCGCGCGCAGCCCGGCGAGCGGGGTGCGCAGATCGTGCGAGATCCAGGCGACGAGCTCCCTTCGGGAGGTCTCCAGCGCCCGCTCCCGCTCCCGCGACACGGCCAGCTTGGCGCTGGTCGCCTCGAGCTCCTTGCTCAGCTCGGCGAGCTCGGCCGTCGCCGCGCTGCCGGGTGCGGCAAAGCTCCCCGCCTCGCCGAACGTACGGGCCGCGAGGGCCAGTTCCCGGCTCCGTGCCACTACCCAGCGGCCGAGCAGCAGCGCGGTCGCGAGAGACACCACGGCGGCCATCGCGACGACCGTCGTGACCACGGTGAGGTCGTGCGTGGACAGGAACATCGCCCGGGCGACCGCGAGGGTTCCGGCCAGCATCGCGAGCACGGTCACCGAGGCGACGACGGTCAGTGACACGGCGACCGACCGGTGCCGCAGCAGGCGCAGGACGAGGGCGCCGAGCAGTCCGGCCGCGGCCGCGCCAAGAAACGCGAACAGAGCGATGAGGAAGAAGTCACGCACGCGGACCGTCCCCTTCCGTGCCGCCGCCGAACCCGGCCCCACCAGGGCGCTGATCGCCGCTCGGTACGTCGAAGCGGTATCCGACGCCCCACACCGTCTGGATGAGCCGTGGCCGGGCCGGATCGTCCTCGATCTTGCCGCGCAGCCGCCGGACATGCACGGTGACCGTTGACAGATCACCGAACTCCCAGCCCCACACCTCGTGCATCAGCCGCTCCCGGCCGATCGCCTGCCCGGGGTGGCGCATCAGATGGGCGAGGAGGTCGAACTCCCGTAGCGTCAGGGCCAGTTCCTGCCCGTCCTTGAGCGCGCGGCGGGCGGCCGGGTCCAGGGTGATGCCCGCGCTGCTGAGCACCGCGCCGCTGCCGGGCTGTCCGGCGGCGGCCGCCCCGCTGCGGCGCAGCACGGACTCGACCCGCAGCACCAGCTCGCGCGGGCTGAACGGCTTGGTGACGTAGTCGTCCGCGCCGATCTCGAGCCCCAGGATCCGGTCGTCCTCGTCACCGCGCGCGGTGAGCATGATCACCGGCACCGCGCCCTGGCCGCGGAGTCGGCGGCAGACTTCCAGACCGTCCATGCCGGGGAGCATCAGATCCAGGACGACCAGGTCCGGCCGGCGCTCCCCCGCCGCCCGCAGGGCCTGGGGCCCGTCGGCCGCACGCTGCACGGCGAAACCCGCGCGCTCGAGATAGCCGGTGACGACTTCGGCGACGGTCGGATCGTCGTCGACGACGAGGATGTTCTGCATGGGCCCAGTGTCGTCCGCTGCGCCCTGCGACGACGCACCGGGCCGCTTACGAAACCGTGACGGCGTACGGCTCCCGCTCGGCCCACAACGTGACGGCGTCCGGTGCGGTCACGTCCGGTGCGATCACGTCCGATTCGTACAAGACCGGCCTCCGGAGCCGTTCCTACGGTGAGGGCATGACTCCACGACTCGATGCCGTCGGCCTGGTCGTCGCCGACATGGCCGCCTCCCTCGCCTTCTACCGCCACCTCGGCCTGGACGTTCCCGCCGAGGCCGACTCCGCGCCGCACGCCGAGGCGACGCTGCCCAGCGGGCTGCGCGTGCTCTGGGACACCGAGGAGACCGTCAGGTCCTTCGATCCCGGCTGGACGCGGCCCGAGGGCGGGGACCGCGTCGGGCTCGCCTTCCTCTGCGACAGCCCGGCTGAGGTGGACAGGTTGTACGAAGACCTCGTCGCGGCGGGCCATCGTGGCCACCTCAAGCCCTGGGACGCCTTCTGGGGGCAGCGCTACGCGATCGTGCTCGACCCGGACGGCTCCGGCGTCGCGCTGTTCGCCAACGCGGCATAGGCGCCGAGAGTGAGCCCGGCCAGATCCCGCATCTCCCGCGCGAGGTGTGCCTGGTCGGCGCAGCCGGCGGCGAGCGCGGCCTCCGCATAGGGCACTCCGGCCCGTACGTGCCCCAGCGCCCGCTGCAGCCGCAGCACCCGGGCGAGCGTCTTGGGTCCGTACCCGAAGGCGTCCAGTGACCTGCGGTGCAGCTGACGCGCGCCCAGCCCCACGGCCTCGGCCGTCGCCGCGACACTCCGCCCTGCGTTCAACTCCTCGGCGACGGCACGCAGCAGCGGGTCTGGCGGTGGCCTGTCCGCGGCGTGCCGCAGCGCGAGGGCCTCCAGCTCGGTCACCGGGTCCGGCGCGTCCGTGATGCGTTCGGCCAGCCGCCGCACCTCGTGCGCGGGCCAGAGGTCCGCGAGGTCGACGCGCAGGTCGCGCAGCTCATGCGCCGGTACTCCGAAGAAGGCGGGCGCGGCGCCGGGCGCGAAGCGCCCGCCCGCGTACCGGACGGCCGGGCCGTCGGCCGGAGTGTGTGCGTGGGTGTCGGGCCCGGCGACGAGCAGCCGCCCCTCGGTCCACAGCAGGTCCATGCACCCGTCGGGCAGCACGGGCATGACCGGCCCCTGGCCGGACTCCGAGCGGCTCCAGACGACGGCTCCGTCGAGCCGCGACGGCCTCTCCGCATACACGCTTCCGAGGCTAGGGCCTGTCTTCCGGATCAGGCCGGACCCGGCTCGATCCGGCTCGATCCGGTCCGGCCCAGTCCGGCCCGGTCCGGTCCGGCCTGATCCCGCCCGACCCGGCCCGGCCCGGCCCAGCGCCGCCGGTCGGCTATGCCTTGTCCCGGTTATCCCGGTTATCGCGGCTGTCCCGGCTGTCCCGCCCGGTGTGCAGCCGGGACCTCACGTCGTCCGGGGGCAGGAACCTGGACCAGCGCTCGGGGAACTCCGACGGCATGTCCCCGCCGTCCTCGCCCTCGTCCGCGTCCTCGCTCTCCCCCGCGGCCGCCCGGGCGCGCGCCACCAGCTCGGCGGCGTGGGCGGCGCGGACGCGCTCGTTGGCGGCGCGGGCCGCGGCCGTGGCGACGGACGGCCAGACGCGGTCGATGGCGGCGTTGACCGCGGCGCCGACCAGGACCGCGAAGGCGGAGATGCCGATCCACAGCAGTACGGCGATGGGCGCGGCGAGCGAGCCGTAGATGGTGGGGCCCTCGACGGTGCTGGTGAGGTAGATCCGCAGCAGGAAGCTGCCGAGCACCCACATCGCGAGGGCGACGAGCGCGCCCGGGATGTCCTCGGCCCACGGCGAGCGGACCGGCACGGACACGTGGTAGAGCGTGGTGAGGAAGGCGATGGAGAGCAGGATCACCACCGGCCAGTAAAGGACGCTCACGACTTCCGTGCCGAACGGGACGAGTTCGACGAGGCGGTCGGGGCCCACGACCGCCAGCGGCAGCACGACCGCGCCGATCAGCAGCGCGATGATGTAGAGCAGGAAGGCCAGCAGCCGGGTGGCGACGATGCCGCGCTGGCCGTCGAGCCCGTACATCACGGTGATCGTGTCGATGAAGACGTTCACGGCCCGCGATCCGGACCACAGGGCGATCGCGAAGCCGAGCGAGATGACGTCGGGCCTGCCGCCGCGGGTGACGTCCTCCAGCAGGGGTTTGGCGACCTCGTTGACGCCGCGGTCGGACAGCACCGTGCCGGCGGCGCCGAGGATGTTCTCCTGGATGGAGGCGACGGTGGTGGTGCTCGTCCAGTCGTCGACGTATCCGAGGAGTCCCAGCACGCCCAGCATCAGCGGCGGCAGGGACAGCAGAGTGAAAAATGCCGCCTCCGCCGCGAGTCCGAGGATCCGGTACTCGATGCAGGAATTGACGGTGTCCTTCAGCAGCAGCCAGGCGAGCTTCCGCTTCGAGACGTTGCGGTAGAGGACCCGGACCCGGTGGAGACGGCCGGAGGGGGGCCGCTCGGGTGTTTCATTTGCTGCCTGCACCTCCTTACCGTATCGGCATGGCGACCAGCACCCACACAGTGACCAACCAGGCTCCGCCCCTGGTGGGGTACGACGTCTTCGCGGCGGACCGGGCGCTCGCCGAGGCGGTGGAGCGGCACCTCCCGCCCGCACTCCTCGGCCCCGCGCGTCAGGAGCTCTCGGAACTGGGCCGCACCGCGGGCTCGGCCCAGGCCCAGCAGTGGGGGGCGCAGGCCAATGAGAATCCCCCGGTTCTCCGCACGCACGACCGGTACGGCCACCGGATCGACGAGGTGGACTTCCATCCGGCCTGGGACCGGCTGCTGGGCAAGGCGGTCACATCCGGGCTGACGAACGCCTGGGGCCGGCCCGGCGGGCATGTGCGGCGCGGGGCCGGCTTCCTCGTGTGGTCGCAGGTGGAGGCGGGGCACGGCTGCCCGGTGTCGATGACGCACGCGGCGGTGCCCGCGCTGCGCACGGACCCGGCGCTCGCGGACGAGTGGGAGCCCCTGCTCACCTCCCAGGTGTACGAGCAGGGGCTGCGGCCGGCGGCACAGAAGGCCGGTGTCCTGTTCGGGATGGGCATGACGGAGAAGCAGGGCGGCAGCGACGTACGGGCGAACACGACCCGCGCGGTGCCGCTGGCCGCGGCCGGGGAGTACGAGCTGACTGGGCACAAGTGGTTCTGCTCGGCGCCGATGAGCGACGGGTTCCTGGTGCTCGCGCAGGCTCCCGAGGGTCTGACGTGCTTCCTGGTGCCGCGGGTGCTGGACGACGGCACACGGAACGTCTTCGCGATCCAGCGGCTCAAGGACAAGCTGGGCAACCGGTCGAACGCATCGAGCGAGGTCGAGTTCGACGGCACCTGGGCGCGCCGGGTCGGCGACGAGGGGCGCGGGGTGCGCACCATCATCGAGATGGTGGCGGCGACCCGGCTCGACTGTGTGCTCGGCTCCGCGGCGCTGATGCGCCAGGCCGTCGCCCAGGCGGTCCACCATGCCGCGCACCGCAGCGCGTTCGGCGGTCTGCTCATCGACAAGCCGCTGATGCGGAACGTACTGGCCGATCTGGCGCTGGAGTCGGAGGCGGCGACGGTGCTGGCGATGCGGCTGGCCGCGGCGTACGACTCCGACGGCGAGGCCGACCGGGCGCTGCTGCGGCTCGCGGTGCCCGCGGCCAAGTACTGGGTCACCAAGCGGTGCACGCCGCTGACCGCCGAGGCCCTGGAGTGCCTGGGCGGGAACGGCTACGTCGAGGAGTCCGGGATGCCCCGGCTGCTGCGGGAGTCGCCGCTCAACTCGATCTGGGAGGGGTCGGGCAACGTACAGGCCCTGGATGTACTGCGGGCGCTGCAGCGGGAGCCGGGCGCCCTGGACGCGTTCCTGCGGGAGGTCGGTCAGGCCCGGGGCGCCGACCACCGGCTGGACGGCGCGATCAAGGCGATGCTGACCGAGCTGGCCGATCTGGAGACCGTGGAGGTACGGGCGCGGCGGCTGGTCGAGCGGATGGCGTTGGTGCTGCAGGGGTCGCTGCTGGTGCGCTGGGCGCCGCCCGAGGTCGCGGACGCCTTCTGTGCCTCGCGGCTGGGCGGGGACTGGGGGGCGGCGTTCGGGACGCTGCCGCACGGGCTCGACCTGGCGGCGGTGGTGGAGCGGGCACGCGTCGAGGTGTGAGCGCCGGCTGCGGGCGTCCCGGGGTGACGAAACAGACCCGGGGTGATGGAACAGCCCCGGGCTGACGGAACAGCCCCGGAGTGACGAAAGAGCCGAGGGTGGTGCTGCGCCGACACGGCACCACCCTCAGCTGTTGTCACCTTCGTGCATCGGACTGTTGTTTGCCAGAGTTGCAGACCGTTGCAGGAGATATGTGAAGCGGCCCTCCAGGGACCTGCGCGAGCGGCACGATGGGAGCCACGACGGACCAGCACCACAGGCAGCTCATTCAGCGCCGCGCGCGGCGGGGGGTACCGATGAGGAACACAGCTCTCGACATGGCACGGCTCGCCACCATGGACGCCGCTCATGCGAACCGCCTGCTCCATCAGGTACGCGCCGCGACGCTGGCCGGCCGGCGCCCGCCGATCGCGCCCCGTCCGGTCATCGACGCGTCCTGGCAGCGCATGTTCCGGCTGGGGCTCGACCCGGACCGGGACACCAGCAGCGTGCTGCTGGAGCCCGGCGAGCTGGAGCACCGGCGGCGGGCGACCGTGATCGGCGAGGTCATGCGCACGCTGAGCGGCGGGCTGACCGAGATCGCCGACGCGTCCTTGCAGATCATGGTGGTGACGGACGCTCAGGGCCGGGTGCTGTGGCGCGAGGGCAACGCGAGGGTCATGCGCAAGGCCAACACCATCTGCCTGGAGGAGGGCGCCGCCTGGAGCGAGGACACCACCGGCACGAACGCGATCGGCACGGCGCTCGCCGCTCGCCGGCCCGTACAGGTCCACTCGGCCGAGCACTTCGTGCACACCCTGCACAACTGGACCTGCGCCGCGGCCCCCGTGCACGACCCGCGCGACGGGCGGCTGCTCGGCATCGTCGACGTCAGCGGCCCCGCCTCCAGCTTCCACCCGGCGACGCTGGCCCTCGTCAACTCGGTGGCGCAGCTGGCCGAGGCGGAGCTGCGGGACCGGCATCTGCGGACCGTGGAGCGGCTGCGCTCGGTGGCCGCGCCGATCCTGTGCCGGCTCACGGGCCGGGCGGTGGCCGTGGACCTGCACGGCTGGACGGCGGCGGTGACGGGCATGGCGCCCGTGGACCGGCTGCCGCTGCCCAAGTCCTTCAGGGCGGGCCGGCTCTGGCTGCCGTCGCTGGGCATGTGCACGGTGGAGCCCCTGCCGGGCGGCTGGCTGGTGCGTCCCGACGAGGCGAGACCGGCGGAGGCGGCGAGCCGCGTCGTCCTGGACGTCAGCCGCCCCCGCCGCTGGACGGTCGCCGTCTCCGGCCCCGCCGGGAGCTGGACCCAGGAGCTGAGCCCGCGCCACGCCGAGCTGCTGTACGTGCTGGCCAGCTGTCCGCAGGGCCGTACGGCGGCCGAGCTGGCGGCCGACGTCTTCGGCGATCCGACCCGCACGGTGACCGTGCGCGCGGAAATGTCACGTGTGCGGCGTTATCTCGCGGGGGTGCTGGCGCACCGTCCGTACCGCTTCAGCGAGGAGGTCGAGGTGGAGGTCGTACGGCCTGCCGACCCGGCGGACCTCCTGCCGCACTCGTCGGCGCCTGCGGTCAACGAGGAACGGATGACAGGCGGATAGCTCCCGTCCCGGGCCACGGCCGCAGCCCTTGTCAGCTCTCGATGAACTGGTGGTCGGCGGTGATCGCCCCCGGCACCATGGTCTTCCGGGCGCGCGAGGACGGCGGTGGTGAAGCCCAGGCCCTGGGCCGCGGTGCGCATCTCCTGGGGCGGCTGGAGGACGTGGACGCCGTCCTCGGTCCACAGCTCGGCGACGACCTTGCGGCGCAGCCCGGAGGCGTGACCGACCGGGCGCAGCGCGTCGGCGAGCGGTCCGGGGCGCTGGTGGACGTGACGGTCGCCGAGCTGAGGATGGAGGCGTTCCTCCCGGCCGACGAGGAGACGGCCAGGCTGCTGGGCGGTCGGGCAGAGCGGAGCGGCTGACACGGGCGCGGTGTCATGGGCCGGCTTTTTGGACCCGGGCCGCCGACGTGGTTCCCTGGCGGCCATGAGCATCACTGTGACCACGTGGTCCCTGGAGCAGACCTCACCCGCCGATCTGCGACCGGCCGCAGAGCCTTCGGGAGACGTGCGGATCGTACGGGCCGAGGTGCCGTCGCCCGAGTTCAGCCGCTTCCTCTATACGGCTGTCGGCGGCGACATCCGCTGGACCGACCGGCTCGGTCTGACGTACGCACAGTGGGACGAGGCCGTGAACCGGCCGGGCGTGGAGACCTGGGTGGCGTACGAGAAGGGGACGCCCGCCGGGTACATCGAGCTGGAGGCGCAGGACGAGGGCGTCGTCGAGATCGTCTACTTCGGGCTCGTCCCGGCCTTCCGGGGGCGGCGGATCGGTGGTCATCTGCTGTCGTACGGGACCGCCCGCGCCTGGGATCTGGCGGAGCGCTGGCCGGGCCGGACGCCGACGAAGCGGGTGTGGCTGCACACCTGTTCCAAGGACGGGCCGCACGCCATGGACAACTATCTGCGTCGCGGCTTCACGCTGTTCGCCACCAAGGTCGAGGAGGAGCCGGAGGTCGAGGTCCCCGGCCCCTGGCCCGGCGCCCGGGCCTGACCCGGCACCACCCCGACCCTGGCCCGGCGCCCGGGCCTGACCCGGCACCACCCCGACCCTGGCCCGGCGCCTGCCGTCCGGGGCACGGTGACCGAGGACACACTGTCTCGTGATGCGGGACAGTGTTGTCCACATTTTGGATAGCGGTGGACTGGGTCCAAAGTCCCGTGACACGCTTCCGTCATGTCTCGAGCTGGAATTGCCTTGGTGAGTCGGCGGCACGTCGACCTCGGCCGCATGTCCAGCGCCATCTGTCCGGCGAGCTGACAGAACAGCCCAGCCGCACTTTCCGAGCATCCCCCGCCTTCTGCGCACCGCCGCGCCGTACGTCCGTACGGTCCGCGAGTGTGCAGGTCAGAGCCGCCCTCCTGCAGTCCCGAAGGACGTACCGCCATGGCCGCCACCCCCGAAAAGCCCACCACCGCCACGCCCCGCCGCAAGGCCGGTCGCCACCGCGGCGAGGGCCAGTGGGCCGTTGGCCACATGACACCGCTGAACGCCAACGAGCAGACCAAGAAGGACGACGACGGTCTCAATGTGCGGACACGCATTGAGACGATCTACGCCCATCGCGGCTTCGACTCGATCGACGGCGCGGACCTGCGCGGCCGGATGCGCTGGTGGGGGCTGTACACCCAGCGCAAGCCCGGGATCGACGGCGGAAAGACCGCGATCCTGGAGCCGGAGGAGCTGGACGACGAGTACTTCATGTTGCGCGTCCGGATCGACGGCGGGCGGCTGACCACCGAGCAGCTGCGGGTGATCGGCGAGATCTCCCAGGAGTTCGCGCGCGGCACCGCCGACATCACCGACCGGCAGAACGTCCAGTACCACTGGATCCGGATCGAGGACGTCCCCGAGATCTGGAACCGGCTGGAGGCCGTCGGCCTGTCGACCACCGAGGCATGCGGTGACACGCCACGTGTCATCCTCGGCTCGCCCGTCGCCGGCATCGCCGAGGACGAGATCATCGACGGCACCCCCGCCATCGACGAGATCCACCGCCGCATCGTCGGCAACAAGGACTTCTCCAACCTCCCCCGTAAGTTCAAGTCGGCGATCTCCGGCTCTCCGCTGCTCGACGTGGCGCACGAGATCAACGACATCGCCTTCGTCGGGGTGAACCACCCCGAGCACGGCCCCGGCTTCGACCTCTGGGTCGGCGGCGGCCTCTCCACCAACCCCAAGATCGGTGTCCGGCTGGGCGCCTGGGTGCCGCTGGACGAGGTTCCGGACGTGTACGAGGGCGTCATCTCGATCTTCCGCGACTACGGATACCGCCGGCTGCGCACCCGTGCGCGGCTCAAGTTCCTGGTCGCCGACTGGGGCGCGGAGAAGTTCCGCCAAGTGCTGGAGGACGAGTACCTGGAGCGGAAGCTCGTCGACGGCCCGGCGCCCGAGCAGCCCGTGCAGCAGTGGCGCGACCACGTCGGTGTGCACCGGCAGAAGGACGGCCGCTTCTACGTCGGCTTCGCGCCGCGCGTCGGCCGCGTCGACGGCGCCACGCTCACCAAGATCGCCGCGGTGGCGGAGGCGCACGGCTCGGGCCGGGTCCGTACCACCGCCGAGCAGAAGATGCTCGTCCTCGACGTCGAGGAGCCGCAGGTCGAGTCGCTCGTGGCCGGTCTGGAGGCGCTGGATCTGCGGGTCAGCCCGTCCCCGTTCCGGCGCGGCACGATGGCCTGCACCGGTATCGAGTTCTGCAAGCTCGCCATTGTCGAGACCAAGGCCCGTGGCGCCTCGCTGATCGACGAACTCGAGCGCCGCATCCCCGAGTTCGACGAGCCGATCACGATCAACATCAACGGCTGCCCGAACGCCTGCGCCCGTATCCAGGTGGCGGACATCGGTCTCAAGGGCCAGCTGGTGCTGGACGAGAACGGCAACCAGGTCGAGGGCTTCCAGGTGCACCTGGGCGGTGCGCTCGGTCTGGAGGCCGGCTTCGGCCGCAAGGTCCGCGGTCTGAAGGTCACGTCCGCCGAGCTGCCCGACTACGTCGAGCGCGTCCTCAGGCGCTTCCAGGAGGAGCGCAAGGACGGCGAGCGCTTCGCGACCTGGGCGGCGCGGGCCGGCGAGGAGTCACTGTCATGAGCGTCGGCGAACGGCAGCGAAAGGAGGGGTCATGAGCGAGCGGGCCGCCCCCTTCTACTGCCCGTACTGCGGCGACGAGGACCTGCGTCCCAGCGAGCAGGGCCATGGCGCCTGGGAATGCGCGGCATGCAATCGAGCCTTCCAGCTGAAGTTCCTCGGGCTGCTCGCCCGCGGGGTTCAACGGGGCGACGTGGGAGGGGACGAGATATGACGGCGGTTCGGACGGACCGTACGAAGGACGAGCTCAAGTCGCTCGCCGAGCAGGCCGGACGGGATCTCGAAGAGGCCTCCGCCCTCGACATCCTGCGCTGGGCGGCGGAAACCTTCGGCCCGCGGTTCTGCGTCACCTCCTCCATGGAGGACGCGGTCGTCGCACACCTCGCCTCGCGCGTCTTCCCCGGCGTCGATGTCGTCTTCCTCGACACCGGCTACCACTTCCCGGAGACCATCGGCACCCGGGACGCGGTGGAGGCCGTGATGGACGTCAACGTCATCACGCTCACCCCCCGCCGGACGGTCGAGGAGCAGGACGCCGAGCACGGCCCCAGGCTGCACGACCGCAACCCGGACCTGTGCTGCGCGCTGCGCAAGGTCAAGCCGCTGGAGGAGGGCCTGACCGCGTACGACGCCTGGGCGACGGGACTGCGCCGCGACGAGTCCCCGACCCGGGCGAACACCCCCGTCGTCGGCTGGGACGAGAAGCGGCAGAAGGTCAAGATCTCGCCGATCGCGCGCTGGACGCAGGACGACGTGGACGCGTACGTCGCCGAGCACGGCGTCCTCACCAACCCGCTGCTGATGGACGGTTACGCCTCGGTCGGCTGCGCCCCCTGCACCCGCAGGGTGCTGGAGGGCGAGGACGCCCGGGCCGGCCGCTGGGCGGGCCGCGCCAAGACCGAGTGCGGGCTGCACGGCTGATGACGACGACGAACGACGACCTGAATCCGAACGTGAACCATCGGGAGAAGCACGTGACTGGGGCCACCATCTGGCTCACCGGGCTGCCGAGCGCGGGCAAGACGACCATCGCGTACGAGCTGGCGGGCCGGCTGCGTGACGAGGGCCATCGTGTCGAGGTGCTCGACGGCGACGAGATCCGCGAGTTCCTCTCCGCGGGTCTCGGCTTCAGCCGCGAGGACCGCCACACCAATGTGCAGCGGATCGGCTTCGTCGCCGAGCTGCTGGCGTCGAACGGCATCAAGGTCCTGGTCCCGGTGATCGCCCCGTACGCCGACAGCCGCGAGGCGGTGCGCAAGCGCCACGGCGCCGAGGGCACGCCGTATGTCGAGGTGCATGTCGCGACTCCGGTCGAGGTGTGCTCCGTACGCGATGTGAAGGGGCTGTACGCCAAGCAGGCCGCGGGCGAGATCAGCGGGCTGACCGGGGTCGACGACCCGTACGAGGAGCCGGAGTCCCCGGATCTGCGGGTCGAGTCGCACAACCAGACCGTGCAGGAGTCCGCGGCGTCGCTGTACGCGCTGCTCAGTGAAAGGGGACTGGCGTGACGACCGTAGCCAAGCTCGAGGAAGGCACGGACAGCCCGTACGCCCTGAGCCACCTGGACGCGCTGGAGTCCGAGGCGGTGCACATCTTCCGCGAGGTGGCGGGCGAGTTCGAGCGACCGGTGATCCTGTTCTCCGGCGGCAAGGACTCCATCGTCATGCTGCATCTGGCGCTGAAGGCCTTCGCCCCGGCCACGATCCCGTTCTCGCTGCTGCATGTGGACACCGGGCACAACTTCCCCGAGGTCATCGAGTACAGGGACCGCACGGTCGAGAAGCACAACCTGCGCCTGCACGTCGCCTCGGTGCAGGAATACATCGACCGCGGTGTCCTCAAGGATCGTGCGGACGGCACCCGCAACCCGCTGCAGACCCTGCCGCTGACGGAGAAGATCCAGTCGGAGCGGTTCGACGCCGTGTTCGGCGGCGGCCGTCGGGACGAGGAGAAGGCCCGCGCCAAGGAGCGCGTCTTCTCGCTGCGCGACGAGTTCTCCCAGTGGGACCCGCGCCGCCAGCGACCCGAGCTGTGGAACCTGTACAACGGCCGGCACGCGCCCGGCGAGCACGTGCGCGTGTTCCCGCTGTCCAACTGGACCGAGCTGGACGTGTGGCAGTACATCGCCCGGGAGGGCATCGAGCTGCCCGAGATCTACTTCGCGCACGAGCGCGAGGTCTTCCGGCGCAGCGGCATGTGGCTGACCGCCGGCGAGTGGGGCGGTCCGAAGGAGGCCGAGACCGTGGAGAAGCGGCTGGTGCGCTACCGGACTGTCGGCGACATGTCCTGCACCGGCGCCGTCGACTCCGACGCGGTGACCCTGGAGCAGGTCATCGCCGAGATCGCCGCCTCCCGGCTCACCGAGCGCGGCGCCACCCGTGCCGACGACAAGCTCTCCGAGGCCGCGATGGAAGACCGCAAGCGCGAGGGGTACTTCTAGCCATGACCAGCACCACCGAACCCACCGAGACGCTGTCGGTCGAGCAGCTGTCGGCGACCACCCTGCTGCGGTTCGCCACCGCCGGCTCGGTCGACGACGGCAAGTCCACCCTCGTCGGGCGGCTGCTGCACGACTCCAAGTCGGTCCTCGCCGACCAGCTGGAGGCCGTGGAGCACGCCTCCCGCAGCCGCGGGCAGGACGCCCCCGACCTGGCGCTGCTGACCGACGGTCTGCGGGCCGAGCGGGAGCAGGGCATCACGATCGATGTGGCGTACCGCTACTTCGCCACGCCCCGGCGCCGGTTCATCCTCGCCGACACCCCCGGCCACGTGCAGTACACGCGCAACATGGTGACGGGTGCCTCCACCGCCGAGCTCACGGTCATCCTCGTGGACGCCCGCAACGGCGTCGTCGAGCAGACCCGCCGCCACGCCGCGATCGCAGCGCTGCTGCGCGTCCCGCACGTCGTCCTCGCCGTCAACAAGATGGACCTCGTCGACTACCAGGAGTCCGTGTTCGCCGCGATCGCCGAGGAGTTCACGGCGTACGCGACCGAGCTGGGCGTCCCGGAGGTCACCGCGATCCCGATCTCGGCCCTCGCCGGTGACAACGTCGTGGAGCCGTCCGCGAACATGGACTGGTACGGCGGGCCGACCTTCCTGGAGCACCTGGAGTCGGTTCCGGTCAGCCACGACCTGGCGCACTGCCACGCCCGGCTACCCGTGCAGTACGTGATCCGGCCGCAGACCGCCGAGCACCCGGACTACCGGGGCTACGCGGGCCAGATCGCCGCCGGCACCTTCCGTGTCGGCGAGCAGATCACCGTCCTGCCCTCCGGCCGCTCGACGAAGATCTCCGGCATCGACCTGCTCGGCGAGCCGGTCGACGTCGCCTGGACGACCCAGTCGGTGACCCTCCTGCTGGAGGACGACATCGACATCTCGCGCGGCGACCTGATCGTGCCCAGCAAGGACGCACCGCCGACCACCCAGGACATCGAGGCGACCGTCTGCCACGTCGCCGACCAGCCGCTGACCGTCGGTCACCGCGTGCTGCTCAAGCACGGCACCCGCACGGTCAAGGGGATCGTCAAGGACATCCCGTCCCGTCTCACGCTCGACGACCTGTCGCTGCATCCGCACCCGGGACAGCTCGTCGCCAACGACATCGGCCGCGTGAAGATCCGCACCGCCGAGCCGCTGCCGGTCGACTCCTACGCGGACTCGCGTCGCACCGGCTCGTTCATCCTGATCGACCCGGCCGACGGCACCACGCTCACCGCGGGCATGGTCGGCGAGTCGTTCGCCTCGCCGGAGCCGGTCAAGGGCGAGGCCGAGGACGACGGGTGGGACTTCTGATCATGGAATCCCCCGACTTCTACTCGACGTTCGCCAAGGAGGGCGGCCGCGTCGGCAGCGGCGCACTCGGCGCGGGCACGGGCGGAGTGGCGCGATGTGCGTGATGACGTACGCGCACTGCCTGCGCGCCCCGTCCCCCCACCCGACGTCCCGGAAGCGACGAAGACCTGCCGACCTCCCGGCCACGGCCTGAGAACCGTGACCGCCGGGCCTCCGAGAGGAAGACCTCCCGTGCCTGCAGCCCGTTCCAGCCGTACGACCAGCACCGCCCTGCGCCGCACCGTCGCCGCTGCCGCCGCCCTCCCGCTGCTCGCCGTGGCGCTCACCGCCTGCGGCTACGGCTCCGAGGCCAAGGACGACAAGAAGACCGAGGTGGCGGCCAAGGGCGAGAAGCTCTCCGCCGAGAACGTCCGCATCGGCTACTTCCCGAACCTCACCCACGCCACCGCCCTCGTCGGCATCCAGGAAGGCCTGATCCAGAAGGAGCTCGGCGGCACCAAGATCGTGCCGCAGACCTTCAACGCCGGCCCGTCCGAGATCGAGGCCCTCAACGGCGGATCGCTCGACATCGGCTTCATCGGCCCCTCGCCGTCCATCAACGCCTATGTGAAGTCCAAGGGCAAGAACCTGCGGATCATCTCCGGCGCCGCCTCCGGCGGAGTGAAGCTCGTCGTCGACCCGGACAAGATCAAGACCCTGGACGACATCAAGGGCAAGAAGATCGCCACTCCGCAGAAGGGGAACACGCAGGACGTCGCGTTCCTCAACTGGATCGCGGAGAAGGGCTGGAAAGTCGACTCCGAGAGCGGCAAGGGTGACGTCTCCGTCGTCCGCACGGACAACAAGGTGACCCCGGACGCCTACAAGTCCGGCTCGATCGACGGCGCCTGGGTGCCGGAGCCGACCGCGTCCAAGCTGGTCTCCGAGGGTGCGAAGGTCCTCCTCGACGAGGCCACCCTGTGGCCCGACAAGAAGTTCGTGATCACGAACGTCATCGTGTCGCAGACGTTCCTCAAGGAGCACCCGGACGTCGTCGAGGCCGTGCTGCGCGGCACGGTGAAGACGAACGCGTGGATCAACGCCAACCCGGACAAGGCCAAGGCGTCGGCCAACGCCCATCTGAAGGCGGAGACCGGCAAGGAGCTCGCCGCCAAGGTCATCGACCCGGCGTGGCCGAGCATCCGGATCACCGACGACCCGCTGGCCGCCACGCTGAAGACGCAGTCCGAGTGGGCGGTCAAGGCCCAACTGATCAAGGAGCCCGACCTGAACGGCATCTACGACCTGACGCTCCTGAACAAGGTGCTGAAGGCCGAGGGCAAGTCCGAGGTCTCCGACGCCGGCCTCGGCGTCAAGTAGCCCGCATTCCCGCACGTTCCCAGGAGGTGACGACCATGGCCACCACGTTTGCCAAGGCTGCTGAGGACACCACCACGGTGTCGCACGCCGCCCGGATCGAGCACGTCTCGAAGTCCTTCTCCGGCCCGGCCGGATCGCAGCTCGTCCTGGACGACATCAGCCTGGATGTCGCGCCCGGAGAGTTCGTCACCATCCTGGGAGCGTCGGGGTGCGGTAAGTCCACCCTGCTCAACCTGGTCGCGGGGCTCGACGAGCCGACCGCCGGGTCCATCGAGACGCCCGGCGGGCGGCCTGCCCTGATGTTCCAGGAGCACGCCCTCTTCCCGTGGCTGACCGCGGGCAAGAACATCGAACTGGCCCTGCGGCTGCGCGGGGTCCCCAAGTCCGAGCGCCGCCCGGAGGCCGAGCGGCTGCTGGAGCTGGTCCGGCTCGGCGGCGCGTACGGAAAGCGCGTCCACGAGCTGTCCGGCGGAATGCGCCAGCGCGTGGCACTGGCCCGCGCGCTCGCCCAGGACAGCGATCTGCTCCTCATGGACGAGCCGTTCGCGGCGCTCGACGCCATCACCCGGGACGTGCTCCACGGCGAGCTGACGCGGATCTGGGCGGAGACGAACCTGTCGGTCCTCTTCGTCACGCACAACGTCCGCGAGGCCGTGCGGCTCGCGCAGCGCGTGGTGCTGTTGTCCTCGCGTCCGGGCCGGGTGGCCCGCGAGTGGACGGTCGACATCCCCCAGCCGCGCCGTATCGAGGACGCCGCCGTGGCGGAGCTGTCCATCGAGATCACTGAACAACTGCGTGGGGAGATCCGCCGCCATGGCCAGCACTGACACCGCCCCGAAGCAGGACGACCTCGCCGGTCTGGAGGCCGGCCTGGACGCACTCGACGCAGTCGAGATCCGCCGTACGCCCGTCCGCGAGGTCCTCGTCAAGAAGGTCCTGCCGCCCGTCGTGGCCGTCGGCCTCGTTCTGGTCGCCTGGCAGCTCCTCGTCTCCGCGAAGGTCACGTCCGAGGACAAGCTGCCGGCCCCGTCCGCGGTGTGGACCGGTGTGACCGACATGTGGCTGCAGGGCACCCTGCTGGACGTCGTCTGGACCAGCATCTCGCGCGGTCTGTTCGGCTTCCTGCTGGCCCTGGCCATCGGTACGCCGCTGGGTCTGCTGGTGGCCCGGGTGAAGTTCGTCCGCGCCGCGATCGGCCCGATCCTTTCCGGTCTGCAGTCACTGCCGTCGGTGGCATGGGTGCCGCCCGCCGTCATCTGGCTCGGCCTGAACGACTCGATGATGTACGCGGTCATCCTGCTCGGCGCGGTCCCGTCGATCGCCAACGGACTCGTCTCCGGGGTCGACCAGGTGCCGCCGCTGTTTCTGCGGGCCGGACGCACCATGGGCGCCACCGGCCTCAAGGGCACCTGGCACATCGTCATGCCGGCCGCACTGCCCGGCTATCTGGCCGGCCTGAAGCAGGGCTGGGCCTTCTCGTGGCGCTCGCTGATGGCCGCCGAGATCATCGCGTCGTCTCCGGACCTCGGCCTGGGCCTCGGCCAGCTGCTCGAGAACGCCCGCAACAACATCGACATGCCAGGGGTGTTCCTGGCGATCATCCTCATCCTGATCGTCGGCATCGCCATCGACCTGCTGTTCTTCAGCCCGCTGGAGCGGTGGGTGCTGCGCAGCCGCGGTCTGCTCGTCAAGAACTGAGCGTCTCCCATGGACAACCCGCACGGCCCCGTCCTGCTCGTCATCGCCCACGGCAGCCGCGACCCGCGGCACGCCGCGACCGTGCACGCCCTCGTACGGCGCGTCCGGTCGCACCGTCCTGAGCTGCGGGTGTCGACGGCGTTCCTCGACTTCAACGCACCCTCCGTGCCGCAGGTCCTGGAGCGGATGGCGAACGACGGCGTACGGGACGTGGTGGCGCTGCCGTTGCTGCTGACCCGCGCCTTCCACGCCAAGGCCGACATCCCGTCCGTCCTGAACGAGGCGCGGGCCAGGCACCCGCGGCTGCGGATCACCCAGGCGGACGTGCTGGGCCCGTCACCGCTGCTGCTGGACGCGCTGGAGCGGCGGCTGTACGAGGCCGGGCTCACGCCTGGCGACAAGCGCTCGACCGGGGTCGTCCTGGCCTCGGCGGGCTCCTCCGACCGGGAGGCGATCGCAGTGATCGCAGATGTGGCGCGGGAGCTGCGGCACACCGGTTGGTGCGCCGTGCGACCTGCGTTCGCCTCCGCTGTATCTGCCGCGGGCTGTCCCCGTCCCGAGGACGCGGTACGGGCGCTGCGCGCCGATGGCGTCGCCCGGGTCGCGGTGGCGCCGTACGTCATCGCCCCGGGCCGCCTCCCGGACCGTATCGTCGCGGGCGCCGCCGAGGCGGGCGCGGACGTCCTCGCGGACGTGCTGGGCCCGGGCCCCGAGCTGGCGCGTCTGCTGCTGGAGCGCTACGACGAGGCGCACGTGGACCGGATCGTCGCCTTGGCCGGCTGAGCCGCCGCTGCCCCGGTCAGGCCGTGTTCAGCTTCCCCGTCCGCGTCCGCTTGAGCTCGAAGAAGTCGGGATGGTTGGCGAGCACGCGGAAGCTGTCGAAGAGCCGCCCCGCCTCCTCGCCGCGCGGCACCGAGTTGAGGACGGGCCCGAACCAGACGGCGCCGTCGACATGGATGGTCGGCGTACCGACGTAGCCGTCCGCCGCAGGGTCCTTGCCCGCGTCGTGGCTGCGGCGCACCGCGTCGTCGTACGCCGTGTCGTGCGCGGCGGCGGCCAGCTCGGCCGGGAGACCGGTCTCCGCGAGGGCTTCGGCGATCACGGTGTCGAAGTCATCGGCCTTCTGCTGGTGGATGCGGGTGCCCATCGCGGTGTACAGGTCGCGCAGGACCTTCTCGCCGTGCTGCTCGGCCGCGGCAACCGCGACCCGGACGGGACCGATGGAGCGGTCGACCAGGTCGCGGTACCAGTCGGGCAGCTCGTTGCCGATGTTGTGCAGGTAGAGGCTCATCGGACGGAAGCGCACCTCGATGTCGCGCTGCTTCTCGACCTCCAGGATCCAGCGGGAGGTGATCCATGCGAACGGGCAGGCGGGGTCGAAGTAGAAGTCGACAGCGGTTGCGGGCTGCGCGGACGTGAAGACGGACGTGGGCTCGGCCGGGGACTCGGTTGTCATGACTGCCACCCTAGGCGGCAGGTGTCCCTGCCCTGAGGGCCAATCAGGGACCGGATACGTGGGCCATTCAGCGCCCGGGATGGGGTGGCCGCACTTCCAGGAAGCGGTGACGGCCGCGTCCCCGGTACAGCAGGGCGTCCCAGCCGAGCCGGTCCAGTACCCGCGCGCATTCGGTGAGGGCGCTCTCCTCCTGGGCCGCGGCCCCGCTGCCGTGCGGTCCGAGCCATTCGACCGTGACCGTGCCCGGTTCGTCCTCCCGTTCCCTGACGCGGTATCCCGTCGCGACCCGCTGTCCGGTGGACTCGTCGACCGCGGAAGGGGTGATCCCGGACGCCTCCAGCGCGAGTGCGACCGCCCGCACCGTCCGGCCTCTTTCCCATGCCGCCGGTATCGTCTCCGGGTCGGCTGCGCCGGTGTTCGTCAGCCGGCGGATCTGCAGCAGCCCTTCGAAGGCGACCCGCACCTCGGCCGCGCGTGCCTGCGCCGCCCGCTCCCCGCGGTCGCGTGGCGGCCCGTCACCGTCGTCGTACATGGAAGCGACCATAGGCCGCGGCACTGACATTCCGGCGGCTCGGCTACCGTGCCCGCATGATCAACGACACGTACACCTTCGGCGAAGGCCCGTCGGTCCGGCGGCTCGGGTACGGTACGGCGCAGCTCACCGGGACCGGCTACTGGGGACCCCGGGGCGAGCGCGCGGACGCCGTGGCCGTGTTGCGCCGTGCCGTCGAGCGCGGTGTCACGCTGATCGACACGGCCGACAACTACGGCCCCGGCCTCGCCGAGGAGCTGGTCGCCGAGGCCCTGCACCCGTATCCGGCCGACCTGCTCGTGGCCACCAAGGGCGGCGTCGTACGGACGAGCGCCAGTGCGTGGCACGTCGCGGCACGGCCCGAGCAGCTGCGGGCGATGTGCGAGGCGAGCCTGCGGCGGCTGCGCACGGACACGATCGGCCTCTACCAGCTGCACCGGCTGGACCCGAAGGTGCCCCTGGCCGAGCAGCTGGGCACGCTCGACGAATTGCGGCGCGAGGGGAAGATCCGGCACATCGGGCTGGACACGGTGACCGCGGAGCAGCTGGAGGCGGCCCTGGCGCTGACGGACATCGCGTCGGTGCAGAACCGCTTCAATCTCATCGACCGGGAGTCGGAGGCCGTGCTGAAGGTGTGCGAGGCGCGCGGTGCGGCGTTCCTGCCGTGGTTCCCGCTCGCCGACGGGGCGCTCACGGGCGCGGCGGCCGGCGCCCTGGACCGGGTTGCCGAGCGGCATGGCGCGTCGCGCGGGCAGATCGCCCTGGCCTGGCTGCTGCACCGCTCCCCCGCCCTCTGCCCGACGCCGGGCACGGGTTCGCTCGCCCATCTGGAGGAGAACCTGGACGCGGCCGCGATCCGGCTGTCGGATGAGGACATGTCTGCCCTGGGGCAGCGGTAGCGGCGGTGGCGGCCGTCACGGTGACACGACCGTGGCGGTGCCGTGACAGCCGCGCCGAGCCCTTCGCGCACCATGGCGACAAGGAGGCCGATATGTCGATCTATTACCACAAGCGGATCACGATCATCCCGAAGCTGGTCCACCTGAACCTCAGCACGCACGGCTGGTCGCTGAGCGTCGGCACGCGCCGCGCCCACGTCACGCGGGACAGCTCAGGTCACCACAGTGCTTCCGTGCGGCTGCCCGGCGGCTTCAGCTGGCGCCGGAGTCTTCGTCGGAGCTCTCATCGGCACTGAACGGCGTGCCCTGGTGGAAGTAGAGCTGCCAGGTGTCATCGGTCGAACGCCACAGTGAACTGCGGTGGGCGCGCTGCCCGTTGTACTCGGTCACGAACGTCAGATGGACGACGTCGGGGGCGAGCTGGGTGCCTCTGATCTCCGACGCGGTGATCGGCTTGGCGGAGGCCTGGGCCCCCTCCTGGGCGAGCGCCTCGATGATCGCGTCGCGGTCCCAGCGGCGCCCCGACGCACCGAACTCCAGGAAGTCGGGGTGGAGCAGCCCGGCGACCAGCGCCGGTTCGGTGCGTACGAGAGGGTCGAGGAGTCGGAGTTCGCCCTCGATGGCGGCGTCGACGGCGGCGGAGCCGGACTCGGACCCGGTCATCACGCATGTCCTCCGGTCATCTCGGCGAGCTTGACGACAGTGTTCCAGTTACGGGCCGTCGCCACGACGCCTTTCGTGAGGCCCGGCCGGGAGAGGGCCTCCGCGAGCTTGGAGCGGCCGAGCCCTTCGGGCGCGTACAGATACAGCGCGCGGTCGCCGAGCCGGAACTCCTCGGGGAGGAAGGCCGCCGCGTCGATGGACGCGAACCGCTCGGGGTCGACGCGCGCCGAGAAGTACGTGACGTGGAGCTGCTTGCCCTCCAGTTCGGCCGCCGGGAAGGGGCAGCTCTCGACGACGGCCCGAAGATACGGGCCTCCGCGGACGAGGCAGTCGACGGTGAAGCCGAAGTGCCTCTCGATGGCCTGCCCGATGCCCGCCGCGAGCGCGTCCTCGTCGCGCGTCGCGCTGGTGAAGACGGCGTTGCCGCTCTGCAGATACGTACGGACGTCGTCGTGACCCAGCTCGGTCAGCAGCGCACGGAGGTCGGCCATGGGGACCTTGCGGTGTCCGCCGACATTGATGCCGCGCAGCAGCAGCGCGTACGCAGAGGTCTTCGTCATGGTCGCCATGGTCACACGACAGGACGGCCGCCGTGCCCCGTGGGGGAGGGCGCGGCGGCCGCCGGCTCATCACCGGTCGTCGGTCAGTTGATCACTCGACGACCTTCAGGAGCTTGTTGGGCGTGCCCTCGCTCGGGTTGCTGATCTTGTCCGCCGTGGCGCCGTCCGTCAGCGCCTTGGCGACCTGCTCCGGGGTGGCGTCCTTGTGGGCGGCGAGGTAGACCGCGGCGGCGCCGACGACGTGCGGAGTCGCCATCGACGTACCGGAGATGGTCTTGGTGCCCTCGTCGCTGTCGTTCCAGTCGGACGTGATGTCCGAGCCCGGGGCGTAGATGTCCACGACCTTGCCGAAGTTGGAGAAGTCGGACTGCTTGTCGTCCTTGGTGGAGGAGGCGACGGTGATGGCCTCCTCGACGCGGGCCGGGGAGCCCTGGCTCGCGTCGCTCGACTCGTTGCCCGCGGCCACGCCGAAGGTGACGCCGGCGGCGATGGCCTTGCGGACGGCCTCGTCGAGCGCCGGGTCGGCACTGCCGCCGAGGCTCATGTTGGCGACGGACGGGCCCTGGTGGTTCTTGGTGACCCAGTCGATACCGGCCACGACCTGCTCGGTGGTGCCGGAACCGCTGTCGTCGAGGACACGGACGGCGACGATCTTCGCCTTCTTGGCGACTCCGTGGGCGGAGCCGGCGATGGTGCCCGCCACGTGCGTGCCGTGGCCGTTGCCGTCGTCGGCGGAGTCGTCGTTGTCGACGGCGTCGAAGCCGTGCGTGGCGCGGCCCTCGAAGTCCTTGTGGGAGATGCGGACTCCGGTGTCGATGACGTACGCCGTGACGCCCTCGCCGGCGCTGTCGGGGTACGTGTACTTGCTGTCGCCGGCGGTGTCGGCCTGGTCGATCCGGTCCAGGCCCCAGGACGGCGGGTTGTCCTGGGTGGCGTTGATCGTGAACTTCTTGTTCTGGACGACCTTGGCGACGGCGGGGTCGGCGGCGAGACGCTTGGCCTCGGTCTCCGAAAGCCCGCTGGCGGAAAAGCCGTTGATGGCGGAGTTGTAGGTGCGCTGCAGCGTGCCGCCGTACTCCTTGGCCAGTTCCTTCTTGTTCGCTTTCTCGTCCAGCAGCACGATGTAGCTGCCGGCGACGGCGCCTTCGGCGTTCGCGCCGTAGATCGTGCCCTCCGCGGGAGCGGGTGCTGCTCCGGCGAACGAGGTGTTGAGTACGGTCACTCCGGCGGCTGCGGCCACGGCGGTTATCGCCGCGGTGAGCTTGATCCTGCTCGAGCGCTTGTGAGTTGCCATGAAGAGGGGTCTCCTCGTCATCATTTGTGGGGGGTTTGGCCTCCGGAAGGAAAATCTCCGGGGGTTGACTCGAAACCCTGACCGATTGACGGGCTCAGATCAAGACCTTCATACACCTGTGACTTACTCAACAAGCCTTCGTAATAACGAAACGACCAGGGCTGCACATGTCGGACTTGGCCGTCAACTCGGCTTACACACAAGGGGCTTGAGGCCTTCACATACTCCACCCGAATTCCGCAGCGCAAAAGGGAGACCGGCCCTTGAGGGCCGGTCTCACCGGAGTCTCACGGGCCGGTCCACGGCACCGGCTTTACGCGCCGGACTTAACGGCCGGGCTTTACGAGTCCGGTCGGCGGGCACCGGGCTTTACGCATCCGGCCCGCGGGCACCGGGCTTTACACATCCGGCCCGCGGGCACCGGGCTTTACACATCCGGCCCGCGGGCACCGGGCTTTACGCGTCCGGCCCGCGGGCACTGGGCTTTTCGGCCGGGCCATACCGCGCCGGTCCACACTTGCCGGGCTATGCGCGCCGACCTTTGCGCGCCGAGCTTTGCGCTTCAGTCTTGCGGGAGTTCGGCCTCGATCAGGTCCGCCGCGCGCCGCGTGCCGCCCTCGCCCGCCATGGAGAGCCTGATCTCCTGGAGGCGGCGGGCGACGTCCGGGTCGGCGACCACGGCGAGAACCGCCTCGCGGAGGGTGTCGGCGGTGGCCTCCTCCATCGGGACGTGCCGTGCCACGCCCAGCGAGACGAGCATGTCCGCGTTGCCGAACTGGTCGACGGCCTGCGGGACCGCCACCATCGGGGTCGCGGTGGCGAGGCCCTCCTGGCTGCCACCCGCACCGGCATGGGTGATGAAGGCGTCGGCCTCCCTCAGGACCGCCAACTGCGGGATCCAGTGGTGGACCTCGATGTTGGCGGGTACGTCCCCCAGTTCCGATGCATCGACGAACTTGCCGATCTGCAGCACCACATGCCACCCCGGCAGATCACCGAAGGCCTTCACGCACTCGCGGTAGAAATCCGGCTGCTTGGTGAAGGCCGAACCCAGCGAGACCAGAAGCACCTTCTCCGCGTCCGCCGGACGCCGCCACTCCCCCTGCTCCGCGCGGTCGCCCTGGCAGGCGCCGACGAAGGAGTAGACGGACTCGTCGACCCGGTCGGCGTTCGGCTGCAGCGCCTTGGGGATCAGCACGACGGCCCGTCGCGGGCGGCCGACGAACGGGTCCGGATGGATGTCGATGCCGTTCTCCGCGAGCCACGCCTCGAAGCGGGCGTAGTACGCCTTGCCCCGCTCCGACGCCTTGAGCTCGGCGGTCATCGGCTCGGCGACCTCCTCCTCGTACCCCTCCCACGGCACGAGGTTGGGCCAGAGCGACACGGCGGGCACGCCCCAGCGGTGGGCGAGCACGGGCGCCGGGTACGAGGTGATGTCATGCAGGACGAGGTCGGGCTCGTCGCCGGCGAACGCCTCGGCGAGCTGCGGCAACGCCTGGACGGCATCCGCGAGGAACGGCTCGATGTTGTCGATGAGATCCGTACCCCACGCCTCCGGCTCGTCGTCGGTCGGGAGCGTGGAGGTGTAGATCACCGGCTCGGCGCCGGTGGCGGCGACCTTCTCGGCGAAGGACGGCGGGATCGCGTAACTGACGCGGTGCCCACGGGCCACGAGTTCCCGGATCACTTCGAGGCTCGGGTTCACGTGCCCGTGGGCGGCGATGGAGAACATGGCGACATGGGCACGCTTCGGTTCGGTCATACCCTCACGCTAAACGAGACGAGACGTCTCGTGCAATCTCTTTACGGCCGGGCGCCCCTAGCGCTGATAGCGGGTGAGCACCCGATTCCCGTCCTCGACCAGTCGTTTCTCCAGCTCGGCGCGGTCGATGCCGCCGGAGTAGTACTCCTGGAGCGCCGGTGTCGCCACCTTGTCCTTCCACTCGGGATAACCGCGCACCGACTGCGCGGGTGCCGAGCGCAGATGCTCCGCCAGCGCCGCGCCCGTCGCCCAGCCGTCCTCCGGGCTGTGCAGGGCGGCGTCGGCGAGCGCCTGCGTGCCCGTCGGGAGCATCCAGTCGCCCTTCGCCAGCCGCACCATGTTCCGCGGCTGCAGCAGGAAGTCGATGAACTCCACCGCCTCCTTCTTGTGCGGGCTGTCCTCGGCCACCGACAGGGTCTGCGGGCTGACGCCCTGCGCGAGCCCTTCACTGCCGGCGGGCGCGGGCAGCACGGTCCACTCGAAGCCCTCGGGTGCCTGCTGGACGACCTGCTGGCGGTACGAGAAACCGAGCGGGACCATCGCGTACTTCCCGCCGAAGAAGCCGGGCAGGGAGTCGGAGCCGCCCCCGCCGAGCGCGGTCCTGGACGCGCTCCGGTCCACGTTGACCTGATCGTGGACGGTTTCGGGGACCAGCGCGTCGGCGTCCGTGAACTCAATGCGTACCCGCCCGTCCTGACCGCGCTGGAACATCTGCCCGCCCGCCGAGAGCCCGAGGTTGAGGGTGGCCGAAACCGGGTCCTTGAACGGCCAGGCGACCGCGTACTTCTCATGACCGAGCTGTGCGGTCATCTTCTTGGCGATGGCCCGGAACTCCTCCCAGCTCCACGGCCTCTCGGGGGTCGGGATGCGGACTCCGGACGCGTCGAGGAGCTTCTTGTTGGCGATGAGGACGCGCGGCTCCTGGAGGAACGGGACGCCGTAGACGCCTTCGCCGAACGTCGTCGTCTCCCAGCTCCGCTCCGGGATGTCGGCGGTGAGCCGGGCGGGCAGCAGCTCACGCAGATCGGCGAGACGGCCGCCGTACGCGAAGTCGGCGAGGTCGTCGGACGCGTCATGGATGATGTCCGGCGCCTCGCCGCCCTCGAAGGAGGTGAGCAGTTGGTCGTGGACGCTGTCCCAACTGCCCTGGACGTACTCGACGCGGATGTCGGGGTGGGTCGCGTTCCACTCCTTCACCAGCTCCTTGTTGGCGGCGACGGACTCCTCCTGCCAGGCCAGGGACTGGAAGCGGAGGGTGACCTTCCCGGCGGTGCGGGAGGAGCCGTCATCGGAGCAGCCGGTCAGGAGCAGCGCGAGCGCCGCGGCCGCCGCGGCCCAGGCACGTGGTCTCGTCGATCTCGTCGGTCTCGTCGGTCTCGTCGATCGCATCAGTGCTTCACCGCCCCGGCCGTCATTCCGCCCGTGATGCGTTTCTGGATGACCGCGAAGATCACGAGCGAGGGGATCGTCGCGAGGAACGCGGCCGCGGCGAGCGGCCCGAGGTCGGCGGCGCCCTCCGCGCCGATGAAGTGGGTGAGGACGACCGGCAGGGTCTGCTTCTCCGGGGTCTTGAGCAGGACGAGGGCGAAGAAGAACTCGTTCCATGCGGTGATGAACGCGAACATCGCCGTGGCCACGATCCCGGGCGCGAGCAGCGGCGCGGTGACCGAGACGAGCGTACGGGCCTTTCCGGCGCCGTCGACCGCCGCGGCCTCCTCCAGCTCGGCCGGTACGGCCCGTACGTATCCGACGAGCATCCAGAGGGCGAAGGGCAGCGACCACACGACGTAGACGAGGACCAGACCGGCCGACGTGTTGACGAGCCGGAGGTTCTTGAGGATCAGGAACAGCGGAATGATCAGCAGGACGAACGGGAACGCCTGGCTGACGACGACCCAGCCGGTGGCGGCCTTTGCGAGCCGGGTACGGTGACGGGCCATCACATACGCCATCGGGGTGGCGACGACGACGGCGACGACCGCCGCGCTCAGGGCGATGAGCAGGCTGTTGGCGGCGGCCTGGAGGAGCGGCTGTTCGTCGAAGGCCTGGCGGAAGTTGACGAGTGTGGGCTCCTCGGGAATCCAGGTGGGGTGGAGTGAGCCGAGTTCGCGGGGCGGCTTGAAGGCGGTGGAGACGAGCCAGAGGAAGGGGAAGGCGAGGAAGACGAGATAGCCGAGGAGCGCGGCGTACCGGCCGGCACGCCCGGCCCTGCTGGTGCGCATGCTCACTTCGTCCCACCGTCCCTCAGCCGGCCCACGAGATACAGCGCGAGCATCACGGAGATCACGGCGACCATGACGCAGCCCATGGCCGCGGCGTATCCGAACTGGCCGTAGCGGAATGCCTCTTCATAGGCGAAGAGCATGGGAAGGCGGGTCCGGCCGCCCGGTCCCCCGCTGGTCAGGACGTAGACCAGCGCGAAGGAATTGAAGTTCCAGATGAACTGGAGCGCCGTGATCGCGAGGGCGACGGGCCTCAGGGCGGGCCAGGTGACCGTGCGGAAGCGGCGCCAGGTTCCCGCGCCGTCGAGGGCCGCGGCCTCGTGGAGCTCCTGCGGGGTGTTCTGCAGCCCGGCGAGGAGGGCGACGGTGGTCTGGGGCATACCGGACCAGATGCCGACGACGATCACGGCGGGGAGTGCGGTGGCCAGCCCGCTCAGCCAGTCGCGGCCGTCGCCGAGGCCGAGGTCACGGACGGTCTCGTTCAGGATGCCGGCGTCGGGGTTGTAGACGAGGCGCCAGATGATGCCCACGACGACCTCGGGCATGGCCCAGGGAATGATCGCGAGCGCCCGGGCCAACCGGCGCAGGCGCAGGTCCTGGTTGAGGAGGAGGGCGAGGCCGAGGGCGAGGAAGAACTGGGGGACCGTGACGCCGACCGCCCAGAGCAGGCCGATCCGGAACGAGTCCCAGAAGAGGGTGTCGTGGAGCAGGTCCTGGAAGTTGAGCGTGCCGGTCCACCGGGTGGCCTGGGTGCGGCCCGACTGGGCGTCCGTGAGGGAGAGCGCGATGCCGTAGAGGAGGGGGCCGACGCTCAGGACGAGGATCGGGATGAGGGCCGGGAGCACCAGTAACCAGGCTCCATGGTCGGTACGGGGCCCCCGGCCCGGGTTCGGGCGACGCGGGCTCGCCCTGCCGTCCGACCGTGCCGCTGCTGCACTCGCCAGTGTCACGGATTCGCCCCCTTTATGACGTGGATCCGGACCGGGCCTCGGCCTCCGTCATCGTGCTGACGCTCCGTCGGTTCGTCAACACCACCTGCGAGGATGCGAGAATTCGGGCCATGGACGAGACACGCGCACGCGAGGTGCTGGCGGCGGCGGGACTGGCGCGGGGCGCGGCGCTCCTGGCCCTCGGCGAGAACGCGGTCTTCGGCGCGGGCGACGTCGTCGTCAAGGTCGGGCGGAGCGCGGAGCTGCTGGAGCGTGCGGAGCGCGAGCTGGTGGTGGCCGGGTGGCTGGAGGAGGCGGGCGTCCCTGCCGTACGGGCCGTGGAGCCGAAGGCTCGGCTGGTGGAGGGGCATCCGGTGACGCTGTGGCACCGGCTCCCCGATGCCGTGCGGCCGGCCGAGCCGCGGGACCTGGCGCTACTGCTGCGGCAGGTGCACGCGCTGCCGGCGGCGCCGTTCGCGCTGCCGCGACGGGAGTTGCTCGCGGGCGTCGAGCGCTGGCTGCGGCTTGCGGGGGACGCGATCGATCCGGCGGACGCGACGTACCTGCGGGAACGGCGGGACGGTTTCGCCGAGGCGGCGGCCGCGCTGACCCCGCATCTGGCGCCGGGGCCGATCCATGGTGACGCGCTCCCCCGCAATGTGCATGTCGGCCCCGACGGTCCGGTGCTGGTCGACCTGGAGACCTTCTCCTCGGATCTGCGCGAGCACGATCTGGTGGTCCTGGCGCTGTCCCGCGACCGGTACGGGCTCGATCCGGCGGCGTACGACGGGTTCACGGAGGCGTACGGGTGGGACGTCCGTGACTGGGACGGCTGCGCGGTCCTGCGGGGCGCCCGTGAGACGGCGAGCTGCGCATGGGTGGCACAGCACGCTCCCGCCAACCCGAAGGCGCTGGCCGAATTCCGCCGCCGCGTGGCCTCTTTGCGCGAGGGTGACGCGCAGGTGCGCTGGTACCCGTTCTGACCTCATGGTCGAGGACGGACATCCCGGGTCACGGACCGCGCCGACGGGTCGGCACCGGCGCCGGCGGGTGACACGCCTTCGGCGCGGGAGGCACGGGCTTCGGGTACTGAGGTGAGATGCGCCCAGGGACGCTGCCGCCCGCCGCTGACGGCGGCGATCCCGGTCTCGTCGTATCGGGAGGTCGCAAGGGACCAGGCGAGGTTGCCCGCCATCAGGTGGCCCATGCCCTCCACGTAGTGCTCGATGTGTCCGCGCACCTCCGGAAGCACGCCCCGCTCGCTCATCCCCTTGGGGAGGGCCGCGGCGAGCTGGGCGAAGCGTGCTGTCCGTGCGTTGGCAAGGGCTGCGATGCGCTCGACGGACTGCTCCAGCGTGCAGCCCTCCTGTTCGCGAAGGACGACGACGCTGTTGTTCACATCCCCCGCCGCCAGTTCCTTCACGAGCGAGACGATGTCGTTGACGAAGATCACCACATCGCCCGTGATCTGACGCATCTCCCGCAGCGGGGAGGAGCAGAGCAGCTCGTCCGGCAGGGTGTAGCCACCGCACCGCTCGGTGAAGTCGAGGCAGGGCCGTACGCCTATGGAGTCCCGCCGCACCTCGAGGAACTGCTCCAGGGTGGGCAGGCGGTCCGCGTTCCGGTTGTGCGCTTCGCCCTGGTGGGCGGCCATGTAGTCCCGCCAGTGCGCACGGAACCGGCTCTGCCAGTCGTACGGGGTGCCGACGGTGGCCCGGCGCCATATGTCCTGGAACGCCCGGACGAGCGGCGGGTCGTGGCCATCGCGCTGCTGGGGGGCGGGTCCGTCCAGCGTCATCGTCTGTACGAGGCTGTCCACCACGCGCTCTATCGCCTCGGGCCGCGTTCCCAGCCCACCGTCGAACTGGTCGTCGAAGATGAAGAACCAGGCGTTGAAGTCGGCCGCGAGCTCGAGGTCGCCGCCCGTGGCGTCGGGGTAGAAATACGCCATCAGCCGCTCGAGCCGCAGCGCGTCGTACTCCGCCACCTCGGCTTCCTCGTTGAGCAGGCCCGTCTCCAGCAGCCACTGAAGCGTGTGCCGGCGAGCGCGCTCGGCGTGCGGACTGAAGCGGGGGGAGAACGGGATCCTGATGGCGGCGGTGCGCCGCGTCGGGTCAGAGGGCACCGGGCGGAAGCCGGAAGGCCTTGCGTTCGCCATACGCACCCCCTGGGCGTCGCAGCGCATCCCACCGGCTCGGCGGAGCGGTCGTGACGCGTTCTCGCCGCCCTAAGAGGCTAGGCGTCGCACGAGCCGAACGACCGCTCGCGACGGGTGTCATGGGGCGCGAAGCCGGCGCACGCGACGGCGCACGCGCCCCCAAGAGCGGCGAGGGGGCATGAAGGTACAGAACCGGAAACGCGTTGGCCGGTATTATCAGAATTTTATCGCTTCGTGCGGGCATTACCTCCACACAAGACGACCGAGCGTCTTCACAGGCGTACCCTTCGCGTACCCGAGGACGACACACGGCCGAAGGAACGGATGTGGCCTACACAGGAGACCGGCCGGGACACCCGCGTCGGCTACTGCTGGAACGCAATGCGGAACTGGCGGCGCTCGACACCCTGTTGACCGACCTGAGCGGGGCCTCGAGGGGCTCGGCCGTACCCGGCACGGGCGGGTTACTCGCCTTCGCCGGGCCGGCGGGACTCGGCAAGACCTCACTCCTCACCGAGGTGCGCAGGCGGGCCGTGGCCCGCGGCTGCACGGCGCTCTTCGCCCGCGGAGGGGAGCAGGAGCAGGGCCTCCCGTTCCATGTCGTACGCCAGCTGGTCCAGCCCGTGCTCGCGGCGGGCACGGAGAAGGAACAGCGCGAGATACTCGGCAGTTGGTACGACATCGTCGCCCCCGCGCTGGGCCTGGTGGCGCAGAACAGCGTCGCATCACCCGACCCCCAGGGCGTACGGGACGGCCTGGACTGGATCGTCACCCGCTTCGCCGTGCAGCACGCGCCACTGGTGGTGATCCTGGACGACGCCCACTGGGCCGACGCCGAGTCGCTGGCCTGGCTCACCGGTTTCGCGCCGCGGGTCACCGAACTCCCGATGCTGCTGGTCGTGGCCTACCGTCCCGATGAACTCCCGATCGACGCGGCCGGTTTCGGCCGACTTGCCGACCGCCATGGATCGCGCCCCTTCGACCTCGTTCCGCTCACCCCCGGCGCGGTCAGCCGCATCGTCCGGGACACCCTGGGCGAGGAGGCCGACGAGGCGTTCTGCCGTGAGACCTGGGCCGTCACCGGAGGTAACCCCTTCGAGGCCGTCGAACTCGCCGCCAAGGTCGCCGACCGCGGGCTGAAGCCGCAGGTCGTACACGTACCCGAACTGCGCGAGCTGGCCTCCGCGGTGAAGGGCAGCGGGCTCGTCGAGCGACTGGAGCGGCTCGGCACCTCCGCAGTCCGGTTCGCCTGGAGTGCCGCCGTGCTGGGGGCCGAGGCGTCCCGCCACCTGGCCGCGAGCGTCGGCGGACTGGGCGAGGCCGAGTCCATTGATGCCGTCGCCAGGCTGCGGGAGGCCCGCATCCTCGCCGAGGGCGCTCCCGGCGCCTCTGATGACGACCCGTTGGAGTTCTTCCACCCGCTGGTCGCCACCGCCGTCTACCGGGCGATTCCCGCGGCGTTCCGCGTCGCCATGCACGGCCAGGCCGCCGCAGTGGTCGCCGGCGCGGGCCTGGGCGCCACCACGGCCGCCCGCCATCTGCTGGAGATGCACCCCGAGAGCGACCCCTGGGCCGTGCAGCAACTCCGGCAGGCCGCCCGCGAATACCTCAGGGCAGGTGCACCCGAGGCCGCCCGGCGCTGCCTCGCCCGGGCGCTCCGCGAGCCACCCGCCCTGGACGAGCGCGCCGACGTCCTGTTCGAACTCGGCTGCTCCGCCCTGCTGACCGAGCCTGCCACCACGGTCAACCATCTGCGAGCGGCACTGGAGGAGCCCGTCCTCGAGCCGGCCCTGCGCGAGGCGATCGTCTACCGGCTGGCACAGGCGCTCGGCCACTCGGACCGGATGGCGGAAGCGGCCGAGACGGTCGCCGAGGCCGCACGAGGGGCCACCGACGCCAGGACACGGCTGCGCATGCAGGCGGAGCAGTTCATGTGGAACGCCTTCCGGGCCGACGAACAGGACTCGCCCGCCCGCTCCCGCCGACTGACCCGGCTGGCCGAGCACCTCACCGGCCGGAGCATGGCAGAGCGGTACATCCTGGGCCTGCGTGCCTGGGACGCCATGGTGCGCGGCGAGCCTGCGGCCACCGCGCTCCACCATGCGGAGGAAGCCCTCGGCGAAGGCCTCAGCTGGACCGACGAGCAGTGGGGTTTCGAGGTCCCGGTCCTGGTCGCGCTCACCTTCATGTACTGCGACCAGCCCGGACGAGCGGAGGAGCTCTTCAACAGGGGCATTGCGGAATGCGAGAAGAAGGGCTGGCGCGGCGCCCACCTGTCGTTCGGGTTCACCCTTCTGGGTTACATCCGCTATCGCCGCGGGCGTCTCGACGAAGCCGAGTCCCTGGTCCGCGGCGGACTGCGGATCGCGGACCGGGTCGGACACCAGGTGCCCGCACAGTATTTCGCCATCGGCATCCTCATCGAGATCCTGCTCGCCCGCGGCCGCACCGAGGACGCCCACGAGCTGGCCACCCGGTACAGCTACGGGACCATCGTGCCCAGCGCCGTGGTGTACCCCGACTCCCAGACCGTCCACAGCGAGCTGCTGCTCGCACGCGGCATGCGGCGCGAGGCCGAGCGGCAGCTCGTCCAGGTCGGTGAGCGGCTCGATCCGCGCGGCATGCGCAACCCCGCGTGGTGCCCCTGGCAGCTCCATCTGGCCCGCGCGCTGGAGGCGTCCGATCCGGCGCGAGCCCTCGAGTTCGCTTCCGAAGGCGTACGAAGGGCCCGCCAGTTCGGCACCCAGTCGGTGATCGGACAGGCGCTGCTCGCCCAGGCTTCGGTGGCCCACGGCGCGGAGCAGGTCGCCCTGCTGGCCGAGGCCGTCGAGCACCTCGAGCGCTCCCCTGCCGGGTACGACCTGGCGTGTGCACTGGTGGACCACGGCATGGCGCTGCGCCGTGCCGGGCTGCCGCGGGAGGCCGTCGAGCAGCTTCACCGTGGGCTGGAAGGCGCCGTGCAGTGCGGGGCCGACGGCCTCGCGGCGCGGGCCCGCGACGAACTGGACGCGGCCGGCCTGTGGCCGCTCCAGCTGCGCACCGCGGCCACGGAGCCGCTCAGCGCGCAGGAGCGGACCGTGGCCGAATGGGCCGCCCGCGGCTGGTCGAACGCCCGCATCGCCGAAGAGCTGGGCGCCCAGGACACGGTGGTGACCCGGCTGTTGTCGGACATATACCGCAAGGTCGGCTCCGACCACGCGGGGCTGCCTCGGCTGATCGGGAGAGAGGGTGGTGCCCCGCCGGCATCGAGCGACTGAGCCGCCCGCGCGCGGGACGCGGCCCGTCCGTCCTCCCGTGTCGCGGGGCGGCGATGGGCAAAGCTCCGGGCGAACCCAAGGACGGACGCCCGGGCCCACCGGACGGCGCCGGGGATCAGGGCGGGCTCGCCCCCACCGCGGCGGAGCCGCGCGGGAACGTCCTTCGTCAGCGCGCGCTGGCGACCGGCTCGCGCAGGGGCCAGGACGCGTCGACCACCGCGTCCGGCGTGCCCTTGCGGCGGAGGAAGGCCTGGAAGTCCACCGCCCATTCGGCGTACCACCGCACCTGCCGGGCGTGCAGCTCCGCGGGCGTCAGCGCCGCGACCGAGGCGTGGCGGGTGGCTATCGCATGGGCGACCCGGACCGCGGCGAGTGCGTCCGCGAGGGCCTCGTGGGCGTCGTCCAGGACGACGCCGTACTCCGCGCAGACCGCCTCGAGGGTGCGCTTGCCGCGGCGGTAGCGGTCGACGGCGCGGTCGATCGTGTACGGATCGACGACCGGGCCGATGGCCCCGCCCCCGAGCCGCTCCGACAGGGACGGCAGCCCGTGGCGGGCGAGCTCCGCGGAGAGCAGGGTGAGGTCGAAGGCCGCGTTGTACGCCACGACCGGGATGCCCTGGGCCCAGTGATCCGCCAGGGTCGAGGCGATCTCGTCCGCGACCTCGCGCGCCGGGCGGCCCTCCGCGGCCGCCCGCTCACTGCTGATGCCGTGGATCGCGGACGCCTGCTCCGGGATGCGGATCCCCGGGTCCGCCAGCCAGGTCCGCCGCTCGGTCGTCTCACCGCCCCGCACGACCACGACCGCCGCGGTCACGATGCGCGCGTCCAGCGGATCGGTGCCGGTCGTCTCCAGGTCGAAACCGGCAAGTGGTTCACGGTGCCACGTCATGGCGCTCCCCCCTCGTCAGTGGTGCTGACGGAAACTCTCGCACGCCGCACTGACAGTCAGGACACCGGGCGCGAGTCGGTCCACACCGACTCGAACTCCTCCCGGTACGTCTGGAACAGCCCGTGCTCGGCGTCCTGACCCGATCTCACCACCGACCGGCCCGCGCCCCGCAGCACCAGCACCGGCGCCTCCATGCCCCGCGCACGCCGCAGGTACGACTGCACGACCGCCAGCCCGTCGGGCCCGTCCCCGTCCACCAGATAGGCCGTGAAGCGCGGCGTCTCGTCGAAGACATGGATCTCGAACGCCCCGGGGTCGCGCAGCTTCGACCGCACCCGCCGCATATGGAGGATGTTCATCTCCACCGAGCGGCTCAGTTCGCCCTTCTTCAGGCCGAGTTCCCGTTCGCGCCGCTTGACCGCACTGCTCGCCGGATTGAGGAAGAGCAGCCGCACCCGGCAGCCGGATTCGGCCAGCCGGACCAGCCGCCGCCCGGAGAAGTTCTGCACGAGCAGGTTCAGGCCTATGCCGATGGCGTCGAGCCGGCGTGCGCCCCCGAACAGGTCTTCGGCCGGCAGCTGTCGCTGCAGCCTCACCCGGTCCGGATGCACGGACACCACGTCCGCGTACCGCTCGCCCACCAGGTCCTCGACCGCGTCCACGGGCAGCCGGTCCGCCGATGGCACGCCGGCGCCGCCGCCGAGGATCTCCAGCAGCCGCGCCGACGCCCGCTCGGCCTGGGCGAGCACGGCCTCGTTCAGCGCGCGGTTGCGGGAGACGACATTGCGCGCGACCTCCAGCTCGTCCAGGGCCAGCTCCACATCGCGCCGGTCGTCGAAGTACGGCTCGAAGCAGGGCCAGTGCTGGACCAGCAGCTCCCGCAGCTGCGGGAGGGTGAGGAAGCTCAGCACGTTGTCGTCCGCGGGGTCCAGCAGATACCCCTTGCGCCGGGAGACCTCCCGTACGGCGACGGCCCGCTGCACCCACTCCTGGCCCGCGGGCCCCGCGGCCGCGACCACCCACTCCTCACCGTGCACGGGCTCGTAGATGGGCCGGAGCACGGCGGCCACGACGGCCCGCAGTCGCTGCTCGACCAGGTTCAGCCAGATGTAGGCCCGCCCGGCCCGTTGGGCGCGCGTACGCACTTCGCTCCAGGCGTCCGCGCCCCAGTCCAGTTCCGCCCCGATCTCGACCGGCCGGGCGAGCGATACCGCGCCGGGCGGGACGTCGGCGGAGTCCCCCTCGTGACCAGCGTCACCGGGGGGAAGCTCCAGCCCTCCCGAGCTCACCCGCGCACCGCCTCCAGCTCCTGGACACACCCGTCTCCAACGATCAAGGAAGGGTACTCCGCGAGCGGGAGCCGGTGCAGCCGGATCGACAGGCTGGTCTCTCAACTCCCCAGCGCAGGCGCACCGTTCTGGTTGGCGAGTTCGGCCGGAGTGAGCGGATTCATAGCGGTTACGTCCCTCGGCGCGAGCTGGAAGCCCTGCCAGTGGACCGGCATCGGCTGCTGGTCCTCGTCCCGGGCGATGTGGTGGAACCCGATGTTGACCCACACGACCGGATTGCCCAGGGTCTCGGCATTGACCCAGTTGTCCACACTGTCGGGGGCGCCCCGCCCGCAGTTGAGGGTGTTGTTGCTGGCGAACTGCTCGCAGGCACGGTTCTGGGTGAAGTAGACGTCGTGCTTGGTGAAGCCGCGGCCGGCGTGCTTCGCGGAAGAGCCCGGCACGATCTCGTACGAGCGCGGGTGGCCGTCCTTGTTCTTGCCGGTCGCGCTGACGACACGCCACCAGCGCATCGCCTTCGCGTCCCCGGCGAGCTCCTTGGTGACCGGCGTACGCGTGGTCCTTGTCGTCGGGCTGCCGTTGCCGGTGGGCGGGGTGACCTTGGAGTCGTACTGCTCGATCCGGTCCTTGGCGCTGCCGTCGAGGCCGAAGTTCAGCCGCCAGAAGACGTTGTGGCTGTGGCTGGTGGCGTAGTCCTTGGCTCCCTTGCCGATGGGCCAGCCCCGGCCGTCGCCCGCGTCGTAGTCACCCGGCGAGAGGCTGCCGGTGGCGCCGACGTTGGCGGATATCGTGCCGTCGGACGAGAAGCGCCACTCGGTGATGTACTCGTACCAGGAGACCTTGTTGACGGTGTAGAGCAGCAGGTCCTTGCCCTCGGCGTGCCAGACCTTGGTGCCCTCGTCGTTCGCGAGGCGGTAGGCGTGGCCGCGTGAGCGGGTGGTCATGCACAGGCCGTTGACCTGGCCGGCCTCGGGGACCTTGACCTTCTTGATGGTGCCGCCGGGGCACTCGGTCGGCTTCAGGTTCTGCAGGCCGTAGCCGAAGCCGAAGCCGGTGAGGTCGTCGTACTCGGCCTGCCCGTTGTCGTACGGGACGTGGATCTGCGCGAGCTTGGCGCTGGTGAGCACCTGGATCGGGCGGGGCTCACCCTTCGGCTGATAGCTGACCTTGTCCAGGACGAGGCCGGCGGAGGAGTCGTAGTGCCAGCACATGCGCCACGTGGTGCCGCCCGTGAGGGTCGAGCTGATCTGGTAGGGCGCGCTGCACGGCAGGGCCGGGGCGGGGGCCTGCGGGGCCCTGGCGGTGGCGGTGGCGGTGGCGGCGGTCGCCGCGCCCGGGCCCGCGGCGGTCAGCGCGCCGCCGAGCAGGACGGCGGCGGCGAGCACAGAGGCCGGCTTGCGGGCATGCGGAAATCTGCTCTTGTCCATGCGAAGAGGAACTCCCTCGGACGTTCGTGCGGAAGACGGAAGGCGTACGGACGGGAATGACGTGAATGACGTGAATGCGGTCGGCCGCGGCAGGCGGTCCGAGCCGGGAGGCGGTCCGATCGAGGTGGTCGGCCCCGGAACCGGAGCCGGGGCGTCAACCGGGCGGCGTCAGCCGGTCGGCGTACGGACGACCGTGCGGGCGCTCAGATCCACGGCCAGGTCCCGCGTGTCGATCCACGGCCCGTTCGTGATCTTGGTGATGACGTGCACGCAACGGTGCACCCCGCAGTCGGCGAGCTGCTCCGGAATCCGTGCCTCCCGGTCCTTGCGGTAGACGAATCCGCTCAGCGTGAGCGGCTCCGCAGAGGTGAGCGCGTTTCCGGTGGCGTCCTTGTAGTCCGCCTTCAGCCCCGAGCCGAGCGGGCTCGCCAGGATCAGCTCGACCGCCTCGCGCAGCTCCTCGCGGTGCGGCGACGGCTGCACGCCCTGCTGGGCGGCGCTCTGCTCGACCTTCCCCGAGGTCAGGTTGACCGTCGACGTGACGAGCCGGTCGGTCCGGTAGTCGTAGTACGAGACGACGGCGCGGCGCGGAGGCGCTGCGAGACCCGCTTCGGACGGCTGCGGTTCGGCCAGATCGGTGGTGAGGTGCTGCGGGCCGCGTCCGCCCCCCGCGTCCCGGCCGTCCCGTGCGGCAGGGGCCGTCGCCAGCTGTTCGGCGCGCTTCAGCTCGTCGTCGGTGAGCGGGTCACGCCCGATGCCCTTCTCGCCCTCGTCGGCGGCCGCGGCGATGACGCCGGGGTCGGGGGCCGGGGCCCCTGTGCCCTGGCCGAGGCCCTGGGACGCGGCGGCGCGGCCCCCCGTTCCGCCCCCGGGGCCGCCGTCCGCTCCTGCCGTGCCCGGCAGGGTGATTCCGACCATCACGGCGGTTCCCGTCACCGCAATGGCCGTGCCCGCCACCACCTTGCCCAGATGGCGGCGTACTAATCTGCGCACTTTTCCCCCCTCTTACCTGTGGTCACCCGGTAGGACGGTGGTAAGTCCTAGGAGGTTGCCCTTCTTTCGGGGAGGATCTGGCCCAAGTGGTCCCCAGCACCCGGATCAGAAGTGGAAGAGTCATATCTATGCAGGTCTGGCCGGGACAGGCGTATCCCCTCGGCGCCACGTACGACGGCGCCGGCACCAACTTCGCGGTCTTTTCGGAGGCCGCGCACCGAATCGAGCTCTGTCTGCTGCACGACGACGGCTCGGAGACGGCGGTGGAGCTCCGTGAGACGGACGCGTTCGTCCGCCATGCCTATCTGCCGGGCGTGATGCCCGGTCAGCGATACGGATTCAGGGTGCACGGACCGTACGCACCGGAGCGCGGGCACCGGTGCAATTCGGCGAAGCTGCTCCTCGATCCGTACGCACGGGCGATGAGCGGACGTGTCGACTGGGGTGAGGCCGTGTACGGCTATCACTTCGGCAGGCCGGACTCGCGCAACGACCTCGACTCCGCCCCGCACACGATGGCGTCCGTCGTCGTCAATCCGTACTTCGACTGGGGCGACGACCGCCCGCCCCGGACGGACTACCACCGCACGGTCATCTACGAGGCCCATGTGAAGGGCCTGACGATGCTGCATCCCGCGCTGCCGCCCGAGCTGCGCGGGACGTACGCGGGGCTCGCGCATCCCGCGGTGATCTCCCATCTCACGGAACTGGGCGTCACCGCACTGGAGTTGATGCCCGTGCACCAGTTCGTCAACGACCACCGGCTGGTCGACGCGGACCTCAACAACTACTGGGGTTACAACACGATCGGATTCTTCGCACCGCACAACCGCTACGCGTCCTGGGGCGACCGCGGCCAGCAGGTGCTGGAGTTCAAGTCCGCCGTCCGGGCACTGCACCAGGCGGGCATCGAGGTCATCCTCGACGTCGTCTACAACCACACGGCCGAGGGCAACCACCTCGGGCCGACGCTCTCCTTCCGGGGTCTCGACAACGTCTCGTACTACCGGCTCTCCGAGGACCGCCGCTACTACACGGACACCACCGGCACCGGCAATTCCCTGCTGATGCGCTCGCCGCACGTGCTCCAGCTGATCATGGACTCGCTGCGCTACTGGGTGACCGAGATGCACGTCGACGGCTTCCGCTTCGATCTCGCGGCGACGCTGGCGAGGCAGTTCCACGAGGTGGACCGGCTGTCCTCGTTCTTCGACCTGGTCCAGCAGGATCCGGTGGTCAGCCAGGTGAAGCTGATCGCCGAGCCGTGGGACGTCGGCGAGGGCGGCTACCAGGTGGGGAACTTTCCGCCGCTGTGGACCGAGTGGAACGGCAAATACCGCGACACCGTACGGGACTTGTGGCGGGGCGAGCCGCGCACGCTCGCCGAGTTCGCCTCCCGGCTGACCGGATCGTCCGACCTCTACCAGGACGACGGGCGACGCCCGCTCGCCTCGGTCAACTTCGTGACCTGCCACGACGGCTTCACGCTGCGCGATCTCGTCTCGTACAACGAGAAGCACAACGAGGCCAACGGCGAGGGCAACCGGGACGGCGAGAGCCACAACCGGTCGTGGAACTGCGGGGCCGAGGGCGACACCGACGACCCGGAGGTGCGGGAGCTGCGCGGCCGCCAGATGCGCAACTTCATCGCCACGCTGATGCTGTCCCAGGGCGTGCCGATGCTCAGCCACGGGGACGAGTTCGCCCGCACCCAGCAGGGCAACAACAACGCGTACTGCCAGGACAACGAGCTGTCCTGGGTGCACTGGCCGTCGTCGACCGAGGAGGAGCCGGGCTCGCTGCTGGCCTTCACCCGGGCGATGGTGTGGCTGCGCCGCGACCACCAGGTGTTCCGGCGCAGGCGTTTCTTCCACGGCAGGCCGGTGGAGGGGACGCACGACGAGCTGTCCGACATCGCCTGGTTCACCCCGGAGGGTGTGGAGATGACGCAGCGCGACTGGCAGGCCGCGCACGCCAAGGCCCTGACGGTGTTCCTGAACGGGCACGCGATCTCGGAGCCGGGGCCGCGGGGCGAGCGGATCTCGGACGACTCGTTCCTGTTGATGTTCAACGCGAGCGCAGAGGAGATGGAATTCGCGGTGCCGGTCAACCACGGCCGACAGTGGCAGGTGGTCGTGGACACCGCCAGGCCCGAGGGGGTGCCCCCGGGGCAGGGGCCCAAGGTGGCGGCCGGTGAACAGTTGCGGATGATCGGGCGGAGTCTGGTGGTGCTGCGCCGGCCGGCATAGGGCTGAGCCACAGGACAGGCCCCGAGGAGGCCGGTGAATCCCCCGGGGCCGTTCGTCACATCAGGTGAACGTGGCCCGATCCGTCCGTACCGGTGCATGAGCCGATGACAGAGATCCCCGTGATGCGGGTACGTACGTTCGCATGACGCCCACCGCCACCTACCGGCTTCAGCTCCAGCCGGACTTCCCCTTCTCGGCCGCCGAGGCAGCGGTGCCGTACCTCTCCGGCCTCGGGATCTCCCATCTGCATCTGTCGCCGGTGCTGGAGGCGATGCCCGGTTCGGCACACGGGTACGACATCGTCGACCACGCACGCGTACGGGCCGAGCTCGGCGGCGAGGAGGGGCTGCGGTCGCTCGCCCGCACGGCGCGGGAGCACGGCCTCGGGCTCGTCCTCGACATCGTCCCCAACCACATGGCCGCCGCGCCCCGCCACAACCGCGCGCTGTGGGAGGTGCTGCGGGAAGGCCCGGCTTCACCGTACGCGCGCTGGTTCGACATCGACTGGGACGCGGGCGGCGGCAAGGTCCTCATGCCGGTACTGGGCAGACGGCTCGGGGACGAGCTCGCGGCGCTGCGGGTGGAGGGACGGACCCTGCGCTACGGGGAACACCTGTTCCCGCTGCGTGAGGGCACCGAGTCGCTTCCGCTGCCGGATCTGCTGGATGCGCAGTGGTACCGGCTCGCCTGGTGGCGGCTGGCCCGTACCGAGCTCAACTACCGGCGGTTCTTCACCATTTCGGGCCTCATCGGGCTGCGCGTCGAGGACCCGGAGGTCTTCGCGGCCACCCATGCCAAGATCCTCGAGCTGGTCCGGGACGGCGTCGTCGACGGGCTGCGGATCGACCATCCGGACGGGCTGGCCGACCCGGAGGCGTATCTGTACCGGCTGAACGAGGCCACGGGCGGCTGCTGGACGGTCGTGGAGAAGATCCTCACCCGGGACGAGCACCTCCCGGCCGCCTGGCCGGTGGACGGTACGACCGGTTACGACGCGCTCCACCGGATCGACGGGCTGTTCACCGACCCCGACGGAGCCGAGGAACTGCTCCGCGCCTACCAGGACTTCGCCTCGCCCGGCGGGGACCGTGGCGGCTACTGGGGCGCGACCGTGCGACGCGCCGCGCACAAGGTGGTGACCCATGAGCTGGTCGCGGAGACCGAGGCGCTCGCCCGTATCGCGGAACGTGTGTGCGCGGCGGACCCGGCGACGCGCGACCACGCGCCCTGGGCGCTGCGCACGGCGCTGCGGGAGCTGCTGGTACGGGTGCCCGTCTACCGGCCGTACCGCACGGGGGGCGAGGCGGTCCTCACGGCCGACGCGGCGCTGCGCGCGAAGGCGGCGTTCACGGTCGCCGAGGAGGCGGAGGCGGTCGATGTGATCCGGGATCTGGCGCTCGGGCTGCTCGGGGACGGACCTGACCAGGACGCGTTCCGTGCCCGTTTCGCGCAGACGTCCTCGGCGCTGCACGCCAAATCCGTCGAGGACACGGCGTTCTACCGCTACACCCCGCTGATCTCGTCGAACGAGGTGGGCGGGGATCCGGGTTGCCCGGGGGTGAGCCCGGAGGAGTTCCATGCGTACTGCGCCCGCATCGCCCGGGACTGGCCGACGACGGGCACGGTGCTGTCCACGCACGACACGAAGCGGAGTGCGGACGTCCGGGCCAGGATCGCGGTGCTGTCGGAGTGCCCGGAGCGGTGGGAGCGCGTGCTGACCGGGCTGGCCTGGGTGCCGGCGCCCGATCACCATCTGGCGTGGGTGGCGTGGCAGACGGCGTTCGGCTTCGGGATTCCACGGCCGGACCGGATCGGGCCCGCCCTGCTCAAGTCGGTGCGGGAGGCGGGGCTGCACACCAGCTGGACCGAGCCGGACACGTCGTACGAGCGGGCCGTGAGCGACTTCGTGGAGGCCGGGCCCGCGGGGCCGCCGATGTACACACTCGCGCTGTTCGCCCGCGAACTCGACGAGCACGCACGGGCCAACGCGCTCGGCGCGGCGCTCGTGCAGCTCACGATGCCGGGAGTACCCGACCTCTATCAGGGCACGGAGTGCGAGTATCTGGCGCTCGTCGACCCGGACAACCGGCAGTCGTTCCAGGAGCGGCGGCCGGACGAGAAGGCCGAGGTGACGCGCGCCGCACTGATGCTGCGCCGTCGGCGCCCGGAGGTGTTCGGCGACGCGGGAACGTACGCACCGCTGGAGGCGGCGGGCCCGGCGGCCGGGAACTGCCTGGCCTTCTGCCGCTCGGGTGAGGTGGTCACGGCGGTGACCCGGCTCTCGCTGCGACTGGACGAGGCGGGCGGCTGGGGCGAGACGTCGCTGGCGCTTCCGGACGGCCGCTGGACGGATCTGCTGGCCCCGGAGCGGGAGTTCGCGGGCGGGGGGCCCGTGGCACTGTCCGAGCTCTTCGCCGACCGTCCGGTGGCGCTGCTGGAGCGGAAGGCCGGCGGTGGGGGCCTGCGGGGGTGAACCTCAGCCGACCGGCTCCCCTTCGGCCGTCGCTCCGCCGCCCACGCGGTCGGCCGGGCGGCGGCCCCTGGGCTGCTGCGGTTCGGGCAGTACGGGCATGGGCGGCAGGGGACGCTCCACCGGCCTGGACTCCGTCACGGTGAACGGCTCACCGTGGTGCAGGAGGGGGAGGGGGTCCCCCTCCACCAGCGTGTAGCGGGCCGCGGAGCTGCGGATGTCGACGCGCAGCGTGCGCCCTCGCACCAGCACGGTGAACTTCAGGCCGGAGAGACGCTCGGGCAGCCGGGGGCTGAAGCTGAGACGGGCCGGCGTGCCGTCCTCCCCTCCTCCGTACTGGCGCATTCCCCCGAACCCGAGCACCAGGGCGATCCAGGAGCCCGCGAGGGACGCGATGTGCAGCCCGTCGCGGGTGTTGTGCTCCAGGTCCTCCAGATCCATCAGGGCCGCCTCGCCCAGATAGGCGTAGGCCAGCCTGAGATGCCCCGTCTCGGCGGCCGTGACCGCCTGGCAGCACGCCGAGAGCGAGGAGTCCCGTACCGTCAGCGGCTCGTAGTAGGCGAAGTTGCGGGCCTTCTCCTCGGCCGTGAAGGCGTCGCCGCACGTCAGCATGGCGAGCACCAGGTCCGCCTGTTTGACGACCTGCTTGCGGTAGAGATCGAAGTAGGGGAAGTGCAGCAGCAGCGGGTACTGCTCCGGTGGTGTCGCGTCGAAGTCCCAGCGCTGGAAGCGGGTGAATCCGGCCGACTGCTCGTGCACGGCGAGCGTCTCGTTGTAAGGCACGGCGATCCGGGCCGCGGCGTCGCGCCAGGCAGCCGTCTCCTCGTCGTCCACTCCCAGTTCCTCCGCCCGCTCGGGGTGGCGCACCGCCGTCTCCGCGGCGGCCAGCAGGTTCCGCCGCGCCATCAGGTTGGTGTAGAGGTTGTCGCGGGCGACCGCGCTGTACTCGTCGGGTCCGGTGACTCCATCGATGTGGAAGACGCCCTCGGGGTCGTGGTGGCCGAGCGAACGCCAGAGCCGAGCGGTGTCCACCAGCAGTTCGAGTCCCGGCCCCTGCTCGAACTCCTCGTCGCCGGTGGCGTTCACGTACCGCTCCACGGCGACGGCGATGTCGGCGTTGATGTGGAAGGCGGCCGTGCCCGCCGGCCAGTAGGCGGAACACTCCGCGCCGGAGATGGTCCGCCACGGGAACGCCGCTCCCGCCAGGCCGAGCTGCTGGGCCCGCTCCCGTGCCGCGGGCAGTGTCGCGTGCCGCCAGCGCAGGACCGGGGCGACGGCCTGCGGGGCCGTGAAGGTGAGCAGTGGCAGGACGAAGGACTCCACGTCCCAGAACGAGTGCCCGTCGTAGCCGGTGCCCGTCAGGCCCTTCGCGGGGATCGCCCGCTCCTCGCCGCGCGCCGCTGCCTGCAGCACATGAAAGAGCGCGAAGCGCACCGCCTGCTGGATCTCCGCGTCACCGTCCACCTCTACGTCCGCGCTGGACCAGAAGCGGTCCAGATAGGCCCGCTGCTCGGCGAGCAGTCCCTCCCAGCCCGTGCTCCGGGCGGCGGCGACCGCGGCGTCGACCTGGTCGTGGACGGCGGGCAGCGACCTCGTGGCGGACCAGCCGTACCCGACGAACTTCACCAGTCGCAGGCGCTCCCCCGGCTCGAGTGCGGCGGTGACCGTGAGCCTGCTGACATCGGGCTCGCTCTCGGCCGACCAGGTCGTCCCCTCGGGGCCTTCGACGATGTGGTCGGCCGCCGCCCCCACCCGTAGACCGCTCCGCCTGGTGCGGTGCACCAGGCGCAGCCGGGTGTCATGGCCGAAGTCCTCCTCCGCCACGAGCGGGCAGTCGATCGCCGCCGCGACCCGCGGGTCGCCGGCGTCGTGCGGCATCTGCTCGTTGGCGACCAGCTCGGACTGGACCGCCACGGTGGTCCGGCCGTCCAGCGGCTCCACCTCGTACGCGATCGCGGCGACGGCCCGCTGGGTGAAGGACACCAGCCGGTGCGAGGTGATGCGCACGGCGAGTCCGGCCGGGGACGTCCACTCCGCGGTGCGGCTCAGGACGCCGGTGCGGAAGTCCAGTACGCGCTCGTGCGCGGTGAGTTCGCCGTAGCGCAGGTCGTAGGGGTGGTCGTCGACGAGAAGCCGGATGATCTTCCCGTCGGTGACGTTGATCAGTGTCTGGCCGGACTCCGGGTAGCCGTAGCCCGCCTCGGCGTACGGCAGGGGATGCAGTTCGTGGACGCCGTTGAGGTAGGTGCCTGGCAGCCCGTGCGGTTCGCCCTCGTCGAGATTGCCGCGCCATCCGATGTGGCCGTTGGCCAGGGCGAACACGGACTCGCTCTGGGCGAGGACGTCGAGGTTCAGTTCGGTCTCGCGCAGGCTCCATGGTTCGACCACATAGCTGGGATGGGTGATCACCGTGCCTCCAGCAGTTCGGCGAGGTCCTTCACCACGACGTCCGCGCCGTGCCGCCGGAGCTCCGCGGCCTGCCCGGTCCTGTCGATTCCCACGACGAGGCCGAACTGCCCCGCCCGGCCGGCCTCCACACCGGCCAGTGCGTCCTCGAACACCGCCGCCGCGCCCGGCTCGGCCCCCAGAGCGCGGGCGGCGGCCAGATAGGTGTCCGGTGCGGGTTTGCCGCGCAGCCGCTGCTCCCGGACGACGATCCCGTCGATGCGCTCCTCGAAGAGATCGTCGATGCCGGCGGCGACCAGCACGTCATGACAGTTGGCGCTCGATGAGACGACGGCGCGCCGCAGGCCGGCGTCCCTGGCGGCGCGCACATAGGCCACCGAGCCCTCGTACGCCTCCACGCCCTCGTCGCGGATCTTGCGGAGCACGAGGTCGTTCTTGCGCGTGCCGAGGCCGTTCACCGTCTCCGCGTCCGGGCCGTCGTCGGGCGAGCCCTCGGGCAGTTCGACACCGCGCGAGGCGAGGAAGGTGCGGACCCCGTCCTCGCGGGGGCGACCGTCCACGTACTCGTTGTAGTCACGGACGGCGTCGAACGGCACGAAGGGCGCGCCCTCGCGTTCGGCGCGCCGTCGCAGGTAGTCGTCGAACATCTCCTTCCACGCGGCCGCGTGCACCTTCGCGGTGCGGGTGAGGACGCCGTCGAGGTCGAAGAGGCATGTGCGTACGTGATCCGGAAGCCCCAGCATGCGATCGCTCCCTCAGATGGTCAGTGCCGGTCCGGCAGGCTCCAGCGGTACGGTGCGATGAGCCTGCGGATGCCCTCGGGCCCCCATGAGCCGGGGGCGTAGGGCTCGACCGGCGGCGGGTTCTCCAGGAGCGGGGTGGACGCCTCCCAGAGGCGCTCGATGCCGTCGGAGCGGGTGAACAGGCTCTGGTCGCCGAGCATTGCGTCCAGGATGAGGCGTTCGTATCCCTCGAGCGCGTGCATCGTGTTGAAGGACTCGGCGTAGCTGAAGACCATCTCGGCCTCGCTCAGGCGCATGGCCGGGCCCGGCGCCTTCACCAGGAAGCGGGCGGAGATCCGTCCCGGGTCGTCGAAGTCGATCACCAGCTCGTTGCTGCGGATCCCGGCACCGCTCCGGGCGGCCAGGGGGAACATGCGCAGGGCCGGTTCCCTGAATCCGAGCGTCACGACGTGCCGCCCCTGCCCGAGCGCCTTCCCCGAGCGCAGGTAGAAGGGCACCCCGGCCCAGCGCCAGTTGTCGAGTTCGACGCGCAGCGCGACGAATGTCTCGGTGTCGGAGCGGGGGTCGACGCCCGGCTCGTCGCGGTAGCCCTCGTACTGGCCGCGGACGACATGCGCCGGATCGAGCGGCCGCATGCTCGCGAAGACCTTCTCCTTCTCGTCCCGCAGGGGCTTCGCCGCAAGGGTGGTCGGCGGTTCCATCGCCACGAAGCCGAGGAGCTGGAAGAGATGAGTGACGATCATGTCCCGGAAGGTCCCGGTCCCTTCGAAGAACTGGGCGCGGCCCTCGATGCCGATCTTCTCCGGTACGTCGATCTGCACATGGCTGATGTGGTCGCGGTTCCAGACGGGCTCCAGGAGACCGTTGGCGAAGCGGAGGGCGAGGATGTTGTCGACGGACTCCTTGCCGAGGAAGTGGTCGATGCGGAAGACACGGGACTCGTCGAAGACGGCGTGGATCGTCGCATTGAGGGCCCGGGCCGAGGGGAGGTCCGTGCCGAAGGGCTTCTCGACGATCAGCCGGGCGTTGTCGGAGAGACCGGTCGCGCCGAGCATCTCGACGACGGAGGCGAACGCGCTCGGCGGCACCGCCAGGTGGAACAGGCGCCGCGGGCTGCCGCCGACGGCCCGCTCGGCCTCCCGTACGGCCGCGAGGAGCGGCTCTGGATCGTCGGGGTCGGCCGCGCCGAAGGACAGCGCCTCCTCGAACTCCTGCCAGGCCCTGCCTGCGGGTTTCGACCTGCCGAATTCGGCGACCGCGTCCCGCGCCCGCTTGCGGAAGTCGTCGTCGCTGAGCGCGGCCTGGGACGGCGCCGAGCCGACGATGCGGTAGCGGGCGGGCAGCAGCCCCGCCTTGGCGAGGTGGAAGAGCCCCGGCAGGAGCTTGCGCCGGGCGAGGTCGCCGGTCGCGCCGAACAGCACGATGACGTGGTCGTCAGGGACGGGGCCAGGGCTCCCCGGGCTTCCCGCGCTGTGGGACCTCTCCCGGTTTTCCGGGCTTGCCTGGCCTTCCGGTCGGGCGCGGCCGGCCACGGTTCACCCCGCCTTCTCGGCGTGACCGCCGAACTCGCCGCGCATCGCGGACAGCACCTTGTCGGTGAACTCGCCCAGCCCGCGCGATTCGTACCGCTGCGCCAGCGCGGCGCTGATGACGGACGCCGGCACGCTTTCGTCGACTGCTGCGAGGACCGTCCACCGGCCCTCCCCGGAGTCCGAGACCCGGCCGGTGTAGGAGTCGAGTTCCGGCGAGCGGGCCAGTGCGTCGGCGACGAGATCGACCAGCCAGGAACCGACGACCGAGCCGCGGCGCCACACCTCGGCGACCTCGGCCACGTCGATCTCGTACTGGTACGCCTCGGGCTCGCGCAGCGGGGCGGTCTCGGCGTCGACGGACCGCGAGCGCAGGCCGGCGTCCGCGTGCTTGATGATGCTGAGCCCCTCGGCGATGGCGGCCATCATCCCGTACTCGACTCCGTTGTGGACCATCTTCACGAAGTGGCCCGCGCCGCTCGGCCCGCAGTGCAGATAGCCCTCGGGCGCGGTCCCGTCGGTGCGGGTCCTGCCCGGGGTGGGCTCGGCGCTCCCCGTTCCGGGGGCGATGGTGCGGAAGATCGGGTCGAGCCGGGCCACCGGCTCGGCCTCGCCGCCGATCATCAGGCAGTAGCCGCGCTCGAGGCCCCAGACACCGCCCGAGGTTCCGCAGTCGACGTAGTGGACACGGCCGGGGGCGAGCTGCCGGGCGCGGGCCATGTCGTCCCGGTAGTACGAGTTGCCGCCGTCGATGACGGTGTCGTCGGCGGCCAGCAGGGCCGCCAGCTGGTCGAGGGTCGACTGCACCACACCGGCGGGCAGCATCAGCCATACGTTTCTCGGCTGCTCCAGCTTGTCGACGAGGTCGTGGAGCGAGGACGCCCCGATCGCCCCCTCCTTCTCCAACTCCCGTACGGCTTCGGAGTCCAGGTCGAAGACGACGCAGCGGTGGCCGTCCCGTATCAGCCGGCGCACGAGGTTGGCGCCCATCCGGCCGAGCCCGATCATGCCGAGCTGCATAGGTGTGTCAGTGGTCATGGCCGACCTCTCCGTCGCCTCCTGCCGGAATCAAGAAATTACCCATTCACCGGAAACGGCGCGATTCCAAAAATTACGGACAGTAAGCGGTGTCCCCGGGCCCGGAGGCGGAGTCGGACGCCGCTCCGTACGGCCAGGACGTGCGCAGCAGATCGGTGAAACGCTCCGCCGCGCCGGTCAGCGGGACCCGCGAGAAGACCGTGAGGGCCCGGCGCCAGGGCGGATCGACGCTCAGGAGCACACAGTCCTCGCCGACTGCGCCCTGCACGACGTGCGCGGGGGCGGTGGCGACTCCGACCCCCGCGGCCGCCATACGGACGGCCGTGGAGGTGTGCTCCGTCCACACCGCCGTACGGGGTGCGAAGCCGGCCCTGCCACAGGCCAGGTCCAGGAACGGCCGGCCGTCTACGACGGGCTCCATCGCGCAGCGGATCCAGGTGTGGCCGGACAGCTCCTCCAGACGGACCGACGACCGGCCCGCGAGCCCGTCGTCGAAGGGGACGACCAGGACGATCTCCTCCTCGCCGACCGGCACGACCGGCCCCTGCGGCCGCTGCGGCGGCGGCCCGACGGCGAGGTCGGCGGTGCCGCGCTCCAGGGCCTCCTCCAGCGCGTCGGTCGTGGCGTACTCGTGCAGGACGAGCGTGACCCCGGGGTGTGCCCGCTGCCAGCGTGCGAAGACGTCGGGGAGGACGCCCACGGCGATCGCATGGACGGTCGCGATGTGCAGCTCGCCGCCCTCCGCCCCGGCCGCCGCGCGGGCCGCCCGCCGGGCCTGCGCGGCGCTGCGTACGGCGAGTTCGGCGTGCGGCAGGAAGGCGCGGCCCATCGGCGTGAGCCGCACCCCGCGCGGCATCCGCTCCAGCAGCTCCCCGCCCACGGACCTCTCCAGGGCCCTGATCTGGTGCGAGAGGGCGGGCTGCGTGACATGCAGCAGCTCCGCGGCGCGGGTGAACGACGACTGCTCGACGACGGCGACGAAGTACTCCATCTGCCGCAGGCTGCTCATGACCCCGTCCCCCATAAAGGCTGTGCATCAGGTCCACAAGAACATTGCCTTGGACTCATGACAAGGCCGGGCGGAGGCTGGTCGCATGACACACACGTATGAGACCGATGTCCTCGTGGTCGGCGGCGGCACCGGCGGCTACTCCACCGCCCTGCGTGCCGCCGCGCTCGGCCTCCGGGTCGTGCTCGCCGAGCGCGACAAGATCGGCGGTACCTGCCTGCACCGCGGCTGTATCCCCAGCAAGGCGATGCTGCACGCGGCCGAGCTGGTCGACGGCATCGCGGAGGGGCGCGAGCGATGGGGCGTCAGGGCGACCCTGGACTCGGTCGACTGGACCGCACTCGTGACGACACGCGACGACATCGTGTCCCGCAACCACAAGGGCGTCGAGGCCCATCTGGCGCACGCGGGCGTCGAGATCGCCCGCGGCAGCGCCCGGCTGACCGGCCCGCGTTCGGCGACGGTCGAAGGGTACGGGCAGGTCACGGCCGGGCGCGGCATCGTGCTCGCGACCGGCTCCCGCCCCCAGATGCTGCCGGGCCTCGTCACCGACGGCCGTCGTGTCGTCAACAGCGACGACGCCCTCTTCGCGCCCGGGCTGCCGGTTTCCGTGCTGGTGGTGGGCGGTGGGGCGATCGGCGTCGAATACGCGTCGTTCTACCGCTCGATGGGCGCGGAGGTGACGCTCGTCGAGGCCCTCGATCGGCTCGTACCGCTCGAGGACGCGGATGTGTCCCGGCATCTGACGCGCGGTCTGAAGAAGCGCGGCATCGATGTGCAGGCGGGCGCCCTGCTCCAGCGGACGGAGGTGCTGGAGGACGGGATCAGGGCCACGGTCCGCACCGCGCGCGGCGAGACGCGGACCGTGGAGGCGCAGCGGCTGCTGGTCGCGGTGGGCCGGGCACCGGTGACCGACGGGCTCGGTCTGGAGGCGGCTGGGCTCGCGACCGACGACCGCGGCTATGTCGCACCCGCCGACTGGGCGCGGCTGGAGACCGCGGTGCCCGGCATCCATGTGGTGGGCGATCTGCTGCCGCCGCCGTCACTCGGGCTGGCCCACGCCTCGTTCGCCGAGGGGCTGCTGGTGGCGGAGACCCTGGCCGGCCTGCCGTCCCCGCCGATCGACTACGCCACGGTCCCCCGCGTGACGTACTCCTCGCCGCAGACGGCGTCGGTCGGGCTGAGCGAGGCGGAGGCACGCAACCGCGGCCATGAGGTCATGGTCAACACCATGCCGCTGACCGCCGTGGCCAAGGGCATGGTCCACGGCCAGGGCGGGGTGGTGAAGGTCGTCGCGCAGCAGGGCGGGGGCCAGGTCCTGGGCGTCCACCTCGTCGGCCCGAACGTCTCGGAGATGATCGCCGAGAGCGAGCTGATCGTGGGATGGGACGCGGAGCCGTCGGATGTGGCCCGTTACATCCACCCTCACCCGACGCTGTCGGAGGCGGTCGGGGAGACGTTCCTGACGCTTGCCGGGCGGGGGCTCCACCAGCAGTGACGAGCCCGCGGCGCGTTCGCGGCCGGTGATGTTCCCGCGCCGCGCGTCCACGGCCGGTGACGCGCCCGCGCCGCGCGTCCGCAGGCGGTGACGTGGCCGCGCGGCGGGCGCGTTCAGCGCGCGGCGAGGCGGAAGCTCATCCGCCCGAAGCTCACCATGTCCCCGGCCTGGACCACGACCGACCCGGTCACGCGGTGGCCGTTGACCGTGGTGCCGTTGGTCGAGCCGAGGTCGCGCAGCACCCAGAGCCCGTCGCGCAGGGCCAGTTCGGCGTGCAGGCGTGAGACCGTCTCATGGCTGAGCCGCAGCCCGTTGGACGGGTCACGGCCGATGCGCAGGGGGTACGGTCCCGGCTCGGGCAGCAGCAGCGGGGGCAGCCGCTCGGCCTGCCAGGCGCGGCTGAGGCGCACGGAGAACGCGGACATCTTGGCGACCGCGCCGAACAGCCCCTTCGACAGCCGGCCTTCGGGCCGCAGATCGGCGGTGAGCGCCCGCAGTTCGTCGGGCCGCCGGGCGGCCAGCGCGAGCTCCATCCGCCGCACGAACGTGTCGTGCGACAACTTGCCCTGGGCGGCGCCTTCCCTGAGCACCCCGAGGACACGATCCCGCTCGGCGTCGGAGAGCCGCGCGGGATACGTCTGGAACTCGAAGGAGGACGTCACAACCGTGATTGTCGGGCCGAGTGCCCATAGGTGTCCAGAAGGGCCGGTGAAGATCACTGCCGCGGTCCGGGCGCTCGTCGAACGCGGGAAACGGCCGTGAGCACGTCCACTCATCGACGGAAAAGCACTGGACGGCTCCTCCGGAGCCGTCTAGCGTTCTCGCGACGCCCGAGACCGACGGAAGGAGGCGAGTGCAGTGCAGTCCACACGATTCCCGCGCTCCCGCCCCGTCCCCCCGGCGTTCGGCGTCTGACTCTGTCCGACCGGGAGCGCATCACGCACGCAACGTCCCGGAGGACTTCCTCATGACCGATGTGGTCATCCGTGCGCTCACCGCGCACGACGCACATCTCTTCGACACCCTGCCCGATCCGCTCGGCGTGGGCCGCGCGCTGGCCCGTGCCACGCACCGCCCCGAGTGGAAGCGGGTCGCCCTGCGCGAAGGCAGGGTCGTCGCACGGGCCGCCTGGTGGGGCGGGCCCGACGACACGACTCCCGTCAATCTCAACTGGTTCGATGTCGCCGAAGGCGAGGAGGAGGCGGGCACCGAGCTGCTGCGCACCTCCCCGTTCCAGGTCGAGTACGAGCTGATCCTGCCCGCCGGCTGGCGCGACGACCCGGTGACCCGTGCCGCGGGCGAGGCGCGGCTGCGGGCCGCGAGGGCGGCCGGGATGGAGGTGCTCGTGGAGCGCTTCCAGTACCGGTGGACGCCCGCGTGCGGGCTGCCCGAGCGGCCCGGACGGCTGGAGTTCCGGCCCGAGCCCGACGACGCCGTCATCCTCGACGCCCTGCGCCGCATCCACTCGGTGACGCTCGATGCGCACGCGCTGCGCGCCATCGCCGAGGGCGGTATCGACCGGGCCGCACAGGAGGAGCTGGACTTCTTCCACTGGTGTCCGTCACCGCGCGCCTGGTGGCAGCTGGCGTACACGCCGGAGGGGCAGCTGGTCGGCCTGCACGTTCCCGCGCACAATCCGTCGGGGCCGTGCGTCGGCTTCATCGGGGTCGTACCGGAGCAGCGCGGCCGCGGCTACGCGTACGACCTGCTCGCCGAGTGCACGCACTTCCTGGCCGAGCAGGGCGCGGAGTTCATCGCGGGTGCGACCGACCAGGGCAACTTCCCGATGGCGGCGAACTTCGCCAAGGCCGGGCATCCGGTGGTGCAGGAGCGGATCCACCTGACCGTCTGACCACCTGACCATCCGACCGTCCGATCCGATGTATTGATCGGACTCGGGGGTGTCCGTAGGCTCCGGACACCCCCGAGCTGATGGCGAGCCGCCCATGACGACGGAAGAGCTGCACTCCGAGCCGCGGATCCGCGTCGGCAGTGGCTGGATATCCGGGCTCGTGCTGGCCAACCTCGGCCTGTACATGGCCTTCCTGACCCCGATCCAGGTGCTGCTCGCCGAGCAGATCGACGCCATCGACCCCTCGGGCAAGGAGCTCGCGCTCGGCTGGGCGACCGGCGTCGGCGCGCTCGTCGCCGTCGTCGCCAACCCGCTGGCAGGCGCGCTCTCGGACCGTACGGGCAGCCGCCTCGGACGCCGCCACCCGTGGATCCTGGGCGGGGCGGCGGCCGGCGCGGCCGGACTCGCGGTCACGTCGGCGCAGACCACGATCGTGGGGGTGACGCTCGGCTGGTGTCTCGCCCAGCTCGGGCTGAACGCGATGCTCGCCGGCGCCAATGCCGTCGTCCCCGACCAGGTGCCGGTGGAACAGCGTGCGGCGGTCTCCGGCTGGATCGGGATCCCGCAGACGCTGGGACTGGTGGTCGGTGCGCTGCTGGTGACGATGGTCGTGACGGGGACGGCGGCCGGTTATCTGCTGCTGGCGGTCCTCGTGGTGCTGTCCGCGCTGCCGTTCGTGCTCCTCACCCGCGATCCGCAGGTGTCGCGCGAGGCTCGGGAGGAGGCGGGGCGGACGCGGGAGGCGCGGCAGACGCGGGCGGTGCGGCAGACGCGGGCGGTGCGGTTCGCGGACTTCTGGGTGAGTCCGCGCGCGTATCCGGACTTCGGGTGGGCGTGGCTCACCCGGTTCCTGGTCATGCTCGGCAATGCCATCGGCACGTTGTACCTGCTGTACTTCCTGAAGGACGCGGTGCATTACGCACATCCGGACGAGGGCGTCCTGATCCTCACCCTGCTCTACACGGCGGGGGTCGTCGTGACGGCGGTCGGCGGCGGGGTCGTCTCGGACCGGTGGGGGCGGCGCAAGGCGCTGGTGTCGGTGAGTTCGGTGGTCATGGCCGTGGCCTCGCTGCTGCTGACGTTCTGGCACACCTGGCCGGTGGCAATGGCCGCGGCGCTGCTGCTGGGACTCGGCTTCGGGGCGTACATCGCGGTGGACCAGGCGCTGATCACGCAGGTGCTGCCGAGTGCCGGGGACCGGGCCAAGGACCTGGGGGTCATCAACATCGCCAACTCGGCTCCCCAGGTCCTCGGTCCGGCGCTCGCGGCGCCGATCGTGGCCTACGCGGGCGGGTACGCCGGTCTGTATCTCACGTCCACGGTGGTGACGGTCATCGGCGGGGTGCTGGTGTGGCGGATCCGCTCAGTCCCCTGACGCCGTGGCCCGCTGCGCGCGGATGACGTCCCGGTACCAGGCGTACGACGCCTTCGGGGTGCGCTCCATCGTGTCGTAGTCGACGTGGACGAGCCCGAAGCGCTGCGAGGCGCCCTCGACCCATTCGATGTTGTCGGTCAGCGACCAGACGAAGTAGCCGCGTACGTCCACCCCTTCCTCGACGGCGCGGTGCAGGGCGCGCAGATGGCCGTCCAGGTACGCGATGCGGCGGGTGTCGTCCAGGCCGTCGTACGAGCAGCCGTTCTCGGTGATGTGGACGGGCGGGAGGCGGTCCCCGTAGCGCTCCTTGAGGGTGACGAGGAGTTCGCGGAGCCCGTCGGGGACGACGGGCCAGCCGAAGTGGGTCCGTTCGACGCCCTCGATCTCGCGCAGGCCGAAGGGGAGCCCGGCGGGCATGCCGAGTCCGGCGTACGAGTCGAGCGCGTCGGGCGCGGGGGCCCCGACGAGCATGGGGCTGTAGTAGTTGACGCCGTACCAGTCGAGCGGCTGGGAGATCACGGCGAGGTCGTCGGCGACCGGACCCGGCATGAGGCCGTCGAAGCCCTCGGGGTAGCTGCCGGTGAGGAGCGGGTCGGAGAAGAGCCGGTTGGTGAGGATGTCGTAGATCTCGGCGCCCGCACGGTCCTCGTCGGTGTCGCCGGCGGTCCGTACGGGTGAATGGGAGACGGCGATGCCGACGTTGTCGGCGCCGGCGGCGCGCAGGGCCTGGACGGCGAGGCCATGGGCGAGCAGCTGGTGGTGGGCGGCCGGCAGGGCGTCGAAGAGGAGCTGCTTTCCCGGGGCGTGCTCGCCGAGCGCGTAGCCGAGCAGGGTGACCTCGGCCGGCTCGTTGATGGTGATCCACATGGGTACGCGGTCGGCGAGGCGCTCGGCGACGACGGCGGCGTACTCGGCGAAGCGGGCGGCCGTGTCGCGGTTCAGCCAGCCGCCTGCCTCGTCCAGGGGCAGCGGCGTGTCCCAGTGGTAGAGGGTCGGGGCCGGGGTGATGCCGTGGGCGCAGAGCTCGTCGACGAGACGGTCGTAGAAGCCGAGGCCCGCGGGGTTGACGGGGCCGCTGCCTCCGGGGACGACGCGGGGCCAGCTGACGGAGAAGCGGAAGGCTCCGGCGCCGAGTCCGGCGAGGAGGGCGACGTCCTCGCGGTAGCGCTCGTGGAATCCGGTGCCGCGCGCGGCGTCGGCGCCGTCCTTGATGCGGCCCTGCGCGGCGAACGCGTCCCAGCCGGAAGGGCCTTTGCCGTCGGTGTCGACGGCGCCCTCGGTCTGGAAGGCGGACGCGGACGCACCCCACAGGAAGCCGGACGGAAAAACGGGCAACGTGCTCGCGGAGGGTACAGGAGGCGGTGTCATGGCCGGACCCTAGTACTGGCGAGTAGGCCGCCTCCAGACCCCGGACTTGCCAGGATGGCTGTGAGTGCCATCGAGTGCTGTCGACACAACAGGGGAAGCCGTGCTGTTCGAGGTGTGGGCGCCGTACGCCCAGGACCGGGTCGTACTGTGGCTGGAGGGTGCGCGACTGGCGATGGAACGCGATCCCGTGCGGGAGGGGTGGTGGACGGCCGAGGCGGCGGCGGACGACGGGGCGCGGTACGGCTTTCTGCTGGACGACGGTCCGCTGCGGCCCGATCCGCGCTCGCGCCGCCAGCCGGAGGGCCCCGACGGGCCGAGCGCGGTCGTCGCGCCCGACACGTACGTCTGGCGGAGCGACGACTGGCAGGGGCGGGGGCTCGCGGGCGCGGTCCTGTACGAGTTGCACATCGGGACGTACACGCGCGAGGGCACGCTGGACGCCGCGGCCGGGCAACTCGGCGAACTGGTGGACCTGGGCGTCACCCATGTGGAGCTGATGCCCGTGTGCCCCTTTCCGGGGACCCACGGCTGGGGGTACGAGGGCGTGTCACCGTGGGCCGTGCACGAGCCGTACGGCGGACCCGAGGCGCTCAAGCGCTTTGTCGACACGGCGCACGGTCTCGGGCTCGGGGTGATCCTGGACGTCGTCCATAATCACTTGGGCCCTTCGGGCAACCATCTGCCCGCCTTCGGGCCGTACTTCACGGACACCCACCACACCCCGTGGGGCTCCGCGGTCAATCTGGACGCGCCGGGATCGGACGAGGTGCGGGCGTATCTGCTGGGCAGCGCGCTGGCCTGGCTGCGCGACTACCGCATGGACGGGCTGCGTCTCGACGCGATCCACGCACTCGCCGACAGCCGGGCGCTGACGTTCCTGGAGGAGCTGTCGGCCGCGGTGGACGGCTTCGCGGCCGATGTCCGGCGGCCGCTGTTCCTGATCGCCGAGTCGGACCTGTGCGATCCGCGGACGACGACGCCCCGCGAGGAGGGCGGGCTCGGGATCCACGCCCAGTGGAGCGACGACTTCCACCATGCCCTGCACACCGCCCTGACCGGCGAATCGCGCGGCTACTACGCGGACTTCGCGCGCGCGCCACTCGCCGCGCTGGCCAAGACCATGGGCCATGTCTTCTTCCACGACGGTACGTACTCGACGTTCCGTGGCCGCACGCACGGACGGCCCGTCGACCTCACACGCACCCCCGCCCACCGTTTCCTGGGTTACGCCCAGACCCACGACCAGATCGGCAACCGCGCCCTCGGCGACCGCCTCTCCTCGCACCTCTCCCCCGGCCTGCTGGCCTGCGCGGCGGCGCTGGTGCTGACCGGGCCGTTCACGCCGATGCTCTTCATGGGCGAGGAGTGGGGCGCCTGCACGCCGTGGCAGTTCTTCACCGACCACACCGACCCCGAGCTCGCGGAGGCGGTACGCCAGGGCAGACGACGGGAGTTCGCGGCGTACGGCTGGGCCGCGGACGACATCCCGGACCCGCAGGACCCGGCCACCCGCGACCGCTCCTGTCTCGACCGCTCGGAGCGCACCCGCGAGCCCCACGCCCGCCTCCTCGCCTGGCACCGCGAACTGATCACCCTGCGCCGCACCCAGCCCGACCTCTCCGACCCGGACCTGGCGGCGGTGCGCGTCGCGTACGACGAGGACGCACGCTGGTTCGTCTTCCGCCGCGGCGACCTGCGCGTCGCGGTCAACCTCGCCAAGGCCCCCGCGACGATCCCCCTGGGCGGTGGCGCCCGGGTGCTGGCGGTCTGGGACGGGGTGCGGGAGCCGGGGGCGGACGGGGTGCTGGAACTGCCGGGCGAGTCGTGCGTGGTGCTGTCGGACGAGTGAGATGCCGCTGCACGGGACCTCTCCCCTCCCGCCCCTTCCCGAACCGGGGCTGCGCCCCAGGCCCCCGGGGCGGGCCCGGAACCGCCGGGCGGGCCCGGGTGTCCGTCCTCGAACGCCGGACGGCTGAAACCCAGCCCCGCCGGCGCCTGGGTCGCGGGGGTACGGGCACGCCCTTACCCCCTCCCCCGCCCCTACTCCACGATCGCCATCTCCCGCGGCGTGTTGTTGAAGCGGCGGCCCCCCGACTCCGTGACCGTCACGATGTCCTCGATACGGACCCCGAACCGCCCCGGAAGATAGATCCCGGGCTCGACGGAGAAGCACATGCCCGGCACCAGCTCCCGCTCCTCCCCCTCGATCATGTAGGGCGGCTCGTGCGTCGTGACACCGATCCCGTGTCCGGTGCGGTGGATGAAGTACTCGCCGTATCCCGCCGCCGCGATGACCTTGCGGGCCGCCCGGTCGACGTCCTGGCAGGCGGCGCCGGGCCGTACCGCGTCGCATCCCGCCTGCTGGGCGGCGAGGACCACGTTGTGGACGTGCTGTTCCTCGGTGCTCGGCTCGCCGACGTGGACGGTACGGGTGGTGTCGGAGCCGTAGCCGTGCTTCAGGCCGCCGAAGTCGAGGACCACCATGTCGCCTTCGACGATGGTGCGGTCGCCGGCCTCGTGGTGCGGATTGGCACCGTTCGGGCCCGAGCCGACGACCGTGAAGTCGACCTGGGAGTGGCCGAAGCGGAGAAGCAGCTCGGCGAGCTCGGCCGCGATGTCGGTCTCCTTGCGGCCGGAGAAGCGGACCTTGAGGATCTCGCCGTACGCCTCGTCGGCGGCGGCGCCCGCGGCTTCGAGCCGCGCGAGCTCGGCCGCGTCCTTGACCGCACGGAGCATCGGGAGGGCCTCGGTGAGGGCCACGTAGGAGGTGTCCGGGAGCTGCTTCTGCAGGCCGAGCAGATGCATCGCCCAGGCGTTGTCGCTGACCCCGAAGCGGCCCGCTGCGTCGAGCAGGGGTGCGGTGACGCCGTACGGGTCCTTGCCGTCGGTCCAGTCGCGGAGCGTGAGCGCGGGCGCGCCCGCCGCGTGCTCGGCGTCGGGGGCCTCGAGGGTGGGCACGACGAGCACCGGGTCGCGGCCCTGGGTGAGCACGAGGAGGGTGAGCCGCTCGGTGGTCACGGGCTGGTAGCCGGTGAGGTACACCAGGTCGGGGCCGGGGGCCACGAGGAGGCCCGCGAGTCCGGCATCGGCGGCGTAGCGGGCGGCGCGGGCCATCCGGGCGCGGTAGTCGGCGGCGGTGAAGGGCGCGGGTTCGGACGTTGCGGTCGTCATGAGCTTCTCCTCGTGGGCCCTCGGGTCGGTACGGTCAGCCCGGTCAGCCGGTCGGTACGGCCGGTCCGGTCAGCCGGTCGATACGGCCGGTCCGGGCGTACGGTCAGTCCTGGTCCTCGCCGCTCTCGCCGTACCGCTCCTGGATGACCAGCCGCTCCAGCAGCTCCTGGAAGTCCTCCCCGACGACGATCCGCAGCCCCTCGCCGTCCTCGTCGCGGTCGCTGAGCTGGGTCAGCGTCCCGGCCCGCCACCAGTAGACGTACGGCGTGATGGCCCCCGGCGTGTCCGCGTAGCCGGAGGCGGCGAACGCGGCCATGCCGTTCAGGGTGGGGATGACGCTCGCGTCGCGGATGACGTGGAAGGCGACCTGGTGCCGGAAGGGCAGCGCGACGAGGGCGCCGTCGGCGGTGATGTGCTGCCCGGTGACCTGGCGGACGAGCGCGTCCAGGACCAGGACCCGGCTCGCGGTGTAGAAGGAGTCGCCGACCACCACCTCGAAGCACATGCCCCCGGCGTCCTTGATGGTCTCGTGGCCCTCTATGGGCAGCCCGCGCAGGTTGTCCATCGCGCGCTCCCGCAGCTGCGGCACCTCCCCGAGCGGTTCCAGGGCCTCGTCCGTGAGCATCATGACGCTCTCGGGGAGGTCGAGGGCGAGCACCTCGCACAGTCCCGGGGCGAGGGTCCGCGCGTAACCGAAGGTGTCCGGGTCGAGGCCTTCCGAGCCGATCACCCGGGGGTAGAGCTGGGAGCGGATCTGGTCGGGCGGGAGGGTGTCCAGTGCGGACGGGGCGTCCATGGTGCGCAGGACCATGGCGACGTGTCCGCGGATCACCTCGGGCCATACGCGCGGGCCGCGCTCGTCGTTGTGGCAGACCGCGGCGAGGTTGCCGAGCCCGAACTGCCGGCCGGCGCTGTCGGTGACGACGTCGGCGTACACGGTGACCTCGAGGCCCTGTTCGGCGAACGCCTCCCGTACCTGGCCGCGGAAGCGCGCACCCTCGGCAGTCGAGAAGTAGGAGAACTCCTCGTCCCGCGGCGCATCGTCCCTGTCACGCTTCGGCCCTCGCCGGAACAGCCCCACGTCAGCCCCCGCTCCTCATGTGTGTGCTCTGGTTTCGAGCGTACCGACCTCCCCTTCGGCCGCGCTCTTCAGGCCCAGGAGCGCTTGGACGACGGTCCGGGCCGGACCGGCCGGCATTCCGCCGTGCAGGAGCTCGATGCGGTGCACAAGACGGGGCTCGGTGAGCGGGACCGGCGTCATGCCGTCGGCGGTGCGGGCGACCGACAGCGGCAGCAGGGTCAGTCCGTGGCCGGCGGCCGCGAGGGCGAGCAGCGTACGGACGTCGGTGCCCTCGTAGCGGAGGGCGGAGCGGAATCCACCGGCGGGAGGGGCGCCGTGCGCGGCGGCGCGCAGTTGGTCGAGCGGGAGTCCGGCCGCGGGTGCGTCCAGCCAGCGGGCGTCGGCCAGGTCGCCGAGCCGCAGTCCGCGCCGGCGGGCGAGGGGGTGCCCGGCGGGGAGCAGGACGGCGAGCGGTTCCTCGGCCACTCCCGTGGCCGTGAGCGGGGCGACGTCGGGCAGCCGCAGTGGATCGCTGGGGGCGGCGAGCCCGTCGACAAGTCCCAGGTCCGCGGCGCCTGTTGCGACGACGGCGGGGATCTCCTCCCGGGGCAGGACGTGCAATGTCACGCTTGACGCGGGCAACGCGGCGAGGCCTCGGCTCGGCAGGGCGAGCGGCGATGCGGCCAGGGTCAGCTCCTGCCCGGGCTCCGCGGCCATCCGGGCGAGGTCGGCACGGGCGGCGTCGAGGCGCAGCAGCAGGGAGCCGGCGTGCTCCAGGAGCCGGGCGCCCGCGCGGGTGGGCGTGACGGGCCTCCGTACCAGGAGTGGCATCCCCAGGTCGTGCTCCAGGGCTGCGATCTGCTGCGATACCGCGGACTGGGTGTACCCGAGCTCGCGGGCGGCCTCGGAGAAGGACGCGAGGCGGGCGACGGTCACGAACGTACGGAGGAGGTGCGGATCCACGCCCATAAGCATCACTGATGGAAGGTGCAGAAACCATCGTTGGACGTGAAGGGAGCCGGTCAGCAGCATGGAGGGCATGCCAGCCAACACCGCACGGATTCCCCGGACGGCCCGAGTGGCCCGGATCGCCCTGGTCGGCGACCGATCCCCGCACGTGAAGTCCCACGCCCGCATCCCCGTACTCCTCGAAGCGCTCGCCGAGCAGGACGGTCTGCTCCTCGACGCCTACTGGATCCCGACCGAGGACGCGGAAACGGAAGCGGCGGCGTCCGTGGACGGCGCCGTCGCCGGCTTCGATGCGGTGTGGGTGCTCCCGGGCAGCCCGTACCGCAGCGAGGTGGGCGTGCTCGCCGCGATCCGCACCGCCCGCGAGCAGCGCATCCCGTTCCTCGGCACCTGCGGCGGCTTCCAGCACACCCTGCTGGAATTCGCGCGCAGCGTCTGCGGACTGCCCCGCGCCGCCCACGCCGAGAACGACCCGGACGCCTCCCCGGAGGACCTGCTGATCACGCCGCTCTCCTGCTCCCTCGTCGGCCACGAGGGCCTCGTCCGGCTCACACCGGGATCCCGGGCGGAGGCGGTACTGGGCGCGGAGAAGTCCCTGGAGCGCTACCACTGCTCGTACGGCCCCCCGCTGGGCCCCCGGCTCGACGTGCTGCGGGAGCACGGGCTGCGCTTCAGCGGTGAGGACGAGCTCGGCCAGGTCCGTATCGCCGAGCTGCCGTCCCACGACCATCCGTTCTTCCTGGCAACGCTGTTCCAGCCCGAGCTGTACGGCGACGGCACCCGCCCCCACCCGATCGTGCGGGCCCTGGCGGAGGCCGCGGTGGCGCACGCTCAGACAGCGGTGGCGCACGCTCAGACAAGTGTCAGTGGCTGCTGACACGATGCCTGAACGTCACTACTGCGGCTGCCCTGGTCGCCGCGCAATGCCCGGGACGCCGGCCCGTCGACAACCGCTCGGTTCATCGGTCGACCGATCAGGCCGCATCAGAGGCATCCGGTGCGTGTCGCGCGTCACGGACGCCAGCACAGCGAGGGGTCGGGATGGTCGACGAACCCCAGTGCACGGTAGAGCGGTTCACCGTCGGCAGAGGCGTAGAGGTCCACTCGGGAGACCTCACGTTCCCGGAACCAGTCGAGCAGGCCCTGCATGACCGCGCGACTGTGGCCGCGCCGCCGATGTGGCGGATCGGTAACCACGCCGATCACGTGTCCGATCCGGCCGTTGCGCAGGTGCGGGCCGGGCAGCCGTTGCTCGACGGTGCCGATGCCACAGGCGGCGAGGCCGCTGTCGCCGTCCACGACGAGGATCCGCACGGCGTCCGCTGTCAACTGTTCCTTCAGCACCGCGGCAAGGGTGTCCCGCCAGTCACCTTCTCCCGATGAGGGGTTGAAGAAGTCGCCCCCGAGGGTCTTGAACAGCAACGCCCGCAAGCGTACGAGCTCCGCGACGTCACCCTCCACTGCCTGGCGCACATGTGACATGTAATGAGTCTATGGCAATTCTGCCGCTTACAGAAGCCTGGTTCCAGGCGATGACGACGAATGCCTGGCAATTGGAGGCGAGGAATCAGGACCGGGAGCCCGGGTGCAAGGATGATGCGGCACCGGCGGAACATGCCTACCCGGGAGACTTGAATGGACCGAACCACTCACGATCAGCCCGACGCAGTGACCTTGCAGCCCATCGGGTGGGTGGTGAGCCCGCGGGGCGACCTCGTTGACGACAACTGGGGAGACGTCCCTGCCGTGATCCGACTCGACACGGCTCGCTACGGCGAAGAGACACTCTTTGGGCTGGAGGACTTCTCCCACCTGGAAGTGGTCTTCCACTTCCACCGCGTACCCGAGGAGAAGATCGAGACCGGCGCCAGGCATCCACGGGGCAACACCGACTGGCCGCTGGTAGGTATCTTCGCCCAGCGCGGTAAGAACCGGCCCAACCGGCTGGGGGTCTCGCGGTGCACGCTGGTCAAGGTCGACGGCACAGACATTCACGTCCTCGGCCTGGACGCAGTCGATGGAACGCCGGTGCTCGACATCAAGCCCTACCTCCGCGAGTTCGGTCCGCGTGGAGAAGTCGGACAGCCCCAGTGGTCCGTTGAATTGATGGGCGAGTACTACTGACAGCGGACATTGACCGGGCGGTCGGCGACGGGAGCGGTGGCCGGACGGAATGGCCGCCGAGATCCGCCGCCGCGACGGCAGTGCCGCACCGGGCCTCAGTCCAACTCCAGCTCGCCCACCCTCTGGTCCCCGCTCGTCTCGCCCGTCGGCAGGAACCCGAGCCCCAGGTAGAAGCCCTCGGGACCGTCCTCGCCCGGGTGCCAGGTGGTCGTCAGGCGCGTGCCGCCGCGGCGGCGGATCTCGGCGGCCACGGACTCGACCGCGAAGCGGCCGTATCCGTGGCCCTGCTCTCCGGCGGCGATGTTGAGGCGCCAGAGGCCGGAGCGGATGTCGGTGCCCTTGCCGTCGCCGGCCCAGTCGGTGTCGAAGAAGGCCATGAGGAAGCCGACGGGCCGGTCGCCGTCGAGGATGAGTCGGGGCCAGGCGATGTCGGGGTGCACGTACGCCTCGGCAAGGGACTTCACGACCGGCGCGACGAGATGCTCCTGGTCCGGGCGGACCTTCAGGCCGATCGCGGCGTCGAAGTTGTCCGGGGTGATCTTCTCGAGGCGAGGTGTGGTCGTCATGGGGAAACCATAGAAAGGTGGATCAAGCGAATTTCCGGCCGCAGCCGCGTCCGCAGCCACAGTCGTGACGAGACCTAGTCCAGCCGCACCGTCAGATGGGCCCGGTGCCGGCCGTGCGCGACGAGGCGAGCGTTGGCCTCGTCGGAGTCCCTGACCCAGCGCTCTGCGTACGGGCGGTCCTTGCCGAAGCGGACGTGCCGGTCGATGAGACGCGGCACGCGTCGTACGTCGTCCAGGTCCAGGTACCACGCCTCGTCGAGGAGGGCGCGGATCCGCGCCCAGTGCCCCTCGTCGTGCAGGAGGTAGTTGCCCTCGGTGATGACGAGCGGGACGTCCGGCGTGACGGGGATGCTGCCGGCCACCGGCTGCTCGAGGCCGCGGTCGAAGGCGGGCGCGTACACGGTCGTGCCCGCCTCCGGGGCGCGCAGCCGGGCGAGCAGGGCGGCATAGCCGGCGGCGTCGAAGGTGTCCGGCGCGCCCTTGCGGGCTGCACGGCCGAGCCGTTCCAGTTCGGCCTGGGCGAGATGGAACCCGTCCATGGGTACGAGCACGGCGCGCCCGCCCAACCGCGCCACGAGCTCCTCGGCGAGCGTCGACTTTCCGGCCCCGGGCGGCCCGGCGATGCCGAGGATGTGGCGGGCACCGGGGCGCGCGAGGTGCCGGGCGCGGTCGGTGAGCTGCTCGATCGACGGGTCCATGCCAGGCATTGTGCCCGGCACGCGGCAGCCGTCGGCGATACTGGTGCGCCCCGCACCAAGGAGCAACCGATGTCCGCGCCACTGCCCCGTATCGCCCTGATCACGCTGGTCGTGCGTGACTACGACGAGGCCATCGCCTTCTACCGGGACGCCCTCGGCTTCACCCTGGTCGAGGACACGGACCGCGGCGACGGCTCGCGCTGGGTCGTCGTCCGCCCCGGCGGGGGCAAGGACACGGATACGGATACGGATACGGATACGAGCGCGGGTACCGATCTGCTGCTCGCCCGCGCGAAGGGCGACGAGCAGCTGGCGAGCGTCGGCGCGCAGACCGGCGGCCGGGTCGGCTTCTTCCTCCACACCGACGACTTCGCCCGCGACCACGCCCGGATGACCACGGCCGGGGTGCGCTTCCTGGAGGAGCCGCGCCACGAGCCGTACGGAACGGTGGCGGTCTTCGAGGACCTGTACGGCAACCGCTGGGACCTGCTGCAGCCGGCGTAAGCCAGTCACACGGAACACCGGTCGACGCATGGATGTCCCGGCCGGAGCCTGAGCCCCGGCACACCGTCGAAACCCTCAGCGGTCTCGGCGAGTTCCAAGAGCGCGGCCACATTGCCGAGCAGGTCGCCCCGGAGTCGGACGGTCGTTCCGCCGCATGGCTGAGCTCGCTGTCCAGGGGTCGTCTCCCCGGACCACCCTGGTCAGGCGTACAGGCTGATGGAATGCGATGGGCAGCGCGGCAGGGTGAGCCGCATGCCCACTCAGAAGTACACCGCAATCGCAAGTGCCCCGACGCAGCCGCCCCGTTGGGCGGTATGGGCGGCGCATCTGACCACGCTGGTCGTTCTACCGAGCGGTCTGTGGCGTATCGCCCTGGTACTCGGCTATCCGGCCGGCTACACCCACGAGGGCTTCGCGGGCTTCCAGTCGCCGGGCGCGAAGGTCTGGATGCTGACGCTCAGTGTCGTCTGCGAGCTGCTGGCCTTCCTGACAATCGGCCTGGTGAAGCCGTGGGGCGAGGTCGTACCGGGTTGGATACCGGTCATCGGCGGCCGTGCGGTCCGCCCGATGGCTGCCGTCGTCCCTGCCGCGCTGGGCGCGATTGCCCTGACTGGACTCTGGGCCAACGTCCCCTGGTGGTGGACCTACCCGCACGAGGACATGACCGACACCGGCAACCTCGTGGTCGGCATCCTCTATCAGCCACTGTTCCTCTGGGGTCCCCTGCTCGCCGCCGTCACCGTCTCTTACCACCGGCGCCGTTCCCCGCACAGCCGCGACGTCGGCGCCGAGTGAGGACCTGCCGTCGTGGCGAACGACAGCCCCACGCTGCCGTCCCCTCACCGTCTCCGGCCGCGTAGCGTACGGGTCCATGACGGACCTCACTCTCCGGCCGCTCCACCTGCTCCGGGAGCAGCCGCGCCTCGCCGAACTCGCCGCGTTTCCCTTCGACTTCGACCTGGGGCGTGCGGAGCACGGGGAGGCGGTGCGGCTTGCGTCGGGGGCGGCGCTGGAGCCGATGGCCGGGGACGACACGGGCGGAACGTACTTCCTCTGCGGCGGCCCCGACGGACCCGTGCTGTACGCGTCGTCGGAGGGCACGGCAGGGCTGATCGGTGACAGTGTGAGCGAGGCGCTGGAGATCCTGATCGGATTGCCGGGCTGGTACGACTACGTGGGTCTGGCGCCGGACGCGGGCGAGGAGCGCATCCTCGCGGCGGTCGCAGAGCAGGAGGGCGAGATCCGTGATGCGTACGCCCCCGAACTGAATGCCCGGCGCGCCGAGCTGCGGGCCGCGCTCGGGCTCACGGAACGTTCCCCCGTCGAGCTGATCACCCGGCTGCACGCCGCGCTGCTGCGCACCGAGCCCGAGTACGTGCTGCTCAACGCCGACGAGGGCCTGGCGTACGAGCTGCTCGACCCCCATCCGCGTACTCCGCTCCGGGAGCTCGTCCTCGCGCCGGGCCGCACGGACCTGGCCAGGATGCGGGCCGACCGCGGCGCGTGGGACGAGGTGGCCGGGGACGCGGCGCGGCGGGCGACCGTGCTGCGGGCAGCCCAGTACGACCGCAAGGACGGCGATCTCCCGCTCCTGCGGCACCTGCTGGAGCGGGAGATCGCCGACACGGAACACGGTGACGAGCTGCGCCTCGCCGCAGTGCTGGTGGGCCGCCATGGACTGACCGAGGACGCCGCGCTGCTGTGCGGGGCGCCGCTGTGGCTTTCGAAGGAGCCGGACGCTCGCGCCGAGTGGGCGCGCGAGCACGACGCGAAGCATTACGGCGAGGACCTGTCCGCCGCGCCGGAGTTGACGTGGGTGACCCTGGCCCGTCTCCAGGGCCGTACCGAACACGCCCGGGTCGCCCTGATCCGGATGCTGGACGACACGGGCCCCGATGCGCCCCGGCTGAGCGGCATCGCCCGGGAGCTGGCACTGCTCGGCGACTGCGCCCAGGCCGCGCGAGCGCAGTACAACGTCACATCACTGCAGGACACGGCATGGGACCGGGCATCGGCGGGCCTCGATCTGGCCACGTACGAGAGGTGCGCCGGCAACCTCGCCGGAGCCTGCCGTGCGCTGGAGCGCGTGGTCGTCGCCCTGGAGCCGTCCCCGGCGAGCGCCCCCGGTCAGGATCACGATCCCGATCAGCTCCAGTTGGACCTCGGCATCGAGCCGCCGCCCGCCACCAAGGACCAGGACGCCGTGCCGGACTGGCGGCGACGGCGCCGGTTCGGCGGAGTGATCACCGAGGAGTACCTCCAGCTCGCTCTCGCCGCGGCGGAGTCGGGCGACGCGGCACTGGCCCGCGGGGCCATCGCCCACGGCAAGGCGCTGCTCAAGGAGATCGCCGAGCCCGGGCGCACGGCTCTTGGGCCGCTGGCCCAGGAGGCGAAGTGGGCGGTGGCGCGGCTGCCGCGTCAGCGCGGCCTCGACGTTTGACGATCCGCCCACAAGAGCTCGGACCATCGGGGCCCGCCCCGTATGCAACGCCCCCGCCGGCCGGTCGGCCACGTCAAGAAGCGGCCGCCCGCCAGGCAGTCACCCCCTCAACCGACGACACCGCCGGCCAGTCGCCCCCTCAACCGGCCGCCGGGTGGAGCGTCGCCTCTCCCGTCACGCGGATACCGGTCTGCCCGCCCGCGCCCACAGGCACCGGACCGGGGACCCGGACGTCGATCGGCCCGTCCACGCCGTCGACGGCGACGGTGACCATGGCGTCGTGGCCGTAGAAGCGGACGTCGGTCACCGTGCCCCGGACGTCCGCCGAGGCGGGGTCGGTCAGCTGGAGCTGTTCCGGACGGAGCAGCACCCGGCCCTCGCGGAGTCCGCCGGGCGGGCCCGCCAGGGCGATGCGGCCGAGGGGGGTCGTCGCTGTGCCGTTGTCCGCGGCGCCGGTGACAAGGACCGCGTCGCCGACGAACGCGGCCACCCAGGGATCGGCGGGGCGGTGGTACAGCTCCTGGGGGGCGGCGCACTGCGCCACGCGGCCGTCCCGGACGACTGCGACGAGGTCCGCCGTGGACAGGGCCTCCTGCTGGTCGTGGGTGACCAGGACGGCGGTGGCGCCGGTGGCCCGGAGGGCGGCGCGCACATCGGCGCGTACGCCGGCCCGCAGCGCGCTGTCCAGGGCGTTGAACGGCTCGTCGAGCAGGACGAGCTGGGGCTCCGGGGCCAGGGCGCGGGCGAGGGCGACGCGCTGCTGCTGTCCGCCGGAGAGTTCGTGCGGCATACGGTCTCCGTAGCCGCCGAGCCCGACCAGCTTCAGCATCTCGTCGACGCGGCGCCCGCGCCCGTCCCGGTCCAGGCCGGTCAGACCGAACGCCACGTTGCGGGCCACGCTGAGGTGCGGGAAGAGGGCACCTTCCTGGGGCACGATGCCGATACGGCGGCGCTCCGGCGGCAGATGCACGCCAGGGGCGCTGAGGGTGCGTCCACCGAGCGTGACGGTGCCCGCGTCGGCGCGCAGAAAGCCGGCGACGATGCGCAGCAGGGTGGTCTTGCCGCAGCCCGAGGGGCCGAGGACGGCGGCCAGCGAGCCGGCCGGGACGGTGAGGTCGAGTCCGTCGAGTACCGCGGCGCCGGGGCCGTATGCCTTGGCCACTCCCGTGATGTGGAGGTCGGTCATGTTCTGTGCCTTCCGAGGAGGTAGGACGGGACGGCGGCCAGAAGGATCAGTGCGGCGGCGTAGGGGGCCGCGGCGGCGTACGATCCGGCGCCGGTCTCCGTCCACAGGCGGGTGGCCAAGGTGTCCATGCCGGTGGGCCGCAGCAGCAGGGTCGCGGGCAGTTCCTTCATGCAGACCACGAAGGTCAAAGCGGCTCCGGCGGCGACACCGGGCGCGGCGAGCGGCACGGTGACCTCGCGCAGCACCCCCAGCGGTGAACGGCCGAGCGAGCGGGCGACGTCCTCCAGCACGGGCGGAGCCTGGAGGACGGCCGCCCGGGTGGCGGCCACGGCGACCGGCAGGAACAGCACCGCGTACGCACAGACCAGCAGCGGGAGTTCCTGGTAGAGCGGGCGGGCGTAGCGGACCGCGAAGAACACCAGCGCGAGGGCGACGGTGATGCCGGGCAGGGCGTGCCCCGCGTACGCGGCCTGCTCCAGCAGTTGCGCGGTCCGGCCGCGGTGGCGGGCCGCGATCACGCCGACCGGCAGGGCGAGCAGGGTGGTGAGCGCGGCGCCCGCCGCGGCCACACCCAGCGTGGTGAGCGCCGTGTCGGTGAGCAGCGCGGGCTCCCAGGTCGCCGACGAGCCGACGGCCAGCCAGTAGCCGAGCACGGCCAGCGGGAAGCCGACGGCCACGACGACGACGGTCCCGCACCAGGCGAGCGCGGGCAGCCGCAGCCGGCCGAGCGCGACGGGCACCGCCGGGCGTGCCGTGCCCGTGCCGGTCCTGGCATGTCCGGCGCGGCCCCGGGTGCGGGCCTCCGCCGCCACCAGCGCCACGGTCATGATCACGAGTACGGCGCTGAGCGCGGCGGCCGGGGTGCGGTCGAAACTCGCCCGGTACGAGGTGTAGATGCCGCGGGTAAAGGTGTCATATCGCATCAGTGACACCGCACCGAAGTCCGACAGGACGTAGAGCGCGACCAGCAGCCCGCCACCGGCGGCGGCCGGTCGCAACTGGGGGAGCGTGACGCGCAGGAACGTGCGCAGCGGGCCGTGCCCGAGCGAGCGGGACACCTCCTCCTGCGCGGGGTCGATGCCGCGCAGCGCGGCGGCGACGGGCAGGTACACGTACGGGAAGCTGACCAGGGTCATCGCCAGTGCGGCCCCGGTGAACCCGACGAGCCAGGGCGCGGCGGACAGCCAGGAGAACGCCGCAACATAGCTGGGCACTGCCAGCGGCAGCGTCACGAGTACCGACCAGGCGCGGGCGCCGGGCAGCGCCGTGCGCACGGTCAGCCAGGCCAGGGACACGCCGAGCACCAGGCAGGCCGCGACGACGACGGCGGCGAGTCCGAGGCTGCGCAGGAGGAGCAGCCCGGTCCGCTCGTCGGCGACGACGTCCAAGGCGAAGGCGGGGCCGCGCTCCAGTGCCCGTACGGCCAGGTAGCCGAGCGGCAGCACGGCGAGCGCCGCGGCCACACAGGCGGGGAGGAGCAGCGGCCAGGAGGGCCGGACCACGGCGCGCGGCCGCCCGGCGGGCGCGGGGGCGCCTGCCGGGCGGGACGGGCGGGTGTCGTGACGCGTCCGGACGGGGGATTCCGGTGTGGTCACGGTCAGACCATTCCGACGTCCTGGAGCATGGCCAGTGTCGCCTTCAACGAGTCGAGTTGGCCCAGGTCGATCTTCGGCGGCTGGAGGGAGTCCAGCGGCGGCACGCCTTCGGCCTGCTTGACGCCCGCGGCCAGCGGGTACTCCTTGGTCTCCTCGGCGAAGTAGCGCTGCGACTCGGCGGACAGCAGGAAGTCGGCGGCCTTCTGTGCGTACGCGCTCTGCTGCTTGTCGGCACCCTTCATCAGGCCCACCCCGGCGACGTTGACCAGGCCGCCCGGGTCGCCCTTGGGCAGGTAGTGCACCTTGGCCTTGAGCTTGTCCGCTCCCTTCTCGGCCGCCTTCTCGTACCAGTAGTAGTGGTTGAGCAGGCCGAGGGACACCTCGCCGGAGTCGACGGCGTCGAGGACGTTGAGGTTGCTCTCGTACGCCTTCGGCTTGTTGGCCTTCAGGCCCTCCAGCCAGGCGCGGGTGGCGTCGTCACCCTCCAGGACGCGCATGCCGGTGACGAACGCCTGGAAGGAGGCGTTGGTCGGGTTGTAGCCGATCTTGCCCTTCCACTCGGGCTTCACCAGGTCGTGCACGCTGTCCGGGGGCGTGGTCACCTTCTCGGAGTTGTACGCGATGACGCGGACGCGCCCGCTGACGCCGACCCAGTCACCGGCGGCGCTGCGGTAGGTCGGTGCGACCTTGTCGAGAGTCGTCTGCGGCAGCGGCGCGAGCCGGCCCTCCTCGGACAACGCGCCGAGCGCGCCCGCGTCCTGCGACAGGAAGAGGCCCGCCTCGGTCTTGTCGCCCTCCTCGAGGAGCTGTGCCGAGAGTTCGGCGCTGTCGCCGTAGCGGACCTCGACGGTGGTGCCGAGGTGCTCCTCCAGCTTCTCGATGAGGGGCCCGACGAGGTTCTCGTTCCGGCCGGAGTAGATGACGAGCCCGGCCGGCTCGTCGCTGCAGCCGGCGAGGGCAGGCAGGAACAGGGCTGCCGCGGCGGCGGCGAGACTGCGGGCCAACAGGCGTCGCATGAGGGTGAAGCCTTCCTGACGTGCTCACCGCCGTCACGCGGGGCGATGCCGCGTGGGGCGCGACCGGTGCCGGGGAGAGAACCAATGAATCAGAGCATTGGTAAGGTAAACCTCACCTAAGAGTCAATAGGGTCATCGGTAACGGCTTGGACACAGGGAGCGAGGCGCGGACGATCCACCAGGCCCTCCGGCCTCATCACCCTTACAGGCCATGGCAGTTGACGGACGCCGGGAAATTCCCCGTCCCCGCCGCCTCGGCGAACGACGACCCACCCCCTTCCCGATAAGGGAAGGCTTACCTACGATGCGCCCGTGACGCTCCACCCCGCACCGCCCGTCGGCGGCAGAACGCTGCTCCTCGCCCATCGCCTCGCGACGCATGGCGACCGCACCGCCCTCATCACCGCCGACGGCGAGATCTCCTACCGCGAGCTCGCCGCTCGGGTCGCCGACGCCGCGCTGCGCCTGGGCACCGAGCGGCGGCTCGTGCTGCTGCCCGGCGCCAACACCGCCGAGGCCCTGATCGTCCATCTGGCCGCGCTGTCGATGGGACATCCCTTGCTCCTCGTCCCCGGCGACCACCCGGAGGCCGTGGAGTCGCTGACCGCGGCATACGACCCCGATGTCGTCGTACGGCCGGCGCCCGGAGCGTGGGAGATCGAGGAGCGGCGCGCGGTCTCCACCCACGACCTGCACCCGGACCTCGCCCTGCTGCTCAGCACGTCCGGTTCGACCGGGTCGCCGAAGCTGGTCCGGCTCTCGCACGACAACCTCCAGTCGAACGCCGAGGCGATCGCCACGTATCTCGGCATCCGCGACACCGACCGGGCCGCGACGACCCTGCCGATGCACTACTGCTACGGACTCTCCGTCGTCCACAGCCATCTGCTGCGCGGCGCGGGCCTCGTCCTCACCGGGCTGTCGGTGGCGGACTCCTGCTTCTGGGACCTCTTCCGCCGGGCTCGCGGCACCTCCCTCGCCGGCGTCCCGTACACCTTCGACCTGCTCGACCGGGTCGGCTTCGCCGACATGGACCTGCCGCATCTGCGGTACGTGACCCAGGCCGGCGGCCGGCTGGCGCCCGACCGTGTGGCGCGCTTCGCCGCACTGGGCGAACGCCGCGGGTGGGACCTGTTCGTCATGTACGGCCAGACCGAGGCGACCGCCCGCATGGCCTATCTGCCGCCCGATCTCGCGGCCGCGCACCCCGCGTCGATCGGCGTGCCGGTCCCCGGCGGCTCGTTCCGCCTCGAACCGGTCGAGGACCACCCCGGCGCGGACACCGGGGAGCTTGTGTACTCCGGGCCGAACGTCATGCTGGGCTACGCCCGCACCCCGGACGACCTCTCGCTCGGCCGGACCGTCGACGAACTGCGCACCGGTGACATCGCACGGCGCACCCCCGAGGGGCTGTACGAGATCGTCGGGCGCCGCAGCCGGTTCGTGAAGATCCTCGGCCTGCGGATCGACCCGCAGCGCGTCGAGGCGATGCTCGAACGGCACGGGGTCGCGGCTCTGTGCACCGGCGACGACGACGCCCTCGCCGTCGCGGTCGTCGCGTCGGGCGACACGGGCGACACGGGCGACTCGCGCGACCCCGGCGCCTTCGACGAACGGCGCATACGACGGCTGGTCGCGGACGAGTGCGGCCTGCCGACAGGCGCAGTCCACGTCCAGGTCGTGGACGAGCTGCCCCGCCTGCCCACCGGCAAGCCCGACTACCGGGCGGTACTCGCGCTCGCCCACCACCCCGACTGCGACGGCATCCCGAACACCCCCTCCACCGGCGACGCCGCTGAGGCCCTGTGCGAGCTGTACGCGCAGATCCTCGACCGGACGGACGTGACGGAGGACAGCACCTTCGTCGGCCTCGGGGGCGACTCGCTGTCGTACGTGGAGATGTCCATCCACCTGGAGGACCGGCTCGGCCATCTGCCGCACGACTGGCACACGACGTCGATCCGCGATCTGGTGAGGCCGCCCGAGCAGAAGCCCCCCTCCGCACGGTCCCGCTCCCGGTCCTCCCGTTCCCGAAGACGCACGCTGGAGACCGGCGTCGCCCTGCGCGCCGCCGCGATCTTCTGCGTCGTCGGCTCGCACATCGGCGTCTTCACGATCAGGGGCGGAGCCCATCTGCTGCTCGCGGTCGCCGGGTACAACTTCGCCCGCTTCCACCTCACCGACGCCGGACGGCGCGAACGCTTCCGCCGCGTCCGCCGCAGCATCACCCGCATCGCCCTGCCCAGCATGGCCTGGATCGGTTTCGCCCTCCTCATCAGCGACGACTACACGTGGGACAACCTCTTCCTCCTGCACAACGCCCTGAGGCCGCAGGACATGGGGTCGGGCATCCACACCTGGTTCATCGAGGCCCTGGTCTACATCCTGATCGCCGTCGTCGCCGTCCTCTGCGTCCCCGCCGTGGACCGGGCCGAGCGGCGCTTCCCGTACGGCCTTCCCGTGGCGCTCGCGGGCCTCGGCCTGCTCACCCGTTACGAACTCGTCGGCCTCCCGCAGCGCTCCCAGATGACGGACGCGGTCACCGTCTTCTGGCTGTTCGCGCTCGGCTGGGCGGCGGCGAAGTCCCGCACGGTGCCGCAGCGGCTGCTGGTCACGGCGGCCGCGATCGCCACCGTGCCGGGGTTCTTCCCCGGCGAGCCCTGGCGCGAGGCGATCGTCGTCGCCGGGTTCACGCTGCTGGTGTGGGTGCCCACGCTCCCCAGCCGGGAGCGCGTCAACCAGGTCGCCGGTCTCATGGCGACCAGCTCGATGTACATCTATCTGACGCACTGGCAGATCTACCCGCTCATCGACGGGCTCTCGAAGCACCTGGCCCTGCTCGTCTCGCTGGTCTTCGGCATCGCCTACGGGACCGCGGTGGTACGGCTGATGCGGGGCCTACCGCTCTTGCCTGCGCGGACTTCCCTGTCCTCGCTGAGGTCCCTGTCCTTCCTGTCCTCGCTGGCCTTCGCGCCGTCTCCCACGCCGCCGCGGGAGCCGGCCTCCGCGCCGGCCCCGCGGCGCGCGGTCGACTGACGGGTGGCGCCCGGTCCTCGGAGGGGCGTGTCCAGCCCCTGCCCTCCTGCCTCAGGACCGGAACGGGGGAACAGGCCCTGGCACGGCAGGTCCAGTTCCGCGCGGACCGTCTTCCCGACGGGTACGCGGTCGAGCACCGTCCACCGGTCGGCGAGCGCGGCCACGAGCACCAGCCCCCGGCCGCTCTCCGAGCCCGGAGACGGCAGGGCGACCTCCCCGGGCCCCGGCGGACGGCGCTCGCCGCGGGTGTCCGAGACCTCGATGCGGACGGTTCCGGGAGTGCGGGCGATCCGCAGCTCGAAGTCCCGGCCCGGTACGCGGCCGTGGGTCACGGCGTTCGCCGCCAGCTCGGCGACGAGCACGGCGAGGATGTCGGAGGCCTCGGTCCCGTGCGGGATGCCCCAGCTGTCCAGCTGATGGAGCGCGAGATGCCGGGCGAGCCGCGCGCCGCGCGGGGTCGAGCTGAATCGCTGCGTGAACACACGTACGGTCACCGGCGGTTGATGAGTGATGGGGGACGTCATGGCCCCAATGTGGCCTGTGCGCAGGCCTTTCTCCAGGCAGGAGCCGCGTACGCTGCGTCAGCGTACGCGCACGCGGGGTGGACAGTACGCGTAACTGACCGTGACGATGGGCCGGTTGAGAGTGGCGGCGGGGCAGGAGTGCGGAAGGTGGCCGACATGACGGACGGTGTGGAGCCGGAATCCTCGGACAGTCTGAGGACGTTCGGCGCGGTGGTTCAGGCGCTGCGCGAGCACGCTGGGCTCAGCCGGGAGCAGTTCGCGCCGATGGTGCGGTTCTCCAAGCACACGGTGGCGTCGGTCGAACTGGGGCGCCGCATGCCGGACGACGAGTTCGTGGAGCTCGCGGAGGCCGCCCTGGGCAACACGGGGGCGCTGCGAAAGGCGGCGCTGCATCTGTCGCGGCAGCCGGGGCTGGCGGCGTGGTTCCGGCGCTGGGCGAGGCTGGAGGCGACGGCGATCAGTTTGTGTACCTACGAATGCCGGGTCGTGCCAGGACTGTTGCAGACCGAGGCATACGCCCGGGCGGTCACCGCCAGCGTTCCGCCCGTCAAGGACGAGGAGCAGGTGAACCGCCAAGTCGCAGCTCGGCTCGAGCGTCAGGAGCTCTTCCGGCGGCGGCCGCCGATCGCGTTCAGCTTCATCGTCGAACAGGCACTGATCGAGCGGTGCACGGGCGGTGTGGACGTGACGCGAGAGCTGATCGACCACCTGCTGGAACGATCGGGCCAATTCAACGTGGAGTTCCAGCTCATGCCTCTGCGGCAGCCCGAACATGCAGGTTTCGACGGGCCTCTGATGACGCTGGAGACGCCAGACAACAAGTGGTTCGGCTACGCCGAGGGTCAACGCGGCGGGACGCTGATCTCCGAGCCCAAGGAGGTCAGCATCATGCTCCAGCGGTATGCAAAACTGCGCTCACAGGCTCTCTCCCTGGAGGACTCCCGGAGCCTGCTGAGGCGAATGCGAGGAGCGCTATGAGCACCACCACCGAGCTGGCCTGGTTCAAAAGCAGCTACAGCGGCTCCGACGGGGACGCCTGCGTCGAGGTCGCCCTCTCCCCCACCAACGTCCACGTCCGCGACTCCAAGGACGAGCAAGGCCCCCAGCTCGCCCTCTCCTCCGCCGCGTGGATCGGCTTCGTCGCCTACGCGACCCAGGACTGACCCCGTACGCCACCACCGCACCACAGGTGATTCCCATCGGTAGTTCTCGTGGCTCGACGCTGATGCGTTGGCTCCGCACCCTCGACACCGACGGGCTGCGCCGTGTGCTGGACGCACGACCCGACAGTACGCGGGCGCCGGAGCCGCGCACCCTCGGTGAGCTGGCCGATCGGTTGCAGCGGCCGGGCTCGGTCGTACAGGCCCTGGCCCGGCTGCCGCTGCCCTGCCTGCAGGTCGCCCAGGCGCTCGCGGCCCTGCCCGCCCCCGTCGCCCGTACCGAGCTGGACCGCCTGCTCGACACGGACGCGGGCGAACTCGAGCCCGTTCTCCGCGCCCTCGCCGATCACGCGCTGGTCTGGCCTGGACCCACCGGTGAGCTGCACATGGCGCCCGCTCTGCGCCGGGCCTGGGAAGCGCCCCTCGGCCTCGGTCCCGGGCTCGACGAACTGCTGCCCGCCCTGTCGTCCGAGGACCTCCGCGGGATCGCGAGGGCTCTCGGCCTGGCACCGGGCACAACGAAGCAGCAGCGCATCGACGCCGTACTGGATCACCATGCCGATGCGGACAGACTGCGGGCGCTGATCGACTCCGCACCGCCGGGCGCCCGCGAGCTGCTGGAACGAGGCTCGGCCCCGGATCAGCCTCTCATCATGTACAGCTCCTCCCGCACGTCGGACGACGTCGCCGAACGCTGGCTGCTGGAGCGGGCGTTGCTCGTGGGCCTGGACTGGCCACCGGAGCCCGCGAGGGTGCCCGCCGAGGTCACGCGGGCGCTCCGGGGCCCCGACTGGCACGCACCCTTCGACCCGGTGCCCTCCGACCCTCCGCTCGTGGCGCTCACCACGGCCGAGGTGGAGCGCGAGGCCACCGCAGCGGCCACCGCCTTCGCCGGGCAGGCCGCAGCGGTGCTCGCCGAGTGCGCGGCCCGGCCTGCGGCCGCGTTGAAGTCCGGCGGGATCGGGGCGCGTGAACTCGGCCGTATCGGCAAGGCGGTTCAGGCCGAGGAGCCGGTGGTGCGGCTGGTGCTGGAGTGTGCGTACGCGGCCGGGCTGCTGGCGTACGAGGACCGGAACCTGCTCGTCACCGATGCCTACGACGACTGGGCGGTACAGGAACCCGCCCACCGGTACGGCGAACTGCTCCGGGCCTGGTGGCCGCTCGGCTCCACGCCCTCCGCTGCACGGAACGACGAGGGCAAGGCCCTTCCCGCCGTGGCGCGGAAGGCACCCTGTTCCGGCTGTCTGGTCGCCCGTCAGGGACTGCTGACCGCCGCGGCCGGCCTTCCCGGCTCACATGGCGTACGGAATACGGCTTCCCTGGGCGCGCTCGTGGCCTGGTACCGGCCGTTCGCCCATGAACTTCCGCAGGACAGCACACCGTTCGCCGCACTGATCCACGAGGCCGGGCTGCTGGGCGTCCTCGCCCGCGGCGCCCTGTCGCCGTTCGGGACAGCACTGCTGGACGACGACCTCGCGCTGCTGGACCGGCGTGCCGCGGATCTGCTGCCGGGCGCCTCCGGGAAGGTCCGCATGGGGGCCGACCTCACCGCGGTGGTGACCGGCACCCCCACGGCCCGGCTCGCCGCGCTCCTGGACTCGCTCGCCGACCGGGAGGCCCACGGCACGGCCTCCGTCTGGCGCTTCGGCCCGTCGTCGCTGCGCCGCGCGCTGGACGCGGGCCGCACACCGGCCGACATCGAGGCGGACCTCGCGGACGCCTCGGACGGCCCGCTGCCCCAGGCCCTCACGTACCTGATCGCCGACACCGCACGCCGGCACGGGCAGCTCCGTCTCGCACCCGCGGCATGTGTGATCCACAGTGACGACGCGGCGTTGCTCGCCGAGATCGCCGTCCACCGGGGGCTCGCGCCCCTGGGCCTGCGCGCACTGGCCCCCACCGTGCTGCTCTGCCGCACCCCGCTGCCCAAGGCCCTCGACGCCCTGCGCAAAGAGGGATACGCACCCGTGGCCGAGGCGGACGACGGCTCGGTCCGCATCGAACGCCCCCAGCAGCTCCGCGCCACGCACCCCCTCCCCCGCCCGCGAAAGGCCACCCACCCCTTCGCCCCGGCCTCCGACCTCCCCGACCGCCTGCTCCTGGCCCCGGACCGCGAACCGCACCCCGACCCGGGCCGCGGCATCCCCTTCGGCAGCGACACCGAGGAAATCCTGGCGGGCTGCGCAAAGGCACTCACCCTCACGGACATCCGGCAGCTCGCCCACGCCATCCACGAGGGCGAACCCATCACGATCGAGTACATCGCAGCCTCGGGCAGCCGCACCGTCCGTACGGTGAGCGGCATGGACTTCGACCCGCCCCACCTCTACGCGTACTGCCATCTGCGCGAGGACGAGCGGGTCTTCACCCTCTCCGGCATCCAGGCGGTCCTGCCCGCGTAGCCGGGCGCCCCGGGCCCGCTCTCGGCGCTCGAGCGCTCGGCTCAGACGGTCTTCTCGTTGAAAACCTCGACCACACACTTCGCCCGCGCGGCCCGGACTCCGTCCTTGATCCGCCCGTCGCTGGTCACAAGTGGGACTCCGAAGCCTTCTGCCAGAGCGACGTAAGTGGCGTCGTAGGCGGTCAGATTGGTGCGGAGTTCACGCACACGTGGCAGGAAGGGCAGATGCTCCTGCCGCCGGATCGGCAGAGCCGCGAATGCGGACAACGCGTCGTCCAGTTCCGCATCGGTCAGTTTGCCCGCGCGATGCCGACCGAGGAGCACGGAGGCCACCTCGACATCGACGAGGTGAGGGGCGAGCAACCGCTCGCCCACCACTCGGTCCCGTACCGCCTCCCCCACGGGTCCGGCGTCTGCGAGCAGCATCACCAGCGCGCCCGCGTCCATGACGATCACTCGTGGCGCCTTCCCTCGTCGACGTCCCGCAGCACGTCATCCGTGGAGAGACGAGCGGTCACCCGGGCGCGGATGCGCGCGATGACGTCCTCAAGCGCCGGGGTGGCCGCTTCCTGCTCCAGCAAGGTCCGCGCGTACGCCTGCAGGGACTGCCGGTTACGAGCAGCCCTTATCTTCAGCTCGGTGAGCGCTTCCTCGGACAAGTCCCGCACATAGAGAGTGGCCATGCAACAAGACTAGTCGCATTGCCAGCATTCTGCTAGCGAAGCCCGGCGCCGCCTCGGGCCCTGGCGCGGGCTGGGCTCACAGGAACTCACAGCTCGCGCCCACGCCCCTCTCAGCTCCGCTGCCTAACGTCCCTGCACATGACAGAAACACAGGGACAGGGACAGGGACCGGGACCGGCTCACAAGCGAACCATGTCGCGGCGCCGGGTACTCCTGGCGGGCGGGGCAGCAGTCGCGGCAGCCGGAATCGGCGCTGTGGCCGTGACGACGGCGTCCGCAGGAGAGGAAAGCAAGGGCGCCGAAGCCACCGGTGAGGCGTGCTACAAGCTCACGTCGGAGACGACCGAGGGCCCGTACTACATCGACGCGGACAAGATCCGCAAGGACATCACCGAGGGCAAGGAGGGCATCCCGCTCACCCTGCGGCTCAAGGTGATCGACGCCGAGACCTGCAAGCCACTGCGCAATGCCGCCGTTGACATCTGGCATTGCGATGCGCTGGGCATCTACTCGGGTTACGAGAGCCTCAGTACGGGTGGCGGCGGTGGCGGCGGCACACCTCCCGAGGGCACGCCGACCGGCGAACCCCCCACCGGCGCACCGACCGGTGCGCCTACCGGCGCGCCCCCGTCCGGAGGCCCCGGCGGTGGCGGAGGCGGAGGCGGGCATGAGGAGCCCACCGACGACAAGCGCTACCTGCGCGGCACCCAGCTCACCGACCGCGGCGGCTTCGTCGAGGTCCGGACGATCTTCCCCGGCTGGTACCGCGGCCGTACCGTGCACATCCACACCAAGGTGCACGTGGGCGGCACGCTCACGGACTCCGGCTACGAGGGCGGCCACACCTGCCACACCGGCCAGTTCTTCTTCGACGAGGAGTCGGTCCTGGCCTCCGCCGAGGTCGCCCCGTACAGCACCAGCACGACCGAGCGCACGAAGCTCCAGGACGACACCATCTACGACCAGAGCGGGGTCACGGGCGGTCTGCTGAAACTGAAGTACCGCAAGGGGCACATCGACCGGGGTGTCGTCGGCACGATCACCATGGGCGTCGAGCCGGACGCGACCCACGACGGCACGGACGCCGGCGTCCAGCCCGGCGCATCGGCTCCGGCCTCCTGAGCCGCGCCGTACGACATACGGAAGGGCCCGGAAGCCGTTCGCTTCCGGGCCCTACCCTGTCTCAGCCCTCGTCCGGCGTCAGCCGCAGCGAGATCGAGTTGATGCAGTACCGCTGGTCCGTCGGGGTCGCGTACCCCTCGCCCTCAAAGACGTGCCCGAGATGCGAGCCGCACCTGGCGCACCGCACCTCCGTGCGGACCATGCCGTGGGACCGGTCCTCGATCAGCTCCACCGCGTCCGTGTCCTTCGGGTCGTAGAAGGACGGCCATCCTTGCTTCGTGGAAGCACATTCCACGGCCACAGCCACAACACCAGGGATGGTGAGATGAGCGAGCGCGTCATCGGCGTGATCCGCCTTTACCGGCCAGGGCCCTACACCCCGCGCCAGCTCATGAACTCATGCCGGTCCCCCGCCGAGAGCCGTTCGCTGAACGGGTTCACCTCGCCGGTCAGAACCGCCACGCAGAACGACGCCATACCACCGTCGAACACGGTCCAGCGGTTCATCCCGTATGGCGCCTGCCTCCGAAAGACGGCCACCCGCCAGTCGTCGGGAGCGCCCTCGCGCAGCCAGAACGCAACATCGCTGCTCGCCGAGTCCGCGAAGGGCAGCAGTGGCGGCAGCGCGCCTCCCGGCAAGAGGGCACCCAACTCTTCACGGTCCCGGTCCGAGAGGGAGGGATCGACTCTGTCCAGGAGATCCCCGTACGCCGAGCCGGAGACCGGCGGCGTGCCGACGGACAGGTACTCGTCGATCTCGCCGCCGCCGTACGACTCCACGAACTCGCGATAGTCGGCCGGGAACGCTAGGCGCGTCGTCCGCTCGATCTCTTCCCAATCCACCGCGTCGCCGCCAGAGACGGGCGGCGGGAGCAGCTCGCGCAGGCGGGCGACAGCGGGGTGGGGCATGCGGGGTTCCCTTCGGGTACTGGGGGGAGGGCCGGGCTCACGGCTGCCCCGGCAGGGGAACGTCGGCACCGGTGCGACTGTCGATCGCGGTGCCCAGGTTCTTCCAGCCCTGGCCGGCAGCGTAAATGAGGTTGACGTCGACGCCCACGTAGCGTCCCCTGGGCCCTTCGAGGCTGGGCGTACCGCCGGCCACAGGGACGGTCTGCTGCACAAGGTTGCCGAACTGGTCATAGACGAAGCGGCTCGTGCGGCCCAGCGGATCAGTGGCAGCGGTCATCCGGCCGAGTGCGTCGTACTCAGTCCGCGAGACGGCGGTGATCTTCGAGCCGCCCGGCGGCGTGTAGTCGGGCAAGGTGACGGCCACAGGGCGTCCGAGCTTGTCGCGTCACTGCGGGTCACCGATCCGCGGGAATCCCGGGACTCCGTCGCTTCCCGAAGGCCGCCATCCGCTGCTTGCAGGAGGCGATGATGTCGGCGTCGGGATGCATGGTGGCCCTGGCCAGGATGTCTTCCCTGGTCAGGGCCACCATGACAGACGAGTCGGGCTGTACGCCGGGTACGGCATGACCGGCCTTGAAATACGGCTCCCATTGAGGACCCAAGCCCACTGCCAGCCCCGGCACCTCCCGATCGGAGCGGGCTGCCGCTTCAGCCCTCGTCCGGCGTCAGCCGCAGCGAGATCGAGTTGATGCAGTACCGCTGGTCCGTCGGGGTCGCGTAGCCCTCGCCCTCGAAGACGTGCCCGAGGTGCGAGCCGCACCTGGCGCACCGCACCTCCGTGCGGACCATGCCGTGGGAGCGGTCCTCGATCAGCTCCACCGCGTCCGTGTCCTTCGGGTCGTAGAAGGACGGCCAGCCGCAGTGGGACTCGAACTTCTCGTTCGAGGTGAAGAGCTCGGCGCCGCAGGCCCGGCAGGAGTAGACGCCCTTTGTCCTGGTGTCCGTGTACTCACCGCGGAAGGCGGGCTCGGTGCCGGCCTGACGCAGGACCTGGTACTCCGCGGGGGTCAGCTCCGCGCGCCACTGCTCGTCCGGCTTGTCGACGTCGTACGCCATGCTCGCTCTCCCTCAGTCGGCGAGGCGGGCCAGGATCTCCGGTCCGAGATCCGTCACGTCGCCCGCGCCCATGGTGAGAACGAGATCACCGGGTGCGGCCATTCCCGCGATCACGTCCGGGACGGTCGCCTTGTCGTGGACCGGGGTAACCCGGGCCCCCGCCGCGGTGGCCGCGTCGGTGATGAGTGCGCTGGTGACGCCCGGGATCGGGTCCTCGCGGGCCGGGTAGATGTCGAGGACCACGGAGGAGTCGGCGAGGGCGAGGGCCTGACCCATCTCGGTGCCGAGCTCCTGGGTGCGGGAGAAGAGGTGGGGCTGGAAGACGACCAGCAGGCGCCGGTCGCCCGCCGCGGCTCGCATGGCCTCCAGGTCGGCGGTCATCTCGGTGGGGTGGTGCGCGTACGAGTCGATGACCTGGACGCCCTTCGCCTCGCCCTTGAGCTGGAGGCGGCGGCCGACGCCGGTGTACGCGGTGAGGGCGCGGGCCAGGTCGGCCGGGTCGATGCCCATGCGGACGCCGGCGGCGAGGGCGGCGGCGGCGTTGTGGGCGTAGTGGCGGCCGGGGACCGAGACGGTGAAGGTGAGCTCGCTGTCGTCCGGAAGGGCGACGGTGACCTCGCTGGTCATGCCGTTCGGGGTGATCCCGAGGATCCGGACGTCGGAGTCCGCGGACTCGCCGACACGGACCACGGTCAGGTCCTCGCGGGCACCGACGCGGGACGCCAGCTCCCGGGCGCCCGCGTGCTCGCCGACGACCAGCGTGCCGCCCGCCGGGATCTTGGCGACGAAGGCCTGGAACGACTCGTAGATCTCGTCCATCGACGCGTAGTTGGCGTGGTGGTCGAGTTCGACGTTGAGGACGATCGCCACGTCCGGGTCGTACTTCTGGAAGCTGCGGTCGCTCTCGTCGGCCTCGGCGACGAAGATCTCGCCCTCGCCGTGGCGGGCGTTCGTCCCCGGTCCGGCGAGGTCGCCGCCGATCGCGTACGAGGGGTCGAGGCCGAGCTCGGTCAGGGCGACGGCGAGCATCGACGTCGTCGTGGTCTTGCCGTGCGTGCCGGCGACGGCGATCGTGCGTGCGCTCCGCATCAGCGCCGCGAGCGCGTCGGAGCGGTGCACGACGGGCACGCCCAGCTCGGCGGCGCGGGCCAGCTCGGGGTTGTCGGCGCGGATCGCGCTGGAGACGACGACGCAGGAGGCGTCGTCCGCGAGGTGCTCGGTGGCGTGTCCGATGTGAACGGTCACACCGAGCGCTCGCAGCGCCTCGGCGGTGGCGGACTCCTTGGAATCGCTGCCCGCGACCTTGGCGCCCCGCTGGGCGAGGATCTTCGCGATCCCGGACATTCCGGCGCCGCCGATGCCGATGAAGTGCGGCCGTTCCATGGCGTGGGGGATGCCGGATGCCATGTCTGTGTCTCCCAGGGTGCGAGGGGCGTGATGCGACGTCGTGCTCGTACGAAGCCCCCAGCCTAATTCCTTGCTCACGGCTCGGTGGATCCCGGAGGGGTCGTGCCCCACGCCGTGCCGGGTCGTGCCGGAGATGCTCCGGTACGCCTACGCGCTCACTCGCTGTGCGCGAAGAGCTTGAGCACCGGTACGCCGACCTTGTGCCGGGCCCGGGAGGCCCAGTCGCGGTGGAAGAACTCCTCCACGTAGTGGGGCGCGGTGAGCACGATGACCTCGTCGGCGCCCGACTCCTCGACGACGGACTTCATCTTGTCGAGCGGGTGGTCCTCGACGACCTGGCCGACGGCCTCCGCCCCGGTCGCCCGCAGTACGGCCAGCGAGTGCTCCAGGGCGCGCTCCGCGGGCTTCCTGGCGTCCTCGCCCGCGGGCTCCTCGCCCTCGCGGACGGCTTCCTTCAGCTCCCCCATGGCGACGTCGTCGATGGCGCGCAGCAGGAGATCCGCCTGGTCCCCGCGCGGCTGCATGAGCACGATGAACGAGATCGGCTCGTCGCCGTGCAGGGTCGTGACGAATTCCACGTCGATGGACGTGAGGGGCTTCTCGATCATCAATACGCTTGTGAACACGTCAGGAGCCCTTCTGCGGAAACCATCCTTCCCCGTGCTCGCACGGGGTCCGAGAGTAATAGTGCCCGCCGGAAGCAAACCGGAACGACAAATTCCACGGATTGTCGGATCCGGGGAATCCGTCAGGTCCGACGGTAGCGGGTGAACAGGAACCCGGCCTCTTCCAGCAGCGATGCCAGCGCGAAGCGCTCGGGAACCGCCCTCGACGGGCCCCCCGCGATCCGCTGCGCGTCCCCCGCGGTGAGGGTCGGCGACACGGTCAGGCACAGCTCGTCCAGTACGCCGGCCGCGATGAACTGGCCGAGCAGCCTCGGCCCGCCCTCGGTGAGCAGCCGCCGCAGGCCCCGGTCCGCCAGGGCCCGTACGGCGCGGGCCGGATCGACGCCCACCCCGTCGCCCGCGATCACCACCTCCGCGCCCGCCTTCTCGGCCGCGGCCACCCGGTCCGGGGCTGCCGCGGCGCCGGTCAGGACCAGGGTCGGCACGAGCGGGGAGGTGAAGAGCGGGAGGGTGAAGTCCAGGTCGAGACTCGCGCTCACCACGGCGATGGCCGGGGCGGGGCCCTGCCCGGCGGCCGCCCGGCGCTCCGCGAAGGCGTCCCGCGCCCGGGCGGGGCGGTAGCCCTCCTGGCGTACCGTCTCCGCCCCGACGACCACCGCGTCGGCCAGCCCCCGCAGAGTGCCGAAGATCCGCATGTCCATGTCGGAGGAGAGCGGCTGTGAACGGCCCTCGTGCTGGGCCGCCCCGTCCAGGGACGAGACCATGTTGGCGCGCAGCCACACCCCGTCCCCTGCGGGATAGGCGTAGGCGTCGGCCAGCTCGTCCAGCCCCCACTCGCGATCATGGGTGTCGGCTGTCGGGTCGGTCACAGGGAACAGGCGTCGCATACCGTGCAGTCTGGCACGGCCCGTAGAGTTGGGGACTGTGTCGACCAGTCCCATAACCGAAGCGGTCCCTCTGTCCCTGTGCGCCCGCGAGCCCCGTGTCCCCGCCGACCGCCTGGTCGCCGAGATGGTGCCGCCGCCGCGCTTCGACTCCGTCCGCTTCGACACGTACGTCCCGGACCCGAAGCAGCCCAGCCAGACCGAGGCGGTCTCGGTGCTGAGCACCTTCGCCGCGGGCCTGGGCGGCGCGCACGCCACCGGGAGCGGCAGGCGCCGCTGGTTCGCGAAGAAGCCCGCGGCTCCGGCCGCGCCGCGCGGGATCTATCTGGACGGCGGCTACGGCGTCGGCAAGACCCATCTGCTCGCCTCGCTCTGGCACGCGACGCCCGCCGAGCCGGCCCTCAAGGCGTTCGGCACCTTCGTGGAGCTGACGAACCTGGTCGGCGCGCTCGGCTTCCAGCAGACGGTGAAGACGCTGAGCGGACACCGGCTCCTGTGCATCGACGAGTTCGAGCTCGACGACCCGGGCGACACCGTTCTGGTGTCGACGCTGCTCGGCAAGCTCGTCGACGCGGGCGTGGCGCTGGCGGCCACGTCCAACACGCTGCCCGGAAAGCTCGGCGAGGGCCGGTTCGCGGCGGTCGACTTCCTCCGCGAGATCCAGGGCCTGTCGGCGCACTTCCGGCCCCTGCGCATCGACGGTGAGGACTACCGCCACCGCGGGCTGCCCGAGGCCCCACCGCCGTACGCGGACGAGCAGGTCGCGAAGGCCGCGTACGCCACCGAGGGCGCGTCGCTCGACGCCTTTCCCCAGCTCCTGGAGCACCTCGCGCGGGTCCACCCGAGCCGTTACGGGGCGATGACCGACGGTCTGCGCGCCGTCTGTCTCACCGATGTGCAGCCGGTGCCGGACCAGTCGACGGCGCTGCGGCTGGTCGTCCTCGCCGACCGGCTGTACGACCGTGAGGTCCCGGTGCTCGCCTCGGGCCTCCCCTTCGACCAGCTGTTCAGTGAAGAGATGTTGAAGGGTGGGTACCGGAAGAAGTACTTCCGGGCCATCTCGCGGCTGACTGCGCTCGCCCGGGACGCGAAGGACCTCGTGGACCAGTAGGTTGGGGCCGATTGGGACCGATTCACTGTTCATTGGGAAGGGATCCATCATGGCCACCACGCGTACGGCGCACACCGTCTGGGAAGGCGAGCTGCTCAAGGGCTCGGGCGTCGTCACCTTCGACTCCTCCGGAATCCCGAGCCAGCCCGTCTCCTGGCCGTCCCGCGCCGAGCAGGCGAACGGCAAGACCAGCCCCGAGGAGCTGATCGCCGGCGCCCACTCCAGCTGCTTCTCCATGGCCCTCTCCCACGGCCTCACCGGTGCCGGCACCCCGCCCACGCGGCTCGAGACCAAGGCCGATGTCACCTTCCAGCCGGGTGAGGGCATCACCGGCATCCACCTGACCGTCGAGGGCCAGGTTCCCGGCCTCGACCAGGAGGCCTTCCAGGCGGCCGCCGAGGACGCCAAGAAGAACTGCCCGGTCAGCCAGGCGCTCACGGGTACGACGATCACACTGACCGCCAAGCTGGCGTAACCCCGGGCCCGGTCGGGACACGGTGGCCCGCATGCTGCACGCATGCGGGCCACATCTCCGTCCATCTCCGTCCGCCCGGCGGGGAGTTGCCTCCCGCCGCGTGCGCGGCCGGCCTGCTGACGCGACGTCAATGTCCGGACGTCCAGGTGTACCGGGTAAACCGGCGTACGCCGGTACACGCGCGTAACGCGGTGGCCCCCCCAGCAAAAGATCACCTGCATGGGAAGACCGGAGGTGCCCGCCACAGGTCCACCAGTTGGCGGACGCCTTGACGCCACACCGCATCAGGAGGCAGCCCGAGTGCCGGGGTCCGACGAGCGGGATTCGGGGCAGACCGCCACTCTTGCCTGCTGCCGTGTGCCACCACGTGGCCGAGTCATAGTTGGATGGGCAGGTGGCGGGGGCCGCGGAGCATGGCGTTCTGCCGGTAGGGGGGCGGGTCCTGGACCAGGCGCGCCGTGCTCAGGTGCGGGATCAGCGCGCCGAGCGCGGCCTCGGCTTCGATGCGGGCGAGTGGTGCGCCGTAGCACAGGTGGATACCGCTGCCGAAGCCGAAGTGCTGGTTGTCCGGGCGGGTGGGGTCGAAACGGTCGGGCTCGTGGAACCGCTTGGGGTCGCGGCTGCCCGATGCCAGCGCGAGTACGACGGACGTGCCCTTGGGGATCGTGGCGCCCGCGATGTCCAGGTCGTCGAGGGGGACGCGCTCCCGCATGTGGACCGGGGGTTCGTAGCGCAGAAGTTCCTCCACCGCGCCCGGCAGCAGGCCGGGTTCGCGGCGCAGCCGGTCCAGCTGGTCGGGCTGGCGCAGCAGTGTGAGGACGCCGTTGGCGATCAGATTGACCGTGGTCTCGTGTCCGGCGATGAACAACAGGATGGTGGTCTCCGCCAGTTCCTCGATGGTGAGCCGCAGGGCGGGGTCCGGTTCGTTGATGAAGTCGGAGAGCATGTCGCCGGTGGGCCGGTCGCGGCGCTGTTCGGCGAGGTTGACCAGGTACCGGCCCATCTCCTGCCGGGCCTGGTTGCCCGCCTTGTCCCGTTCGGTGGTGTCTTCGTCGGGCCCGATGTCGGCGGACGCGACGAGTGCATCGGTCCATCCCTGGAACAGTGACTCGTCCTCGCGCGGGACGCCCATCAGCCGGCAGATGACTGTGATGGGCAGGGGGTAGGCGAAGTCGTCGACGACGTCGATCTGCTTGCGGTCCCGGAGCGTCTCGATCAGTTCCTCGGTGATGCGGGTGATCTCGCCGCGCATGGCGTCGACCCGGCCGGGGCTGTGCGGCGGGCCGAAGGGCCGCATGGTCAGGGTGCGCAGCCTGTGGTGCTCGGGGTCGTCGAGCCGCAGGAACGGCGGGTTCGGCATCTCCTCGGACGGTGACGAGGTGGTGCGGCTGCGCGGATCGGCACTCATCCGGGGGTCGTGGAGCAGAGCGGCGATCTCGTAGTAGGTGCCGATCAGATAGCTGCCGTCTGCCTGCCGCACCACGGGACCGGCCTCGCGGAGTTCCGCGTACAGCGGGTAGGGGTTGGGGCGATTCGCGTAGTCGGTGATCCGTGCCAGCAAGGTCTCGGAGGCCATCGTGGCTCCTCGTGGTTGGGCGGGACGTGGGTCAGCGGGTGGGCTGCACCACCGTCAGTCGGCGGTCGGGCAGATGGCCGGTGAGTGCCACGGTGGGGCCGTGTGACAGCCCGCTCGGGTCCGGCACGTCGGACGGAATCGTGATGTCGGCCGCGATCGCACGGTCCGCCGCACCGGGCGGGGGCGGGAACGGAGCAGCCGTCTCGATCAGGTGCTTGTAGTAGTCGAGCGACTTGGCCATGTCGACGGTGACCGCGGCGGTGACCCGTCCCTGGTAGCCGTAGACCATGGCCAGACGGCGCGCCTCCAGAGAGCCTTGGGCGATGACCACATGGTCGGAGTAGGTGGGCACGCCCACCGACTTGATGTTGAGCCCGAACTGGGTCGACCAGAACGTCGGGATGGCGAGGTGCGGGCGCCGCAGGGGCCCCGGACAGACCATGTTGTGGGCCGCCACCTCGGCCTGCTCGACCGCGTTGCCCCAGTGCTCCAGGGAGAGCATCTGGTACCCGAACAGCGGGTGCGGGAACCGGGAGACATCACCGGCCGCGAAGACGTCGTCGGTGACGATCCCGTACATGTCGAAGGCCCGGCATCCGGCGTCGCAGGCGATCCCGCGCGGGCCCGCCGCCAGCCCGGACTCCGCCAGCCACTCGACGTTGCGGACCGCTCCCAACGCCACTACGCACACGTCCGCGTCGACACGGCTGCCGTCGGACAGGTCCGCCCCGGTGAACCGGCCGTTCCCGTCACCGCGCAGGGCGGTGACCGTCACCCCGCAGCGCAGATCCACGCCGTGGTTGCGATGCATGACGGCCGCAAGTTTCGACAGGGTGCCGCCGAGCGCGCCCACCAGGGGCGCGGGGCCGCGTTCTGCGACCGTGACCTCGATGCCCCGCTCCCGGCAGGCCGAGGCGATCTCCGAGCCGGTGAAGCCGGCGCCGATCACCAGCACCCGCTCCGGCCCGGCGGCCAGCCGCTCGGCCAGCCCCCCGGCCTCGTCGCGGGTACGCAGGGTGAACACCCCGTCCAGGGAGGCCTCCTCCGGGTTGGGCCAGGGGCGCGCCCGGGTCCCGGTGGCGATCAGCAGCCGGTCGTACGGCAGCGACTCGCCGTCGGCCAGCATCACCCGTTTCTCCAAAGGGTCCAGGCCGGTGGCGGCTACTCCCAGCCGCCAGTCGGCGTCCGGGTCCCGGCGCATCGGCAGCGCCGTGGTGTCCGCCGGCGCCTTGCCGAGCAGCACCTGCTTGGACAGCGGTGGGCGGTCGTAAGGCGGACAGGGCTCATCCCCCACCACGGTCAATGAGCCGGTGAAACCCTCCTCGCGCAGCGTCTCCGCGGCCCTCAACCCGGCCAGCGACGCGCCGACGATGACGATGCTGCCGTCCCGCAGATCACCGGGCACCGGCGCTCACCTCCGCGCCGACGAGGATGGCCTGGACCGGGCACGCCGCCGCAGCCTGGCGCACGCGGTCGACCTGGTCGTCCGGGACGGCCGTGGCGTACAGCAACCCCTCTTCACCGTGCAGTTCGAACACCTCCGGCGCGAGGAAGACGCACTGCGCATAGCCCTGGCAGCGTGTGAGGTCCACAACGATCTGCATGGCTGGTCACTCCCTGAGTTGTACCGGCGTCCCCTTCCCTTTCTACGCCGGTGTCGCACCAGGCGCTCTTCAAGCCCGTGCCGCACCGGGCGCCCGCCCCACGTGGATGACGATGCTGTCCGACGTACGGTCCCGCCGAGTCGCTCTCGGCGGGACCGTACGGTCATCGGCACCTGTCTGTGTCAAGCGGCGGTGCAGCTGTCGGGTGAGCGGGCCTGTCGTCGGCACGGGGTGTGCACGGCTGGAGACGGAGGTGGTTTCGCATGCCCAGCGATGACGTGCTCGCACTAAGCCCGGCCGGCACGTCACGGTCGTCGCGGGCGCGCTACCACCACACATTGCTCGCGGGGGCACCCGTTCCGGCGGAGGATCGGGGCATCGGTCCGGTACGGGAAGGGGCGCGCGGTGACGAGGAACGGGACAGGGAACAACGGGTCGAAGAGCGGGACGGGGAGCGGGTCGAAGAGCGGCCGGAAGCAGGACGAGCAGCCCGGTCCGCTGCGTGACCTGCTCCGCGTGCCGCCGGGCGAAAAGATCGACCTGGCCTCGTACGACGCAAGAGCCACCCCGGGCGGCCCCGACGACAAGGCCGCGGGCCTCGCCGCGACGGCCGCCATCGGCGAGCGCCTCGCCGGCCTGCAGGAGCGGCTGTACGCGGCGAGCGCGGCCGGCGACCGCCGCCGGCTGCTGCTGGTGCTCCAGGGCATGGACACGAGCGGCAAGGGCGGCACGGTCAAGCACGTGATCGGGTTCTTCAACCCGGCCGGCTGCCGGATCAGGGCCTTCAAGGCGCCGACCCCCGAGGAACAGGACCATCACTTCCTCTGGCGGATCATGCGGGAGCTGCCGCGCTCCGGCGAGATCGGCATCTTCGACCGCTCGCACTACGAGGACGTGCTCATCGCCCGGGTGCGCGAGCTTGTGCCGCACGAACGGCTCCGCCGCCGTTACGGCCAGATCAACCGGTTCGAGCGCTCCCTCGCCGAGGACGACGTGACCGTGGTCAAGGTCTTTCTGCACATCTCGCACGAGGAGCAGCGCGGGCGTCTGCTGGCACGGCTCGACAACCCGGACAAGCACTGGAAGTTCAACGAGAGCGACATCGAGGACCACGCCCTGTGGCCCGCGTACCAGAAGGCGTACGAGCTGGCGCTGCGGCGCTGCTCGACGGCCGAGGCGCCCTGGTACGTCGTACCGGCCGACCGCAAGTGGTACCGGAACTGGGCGGTCAGCACGCTGCTGCTGGAGCATCTGGAGGAGCTGGATCCGCAGTATCCCAAGGGTGACTTCGATGTGGCGGCGTGCAGGAAGCGGCTACTGGAAGGCACTTGACCTGTAGAAACGCTCCTTGCTCGCTTGGCAGGCGTTACCCGGGGAGAGCCGGAAGGGGTTGACGTCTCTGAACTGGGAGCGAATTCCGGAGTTCGGGGCTTACGACTCGCTGATCCGGCGTGACCGCGGCTGACATGGGTCCGCATTCGGCGCCTCGCAGAAGTCTCAGCATCGTGCACGCATACCTGCCCCGGGCTCTCCGCCCCCAGCGCGACCACGAGGCTGATCCGGGTCCGAACAAGAGGATGGGCGGGGCACCGAGGTGTCCCGCCCATCCGCGCTCATGAGAGCTGTTGGCTCGTCACTTCATGGGGACGTGGGCGGCGGCCCGCCCGTCGCCTTGTCGTCAGCGGTTTCAGCCGATCTGGGCGCCGACCGCCTCCAGTGCGGTCGTCACCGGCTGGAAGAACGTCTCGCCGCCCGAGGTGCAGTCGCCGCTGCCGCCCGAGGTGAGGCCGACCGCGTCCCCGTTCCTGGTGAACAGGGCGCCGCCGCTGTCGCCCGGCTCGGCGCAGACGTTGGTCTGGATGAGCCCCGTGACCGTGCCCTCCGGGTAGTTCACGGTGGCGTTGAGGCCGGTGACCTGGCCGTCGTGCAGTCCGGTGGTGCTGCCCATGCGGAAGACCTCCTGGCCGACGGCCGCGTCGGCCGCCTGCTGGATCTCCAGCAGCTGTCCGCCGCCCACGTCGACGGCGCTCGGGGCCTCCGTGGCCGGGTCGTCGTACGTGACGAGCGCGAAGTCGCCCTCGCCGGGGAAGACGGCCTCCTGGACCGTGCCGATGGGCGCGCCGCCGGGGTCCTCCGACCACTGCTCGGCCGCGACGCCGCAGTGGCCCGCGGTGAGGAAACCGGGCTGCCCGTCCTGCGTCGTGACGTTGAAGCCGAGCGAGCAGCGCGAGCCGCCGCCGAAGATGGCGTCGCCGCCCTCGATGAAGGGCTTGAACTCCCCCGCGGACTTCTGGATGCGGGCCACCCCGTCGCCGAGTGCCTCGACCGCCGACTCGAGTCTGTCCCACCGCCCGCCGGTGACCGTGCGGTCCGCCGTGACCACGACCTGGTTCGTCCGCGGGTCGACGGCCCACGCCGTGCCGGGGACAGCTGCCTTCCGCGACAGCGATTCCGTGGCCGACTTCAGCGCGTCCGAGCTGTTCTGCACGCTCCGGGGCACCGCGCCGGCCCGGCGGACCTGCACCTTCACGTTGTTCTTGTTGCCGACGACGTTGACGACGAGCTGCTGCTTTCCGGCGTCGTAATACGCCCCTCCGTAGGAATCGCCGAGCTGCTTGCCCAGCTCCTGGAGGATCTCGGATGCGGATGCTGCGCTCATCTTTCTGGGGGCGGCCGACTGGTCGTCCCCCGAGCCGGACTGCGAGGCGTTGGCATTCGGCAGCAGTACGGCCGCTGCGGCGATGCCCACCGCCCCGGCTCCCGCGAGTATGGCCTTCCGCTTGGGTATTCGCCTGTGACTCAACTCTTCGCCTCCTGCGGGGGGTACGGACTCCGGTCGCCGAGGAGGACGACCGGGGGGGACGCGTCCGGCCCTTCATACGGATGGAGGGAGCCGTTCTGTTCACCGCCGCGGCAAGGGAATCTTGTTGACGGTGCGTCAGGGCGAGGCGTTCGAGACATCAGCGGATGATCGTATATTTTCCGCGAGTGACCATTTTTGTACGTCGATTGACGGCGGCCGTTGTGCTCGGGGCCGCACTCGCCGGATGCGGGGCCGGCGGGGCAAGGACCGTCGGGGCCGATGGGACTGCTGGGGCCACCACCCCCAGCCCAAGCCCCGCCCCCAGGGTCTCCGCAACTGCGACGAGACCCGCCGCTACGGCCGAGCCGCCGACCATGGCGCCCGGACCCGCCGGCCTGACCCCCGTGTTCAAGCGGGCACGGTCGTCCGCCGGAACGTCGACCGGAACATCCGCAGGATCATCGGCCGCGGAGAAGATCGTCGCGCTCACGTTCGACGCCGACATGACGGCGGATCAAGGACCGAGGGCCGCACGTGGCGAGCGGTTCGACAACCCCGCGCTCATCGCCACGCTGCGCCGGCTCAAGGTCCCCTCCACCGTCTTCATGACCGGCCGCTGGGTCGAGGAGTACCCCGGCCAGGCCCGGTCCATCGGCAACGACCCGCTCTTCGAGATCGCCAACCACTCCTACAGCCACTACGCATTCGCGTCGCCGTGCTACGGGCTGCCGGAGGTCGACGAGGACGAGATGGCCGCCGACGTCGAGCGGGCCTTCGAGGCGTTCCGTGCGGCCGGGGCGAGCAATGTCGTGCCGTACTTCCGCTTCCCCGGCGGCTGTTACGACGACGACGCGCTGCGGGCCCTCGTACCCACGAAGGTCACGGCGGTGCAGTGGGACGTCGTCAGCGGCGACGCCTTCGCCAAGGACCCGGCGGCGGTGGCGGACCAGGTCCTGGCGGGCGTCAGGCCCGGCTCCCTGGTCGTCATGCACTGCACGCGCAGCGCAGCGCCGGTCACCGAGCGGGCGATCGAGCACATCGTGCCGGCGCTACGGGGGCGCGGCTACCGCTTCGTCAAGGTCTCCGAGCTGATGGCGGGCGGACGGAGGGGGTAGGGCGCGGGCCCGCCGCAAGCGCTACCCGGAGCAGGCCGTGCGTTCGGCCTCGCGCCATTCGCAGACCGGGCAGAGGGTGGCACCCTTGACCGACTCGGGGTACTCGGTCGGCTCTCCGCACAGCACGCAGTCCGCGAACGGCCCATCGGCCTGTTCGGGCGAGCCCTGCCGCGCGGCCGGCGACGAGCCCGCCGCGGGCTCGCAGTACGGGGACGGTTCGTTCATACGTACGAGCTTAGTCCCCGTCGTCGCGTCACGGGTCAAGCAGGCACCGGCGCCGCCGTCGGCCCCCTGGACGCGGACGAGGGTGCCCGCGGCAGGTCGAGGCCGGCCCCGGGCAGCACCCACGCCCCGGCCGGTCCGTGACGGCGGCCGACTGCCCGCAGTCTCAACCGGCGGTGGCCTTCTGCGGAGTGGCCTCGCTGGGCCTGACGATCACGAAGCCCTCGCCCTGGAGCATCAGCTGGACCGCTTCGCCCGAACCGCCGCGGAGCATCGAGCCGACGGACTGCGAGCGGTGCAGCGAGGTGTTCAGGTGAGCGCTCCAGCCGACGACCGCGTCGGTGTCGACGTACACCGGCTGCTGGGCCGTGACGGGTATCACGATGGGGTTGCCCTCGCAGATGACGCCGAGCTTTCCGTATCCGGTGAAGAGGCTGTTGAAGAGGCCGCCGCCGGCCATTCCGGCACCCTTCACATGCCTGATCTCGTACGACAGCGTCGAGTCGAAGCACAGCACGTTACGGCCGTTGATGGTGAGCGCGTCGCCCTGGTCGATGTCGACGATGAAGCAGTTCGCGGCCTCGTGCGCGAACCAGGCCTCCCCCTGCCCGCGGACGGCCATCAGCGACAGGCCCTCGCCCGTGACAGCACGCTTGAGCATGCCGCCTATGCCCTGGCCCTTGCGTTCGAACTGCAGATTCCCGCGGAAGGCGATCATCGAGCCCTGGCGCGCGAGCATCTCCCCATTGACGGCGTACTTGATCGATTTGGCGTTCTGCAGGCTCATGCCGGGTGCGGAGGCCTGCTGCGCCATGTTCTCGGTGGCAAAGAGATCGCTCTTCATGCGGGGCATCGTCGCCCGGAGGCTATCGTTCCGCCACCATCCTCCAGGATGAGCTTTGGCAGACTGTCCGGGTGAGCAGCCATGACAGCCGTCCCGACAGCCCCTTCCGGCAGGAGCGCACCACGCGCGACGAGGCCCCGCAGTTCGTTCTCCCGCTCGTGGTGCGGATCGAGAAGACCGCCCCGCCCTCGCGTACCGACGCACTGGAGACCGCGGCGCGCGCGGTGCTCGTGCTGCTCTCCGACGAGCGCTCGCTCGGGGACGGCCCGTGGGCGCAGGCCGTGCGGGACTGGCAGGACGCCCGGATCCGCAAGGTGGTGCGGCGGGCACGCGGCGCGGAGTGGCGCAAGGCGTCGGCGCTCGACGGCATCACGGTGACGGGCGGGTCCGCCGAGGTGCGGGTGTTTCCGCCGGTGCCGCTGGACGGCTGGCCCAAGGACCTGGCGAAGCTCCAGGTGTCGGGGACGGAACTGGAGGACCCCGAGGAGCCGTCCGGCGCCATCGGCCCGGGCCGGGCCCTGATCTGGCTCAATCCCGACCTCCACATGTCGACGGGCAAGGAGATGGCGCAGGTCGGGCACGGCGCGCAGCTGCTGTGGTGGGACCTGGACGAGGCCGAGCGCAAGGCGTGGCGCGAGGCCGGATTCCCGCTGGCCGTGCGGACCGCGCACCCGGGCCGCTGGGCGGAGCTCGTCACGAGCGGCCTGCCGACGGTTCGCGACGCCGGCTTCACGGAGATCGCGCCGGGCTCGGTCACGGTCGTCGCCGACCGTCCCGTACGCGACTGAACGGGACACCGGCCGGACCGTACGCGGCTGAACCGACCGCCGGCCGGAGCGTACGCGGCTGAACCGACCGCCGCCCGGTTCCGTACACACTGAACGGAACCCCACCCCGTTACGTACCTCCCAGTACTGCCAAGTAGGTTGAACCACCGGTTCGGTTGCCGGTTGATTCTGCGGTACGCACATCAGCTCGGGAGGAACACTTGTTGCGGCGCATCAACGGGACAGCACTCATCATCGCGGCCCTGGTCGTCACGGTCGGCGCGCTCGCGTTTCCCGTCTGGTCCTACGCCGACCGCTCCGGGACCGGGCAGGCCAACCTCAACGCGTCCAGCGTGGCGACACAGTTCGGCCCGCTGTCGGCGACCGACCGCGACTTCCTGGTCAAGGTGCGGCTGGCAGGGCTCTGGGAGCTGCCCGCGGGCCAGCAGGCCATCGAACGCGCGCCGAGCCAGGCCATCAAGGACGCGGGCGACCATCTCGTCGTCGGGCACACCGACCTCGACCAGCGGGCCCGTGCCGTGGCGGCGAAGCTCGGCGTCGAGCTGCCGAACCAGCCCACCGAGCAGCAGCAGGGCTGGCTGCGGGAGCTGTCGGCGGCGAGCGGGCGCGAGTACGAGGTCAAGTTCGCCAACATTCTCCGCATGGCGCACGGCAAGGTCTTCGCGCTGGTCGCCCAGGTCCGCCACAGCACGCGCAACACGCTGATACGGCAGCTGGCGAGCGACGCGAACCAGACCGTGCTGGACCACATCACCATGCTGGAGGCCACCGGACTGGTGGACTTCGACGCGATCGCCAACGATGCGGCCGGTCTGGCGACGGCCAGCCCGACCGGCCCGCCGGCCCCGAACGGCAACATTCCGCCGTCGCCGTCCCCGGCGGCTCCGACGGGCCAGGACCAGTCGTTCACGTCGCGCCCGTCGACACAGCCGGGCCCGCCGACGGCGGTCAACACCAAACGCCCGCAGCCCGGGGCCCAGCAGTAGCGCAGCGTCGTCCGGATTCGTCCGGAACCTCAAATCAACCTCTGAACGTCCCCTCCTCTGGATTCGGCAGCGTCCGGCGGGGCCATGACCCCTGCACATGCAGAGGAGGGGACCCATGAAGAGGCTCGACAGGCTCGGTACCGGCATCGGCTGGCGCCCGGAGATCGCCGACACCGTGGAACGGCTGCCCGGACTCGACTGGGTCGAGGTCGTCGCGGAGAACGTGTGCCCCGGGCACCTGCCGGAATCCCTCGGGCGCCTCATGGAGCGCGGCGTCACGGTCGTCCCGCACGGGGTCTCCCTGGGCCTCGGCGGTGCCGAACGTCCCGACCCGGCCCGGCTCGCGGCCCTGGCCGAGCGGGCGGAGGCGCTCGGCGCCCCCCTGGTCACCGAGCACATCGCCTTCGTCCGCGCGGGCGGCCCGCTCACCGCGTCCCCGCGCCTGGAGGCCGGCCATCTGCTGCCGGTCCCGCGCACCCGGGACGCCCTGGACGTCCTCTGCGAGAACGTCCGTATCGCCCAGGACTCCCTGCCGGTGCCGCTCGCCCTGGAGAACATCGCCGCGCTGATCTCCTGGCCCGGTGAGGAGCTGACGGAGGGCCAGTTCCTGGCCGAGCTCGTCGAGCGCACGGGCGTCCGCCTCCTCATCGATGTCGCCAACCTCCACACCAACCACATCAACCGCGGCGAGGACCCCGTGACCGCCCTCGACGAATTGCCCGTCGAGGCCATCGCCTACGTCCACGTCGCCGGCGGCGTCGAACGCGACGGCGTCTGGCACGACACCCACGCCCATCCGGTGCCGCGCGCGGTCCTGGAGATCCTGGCGGAGCTGCGGTCCCGCACGGACCCGCCGGGCGTGCTGCTGGAGCGGGACGACGACTTCCCCCCGGCGCAGGAGCTGGCGGCGGAACTGGCGACGATCCGGGCGACCGTGGCCGCGGCGACCGTGGCCTCGGCGTCCGCGCAACCGGCCGCGGCTCCTGGCTCCGCGGGACGTGTCACACCCGCGGGTCACGCCACCACCAGGCGTGGCACGGCCGGACAGGACACCGCACTGGGCACCGCCGGGCATCGGGGCAGCTCGGCAGCATCTGCGCCGGCAGCCGCAGTGGCGGGCGGCGGCGCACCCAAGCCATCTGCGCGGGCATGCGCGGACGCTGGCGCGGACGCATACGCAGGCGCGGACGTGAACGTCAACGTGGATGTGAACGCGGGCGCGGGCGCTGACACTGACACTGACGCAGGCGTGAACGTGGGCGCGGGCGCTCACGCCCGCGAGCGTCTCGGGCTCACGCAGGCCGCCCTGTTGTCCGCGCTCGTCGCGGGAACGCCCGCACCGGAGGGGTTCGATTCGCGACGGCTGCGGGTGCAGAGCCGGGCGCTCGCCGCCAAGCGGGCGGATGTCGTGGCGAAGGTCGCCCCCGAGCTGCCGGAGATTCTCGGGGACGGCTACCGGACCGCGTTCCTGGCGTACGCCAGGACGCGGCCCATGCGCGACGGTTACCGCAGGGACGCCCTGGACTTCGCCGAGCAGCTGCTCATCGCCGGAAGCCCCGACGACCCGGTCGCGCGACGGCGGCTCACGCACTGGTGGCAGGACCGGGCCGGGGCCCGGCCGCCGCGTCGTTCGACCCGTCTCGTACGGGCGGCCCGCGCCGCCCTCGTCAGGAGGTGACCCGGATGATGTTCAACATCATCGCCGTGCTGGTGACGGTCGCCGTGGCCGTCTCCTCGACGCTGCTGATCAGGGGGCTGTCCGCCACCCGCCGCCGTGGCCCGGGCGGGCCCGTGCACGACCTCATGGAGGTCGCGTTCCTGAACGGCGGGCCCGCGCGCGTCGTCGACACCGCGCTCGCCGCGATGACGTCGGACGGGCGCCTCGCACTCGGCGGCCCCGGCATCGTCGCCGTACTGCGGCCGTACGCCAACGACCCGGTCGAGCGCGCCGTGATCCACGAGGCGTCGGCCGCGCCGAACGGGGCGCTCCACACACTGCGGCTCGCCGTGATGCGCAACCCCGCCGTGCAGGAGATCGGCGACGGGCTCGCCACGCGCGGGCTGATGGTCGAGCCCGAGGCCCTCCGCCGATGGCACCGCTGGGCCGTCGCACAGACGCTCTGCTGCGTGCTGCTGTTCCCGGTGTCGTTCGTCCTGACGATCGTCCAGTACGCGACGCACGAGGGGTTTTCGGACATACCCGTGCCCTTCGTCATCAAGGCTCTGCCCGCATTCTTCGGGGGCTTGATCATCGGGCTCGTCTGCTCGGCGAAGGCACGCCGCAAGGTCACGGAGGGGGGCAGGCGTGCCGCGGCCGAGTACGCCATGGCCCATGCGTACGCCGCCGACGCGGGCCACCGCGTGGCGCTGGGCGGGCTGCGCGCGCTGCCCGACCCGGTGCTCCAGGCGCAGCTGGTGGCCGCCGCCCGGCTGGTACGGACCGGCCACGCACGGCCCGCCGGCAACCACGGGTCGGCCGACGCGCTCTTTCCGGCCGCCGTCGTGTGGTGCGCCTCCTCGGACTCGGGTTCCGGTGGCGGTGGCTGCGGCGGCGCGGGCGGCAGCTCGTGCGGCGGGAGCGGTGGCTGCAGCAGCGGCTGCGGCGGTTCCTCCGGCGGAGGCGGGGGTTCCTCGTGCGGGAGCAGCTCGGGCGGCGGATCGAGCTGTGGCGGAGGAGGCGGCTCCAGCTGCGGCGGAGGGAGCAGTTCCAGCTGACTTCCCGGAACCGCTCACGGGATCAGCACCGGGCCCAGTAGCGTGCGGGCCGCACGCAGGAGGCACGATGCTTTCCCACAACTCTCTCACCCCGCGCACCACGAGCACCGGCCTGGTCGTCGTCGCCCTGACGGCGACCATCGCCGCCCTCGTCTTCCCCCTCTGGACGTACGCGGACCGCTCGGGCACGGGGACGGCGGACCTCAAGGCCGGTTCCGTACTGACCCGGTGGGGTCCGCTGTCCGCCGCCGACCGGGACTTCATCGTCCGTGTCAGACTCGCCGGCCTCTGGGAACTCCCGGCCGGCCAGCAGGCCGTCGGCCGTGCGCCGAGCCGCGCGACCGTCGTGGCCGGTGAGCATCTCGTCGCGGGCCACACCTACCTCGACGCGCGGGTACGCGACGTCGCGTCACGGCTCTCCATGGAGCTGCCCAACCAGCCCACGCAGGAGCAGCGCGCGTGGCTGCAGCAGCTGACGGACGCCCAGGGCCGCGCGTACGAGGTCGGATTCGCCAACATTCTGCGCCGGGCCCATGGCAAGGTCTTCGAGCTGGTCGCCCAGGTCCGGCACACGACCCGCAACACCCTGGTCCGCGCCCTCGCCGACGACGCCAACACGACCGTTCTCGACCACATCAAGGTCCTGGAGGCGACCGGGCTCGTCGACTTCGACGCGCTGGCCGAGGAAGCGGCGGAAGCCGCGCGGGCCTCGGATCCCGCGGGCCGGGGCGCCCCGGGAGCCAGCGGTCCCCCGCCGCCCGTGCCGGGAAGCACACCGCGGCCCGCGGTCACGGTGACCCCGACCACGACATACCCGCTGCCACCCGCGACATCCAGACCGCCCTACACCTGACCTACCACCCTCCCTGTACCCGACGGCTGACAGGTGACAGACGGCAGATGACAGATGACAGATGACGGCTGACAGTCAGCAGACAGCAGACAGCACGTGACAGCTGACGGTCCGTCCGTCCGGATCCTGGCATTCCCATGGCGCCCGGACGGTGATCTCGCGTAGAACTCCGCCATGTTCTGGGTCCCTCTCCTGCTCATGGCATGGGCGGCCGCCGCCATCAGTTGCGTCCGGCTCTGTCTCGCCGCCACCGACGTGGCCCGCGACGAAGCCGCCGGTGCCACCCGCGACGCCGACCTGCACGACGACATGCGCGACGACGACGCCGGCCGCAGGCGCGGCCCCCGACCCGACCGCGAGCTGAGCCTGTACGAAGCCGCGTTCCTGGCCGGTGGCCCGCATCGTGTGGCCGAGCTGACGCTGGTGTCCATGCACCGCGCGCGGCGCCTGCTGCTCGCGCACACCGGCTGGGCCACCGTGGTCGACCCGGAGGGCGTGGACGACCTGGAACGCTCGGTGATCCGTGCGATCGGCCCGGCCGGCCAGTCCCGTACCGCCGCGATACGCCACGCCACGGCCGCCGCAGGGGCCGTACGCGCCCTGGCCGACCGGCTCGTGACCGCCGGTCTCGCCGTCCCCGATGCGGCGAGAGCCGTCATGGCGAGTGCCGTGCGGGCCGTGTGGGCCGCCACCGCGCTCACCCTCGCACTCGCGGCCGCCGCGCTGCTGATGCTCCCCCAGGAGCAGAGCCCGCCTGGGCATGTCGCGGCCTGGTTCGCGCTCCCCCTCGTACTCACCCTGGGCTGTCTCGGCATCGCCCGCGTCGAGATCCACCCGTACACCCGCTGGGCCTCCCCGGCCGGGCAGCGGCTGCTGCGTGCGCTCTCGCCCGGGCCCGCCGACGGCTCGGAGCGCGCCCTGCTGACCGCCGTGGCGGTCCGCGGGGTCCGGGCGCTCGACGATCCGGCGCTGCGTGCGGCCCTCACCGACCGCCGGTTCACACATGGGGGTTATTGACGCCGACACCGAAGGGCGGTGCTTTACATGCGGCGGCGCTCTGGTGATCTTCGTGCCACCGGTGGAAGCCGCCGTGGGTGCGAAGGGATACGCGATGAGAGCAGTAGCGCTGTACGGAGCCGTCGGCTCCCTGGTCCTGGCGGCCCTGGTCGCGGCACCGGCGGGCGGTGTCACCATGCCCCCCGGTGAGGACCTCCTCACGCCCGAGGGCCGCGGCACCGTCGTCGCGGCCGCACGTGCGAAGATCGCCGGGATCCGCTTCGGCGGCTGCCCCGAGGTGGAGGACCTCCCGTCGTACGCCGAGTGCGGCACGGTCGCCGTCCCGCTCGACTACGCGGATCCGCTGGGCCGTCAGATCCGGCTCACCGTCAGCCGGGTGAAGGCCACGGGCACGCCGGCGGAGCGCCAGGGCGCGCTCGTCTTCAACCCCGGCGGGCCCGGCGGCTCGGGCATGTACTTCCCGATGGCGTCCGAGCTGCCCGAGTGGAAGCGCATCGCGGCGGCGTACGACCTGGTCGGCTACTCCCCCCGCGGTGTGGGCCGTTCCGCCCCGCTGTCGTGCCAGGACCCGGCCGACTTCACGAAGGCCCCGACGCAGGCCCCCATCGAGCCCTCCGCCGCGTACAAGCTGGAGCGGATCGCCCGGGCGAAGACGTACGCCCAGGGCTGCGCCCGGAACGCGGGCCCGGACCTGCGCCACTTCCACTCGCTCAACAACGCCCGCGACCTGGAGGTGCTGCGGGCAGCCCTGGGCGAGGAGCAGCTCACCTTCCTCGGCTCCTCGTACGGCACGTACCTGGGCGCTCTGCACGCCATGCTCTTCCCCCGGCACGTGCGGCGCATGGTCCTCGACTCGGCGGTCGACCCGACCCCGGAGAAGATCTGGTACCGCAACAATCTGGAGCAGTCGCTCGCCTTCGAGGCCCGGTGGGCGGACTTCCGCGCCTGGGTCGCCCGGCACCACAAGACCTATGGTCTGGGGACGACACCCGCGCAGGTGCAACTCAGTTACGAGAAGGCCCGGGCGCGGCTCTCGCACGAGCCGGCGGGCGGCAAGGTGGGCACCGTGCAGTTGCAGCGGGCGTTCCTGCGGGCCGGCTACTACGACAGGTTCTGGCCGAAGCGGGCGCGCGCGCTGTCGCAGTACCTGAAGGGTGATCCCGGGCCGTTGATCGCGCAGGCCGCGCCGGACCCGGCGAAGGCGGCCGAGACGGAGAACGGCGACGCCGTCTACACGGCCGTCGAGTGCAACGACGCGCCCTGGCCCACGGACTGGAAGGTGTGGGACCGCGACAACACGGCGCTGGCGCGCCGGGCGCCGTTCGAGACCTGGACCAACGCCTGGATGAATCTGCCGTGCGCGTACTGGCAGGCGCCCCGGCAGCAGCCGCTCGACGTGCGCACCGGTCCCGGGGAGATTCCGCCGGTGCTGATTCTGGCGGCGGAGCGGGACGCGGCGACGCCGTACGCAGGTGCGCAGGAGCTGCAGCGGCGGCTCCACGGTTCGGTGCTGGTCACCGAGCGGGACGCCGGGACGCACGGCATCGCGGGTGGCGCGAACGCCTGCGTCAACGGGCACATGGAGGCGTATCTGCTGACGGGCAGGACGCCGGTGCGGCGCGCGTCGTGCGCGCCGCACCCGCAGCCGGACCCGGTGTCGCTGGACCAGCGGGCGGTCGAGCGCGTGCTGCCGCCGGCTGTCTGATCTTCCGGGTCAAAGGGGGACGGGCCGCACCCGCGGCCCGCCCCAGGTCCTGCGAGAGGCGGTCAGGCGAGCCCGGCCACCAGGTCGGCGACGCTCTTGCGGCGCCCGGTGTAGAACGGGACCTCTTCGCGGACGTGCCTGCGGGCCTCGGAGGCGCGCAGGTGGCGCATCAGGTCGACGATGCGGTACAGCTCGTCCGCCTCGAAGGCGAGGATCCACTCGTAGTCGCCGAGCGAGAACGAGGCGACCGTGTTCGCGCGCACGTCCGGGAAGCCGCGGGCCATTTTGCCGTGGTCCGCGAGCATGCGGCGGCGGTCCTCGTCGGGCAGCAGGTACCAGTCGTAGGAGCGCACGAAGGGGTACACCGAGACGTAGTCGCGCGGCGTCTCGTCGGCCAGGAAGGCCGGGATGTGCGACTTGTTGAACTCGGCGGGGCGGTGCAGCGCCATGTTCGACCACACCGGCTCCAGCGCGCGGCCCAGACGGGTGCGGCGGAAGAGGTTGTACGCCTCCTGGAGCTGGTCCGCGGTCTCCGCGTGCCACCAGATCATCACGTCTGCGTCGGCCCGCAGGCCGGAGACGTCGTACGTGCCGCGGACGGTGACGTCCTTCGCCGCGAGTTGGTCGAACAGCTCCTGGACCTCGTCGGCGTAGCCGGAGCGGTCCTCGGGCAGTACGTCGCGCAGCTTGAAGACTGACCACAGGGTGTAGCGGATGACCTCGTTGAGGTCCTTCGCCTTCTTACCGGCGTTCGGGATCTTTTCGGGCGCACTCATACGTCTATTCTCGCCCGTCACGGACAGTGCCCTGCACCAGGGGGGCCGTGGCGATGATCTCGTCCGCGGCGCGCTGACCGCTGCCGATGCACGCGGGGATGCCCACGCCGTCGTACGCGGCTCCGCAGATCCGCAGCCCGGGCAGCTTGGCGACGGCATCGCGGACGCGGGCGACCCGGGCCAGGTGCCCGACCGGGTACTGCGGCAGTCCACCGATCCAGCGGGTCACCTCGCTCGCCACGGGCCTGGCCGTGACGCCGGTCGCCTCGCCGAGGTCGCTCAGCGACACGTCGACAAGCTCGGAGTCCTCCCGCTGGAGGTGCTCCTCATCGCCGTACCGGCCGACGGAGGTGCGCAGCAGGAACAGGTCCGGGGCGGCGTCGGACACCCAGCTCCACTTCTGTGCCGAGAAGGTGGACGCCTTGATGGTGCGGCCGTCGACGGGCGGCACGAGGAAACCGGAGCCGGCGGGCAGCTGCCCGGCCAGGTCGGAGCGGCGGAAGGCGAGGGTGACCAGCGCCATCGAGGCGTACTCGACGGCGGCGAGCTCGGCGGACGCGGCGGGGCACTCGGCGGCGAGCAGCGCGGACGCGGACCAGGCGGGGGCCGCGAGGACCACACCGTCGGCGACGAGCCTCCGGCCGTCGGCGACGACCTCCCACCCGGGGGCGCCCGCGGCGCCGGAATCCCGGTCCTCGCGGGGCACCCGGCGCAGCGCGGTCACCGCGGTCTCGGTGAGGATCTCCCCTCCCCCGGCGCGTACGGCGTCGGCGACGGCGAGCGGGAGCGTGCCGACGCCGCCTTCGATGCCCATGAAGACGGGTCCCGTTTCCTGCTGCTGCGCGGCGCGGCGCTGGATCTCGCGCACGCCGTCGAGCAGGGAGCCATGGGCACGTGCGGCCTCGAAGAGGGCGGGGACGGCGGCCCGCATGGAGATGCGGTAGGCGTCGCCGGCGTACACACCGCCGAGGAGCGGCTCGACCAGCCGGTCGACCACCTCGCGGCCGAGGCGCTCCGCGACGAACGCGCCGACGGCGACGTCGTCGCCCAGCTCGGCCGGGGGCAGGTCGCGCTCGTGGTCGATCCGGGCGAGGCCCTCCGGGGAGAGCAGTCCGGAGAGCGCGTCGGCACTGCCCGGCACGCCCATCACATGGCCCTTGGGCATCGGGCGCAGCGCGTCGCGGGTCCACACGGAGGCGGTGGCCGTCGCCGGTGGGTGCAGCCGGTCCGCGAGGCCGACGGCCCGGGCCAGGTCCACGGCCTCGGGGCGGCGGGCGAGCATGGACTCGGCGCCCAGGTCGACGGGGGCTCCGGCGATCTCACCGGCCAGGAGCTTGCCGCCGAGCTGCGTGGTCGCCTCCAGCAGGGTCACGCGCACCCCGGCGGAAAGGAGCCGGTGTGCGGCGGCGAGTCCGGCGATACCGCCGCCGATGACGACGACATGGGCCGTACGTGGGTCCGTACGTGCTTCCGTCCGTGTGTCCGCGTTCATGCGTCCACTCTCTCAAACCGTCTGCCACGGGCCGTAATGAGTCCTGACCGTGACCGCTTCGGAACCGGAAACCGGCAACCCGCTTCCCGACCCCCGCGTCGAACCATCACCATCCACCACCATCCCTGGGGGGACCGACATGCGTGCACGACGACGTCTGACGTTGGCGGCGGCAGCACTCCTGACCGCCTCACTCGCACTCACGGGCTGCGGCGCGGCCGACATCACCCAGAGCTCCGACGAGCAGGCGGCCGCGGCGCCGGGCAGCAAGGGCGGCGAGGCGGACGCGAAGGGCCCGGCGGCCGACTCGGGTTACGCGGGGCAGAAGCCCGCGGACGGCCAGGCGCAGGAGCAGGGGCCGGGGCAGGACAAGGGGCAGGCGGCGAAGAAGCCCGTGGCCGCGACGCACATCATCCGCACCGCCGAGCTGCTCGTGGAGGTCAAGGACGCGACCAAGGCGCTCGCCTCCGTCCGTACGACCGTCGAGACCGCGGGCGGGCACGTCGCCAACGAGGCCACCGAGCGGGTCGACGACACACACGTGATGTCACGCATCGTGCTGAGGGTTCCGCAGGACCGGTACGCCTCGGTGCTCGCCGACCTCGCGGGCACCGGAAAGCTGCTGTCCCGCAAGGCGAACGCGCAGGACGTCACCGACCAGGTGGTCGATGTGGAGAGCCGTATCGCCACCCAGCGGGCGAGCGTCGCACGGGTGCGGGAGCTGATGGACAGGGCCACCCAGCTGAGCGATGTGGTCACGCTGGAGGGCGAGCTGAGCCGCCGTCAGGCGGAGCTGGAGTCGCTGCTGGCCCAGCAGGCATCGCTGAAGGACCGTACGGCGCTCGCGACGATCACGCTCGAGCTGTCGGAGCCGGAGCGCGAGGAACCGGCGGCCGAGGAGGACGACGCCACTTTCCTGGACGCGCTGAAGGGCGGCTGGGAGGCGCTGGTGGAGACCGTGCGGTGGATCGGTCTCGTGCTGGGTGCGGTGGCGCCGTTCGCGGTGGTGATCGCGGCACTCTTCGCGGTGTGGCGGTGGCTGATCCGGCCGTGGCGGCGGCGCGGCGCCGCTGCCGCGGCGGCTCCTGCTCAGGTTCCGGCGTCGGGTCCGGCGTCGGGTCCGGCGTCGGGTCCGGCTACGGGTCCGGCGTCGGATCCGGCTCCCGTTCCGGCTCCTGCCGCGGCGCCCGAGCAGGACTGAACGACCGTCCCCACGTAGCGTGTTCCGCATGGGACACCAACGACTCGTGGTCATCGGCGGCGATGCGGCGGGCATGTCCGCCGCATCGCAGGCCCGTAGGTTCAGGGGACCGGAGGAGCTCGAGATCGTCGCGTTCGAGCGCTCCCACTTCGCCTCGTACTCCGCGTGCGGCATTCCGTACTGGGTCGGCGGCGACGTACCCGACCGGGACGGCCTGATCGCACGTACGCCCGAGGAGCACCGGCGGCGCGGGATCGATCTGCGGATGCGCACCGAGGTCACGGAGCTCGACATCGCGGGACAGCGGGTCAGGTCCCGGGACCTGGAGTCGGGCGCCGAGTCGTGGACGGGCTTCGACAAGCTCGTCATCGCGACCGGCGCCCGGCCGGTGCGCCCGCGGCTGCCCGGTATCGACGCCCCGGGCGTGCACGGCATCCAGACCCTCGACGACGGCCAGGCGCTGCTGGACACCCTCGACCGCACCGAGGGCCGGCGTGCGGTTGTCGTCGGCGCGGGCTACATCGGCGTGGAGATGGCCGAGGCGCTGCTGAACCACGGCTTCGACGTGACCGTCGTCAACCGCGGCGCGCAGCCGATGGCGACCCTCGACCCGGACATGGGCCGGCTGGTGCACGTCGCGATGGACGGGCTGGGCATCACGACGGTCGACGACGCCGAGGTCACCAAGATCCTGACAGGCCCGGACGGGAGGGTCCGCGCGGTCGCCACGGAGGACGCCGAGTATCCGGCGGATGTCGTCGTGCTCGGGATCGGCGTGGAACCGGAGACGACCCTCGCCGGCTCGGCGGGGCTTCCGCTCGGGACCTACGGGGGTCTGCTCACCGATCTCGCGATGCGGGTGCGCGGCCACGAGAACGTCTGGGCGGGGGGCGACTGCGTGGAGGTGCTGGACCTGGTCTCGGGCCGCGAGCGCCACGTCCCGCTCGGCACGCACGCCAACAAGCACGGCCAGGTCATCGGCGCGGGCGTGGGCGGCGGCTACGCGACCTTCCCCGGTGTCGTGGGCACGGCCGTGAGCAAGGTCTGCGATCTGGAGATCGCCCGCACCGGTCTGCGCGAGAAGGACGCCCGTGAGGTGGGGCTCCGGTTCGTGACCGCGACCATCGAATCGACGAGCCGCGCGGGCTACTACCCGGGCGCGGCCCCGATGACCGTCAAGATGCTGGCCGAGCGCCGCACGGGCCGACTGCTCGGGGTCCAGATCGTCGGCCGCGAGGGGGCGGCCAAGCGCGTGGACATCGCGGCTGTCGCGCTGACGGCGGGGATGACGGTGGAGCAGATGACGGCTCTGGACCTGGGTTACGCGCCGCCGTTCTCACCTGTGTGGGACCCGGTGCTCGTCGCGGCGAGAAAGGCGATGGCGGCGGTGCGGGAGGCGGGCTGACGGGGGTGGCCGCGGGCGGCCGGCTGACGACTCCGGCACCTCGTACGGTGTGCTCGCCGCCGGACGTCCGGGGGCGAGCACGGCCGGACACCCCCTAGCGCGCGGTCGCGGTGTGCACGTACTCCACGAGCCGGGTCAGCGCGTCCGGGTCGGTGGTGGGCAGGACGCCGTGGCCCAGGTTGAAGACATGGCCCTCCAGGCCGGCGGCGGCGTCGAGGACCTCGCGGGTCTTGGCCTCGACCGCCTCCCGCGACGAGAAGAGGACCGCCGGGTCCAGGTTGCCCTGGAGCGCCTTGCCGGGGCCGACGCGGCGTGCGGCCTCGTCCAGCGGGACGCGCCAGTCGACGCCGACGACGTCCGCGCCCGCGTCGCCCATGAGTCCGAGGAGCTCGCCCGTGCCGACGCCGAAGTGGATGCGCGGGACGCCGTACTCCTCGACCGCCCGGAAGACCTTCGCGGATGCGGGCATCACCGAGCGCCGGTAGTCGGCGGGGGCGAGCGCGCCGACCCAGGAGTCGAAGAGCTGCACGGCGGAGGCCCCGGCCTCGATCTGCACCTTCAGGAAGGCCGAGGTGATGTCCGCGAGCCGGTCCAGCAGGTCGGCCCAGAGCTGCGGGTCGCCGTACATGAGGGCCTTGGTGTGCTCGTGGTTGCGGGAGGGCCCGCCCTCGACGAGATAGCTGGCGAGGGTGAAGGGCGCGCCCGCGAAGCCGATGAGCGGGGTCGGGCCCAGCTCGCCGGTGAGCATGCCGATCGCCTCGGTGACGTACGAGACGTCCTCGGGGGTCAGATCGCGCAGCCGCGCGAGGTCCCCGCGGCGGCGGATCGGATCGGCGACGACCGGGCCGACGCCCGGCTTGATGTCGAGGTCGATGCCGATGGCCTTGAGCGGCACCACGATGTCGCTGAAGTAGATCGCGGCGTCGACCTTGTGGCGGCGCACCGGCTGCAGCGTGATCTCGGTGACCAGCTCCGGCCGCATGCACGACTCCAGCATCGGGATGCCTTCGCGCACCTTCATGTACTCGGGCAGCGAGCGCCCTGCCTGCCGCATGAACCACACCGGCGTGTGCGGTACGGGCTCGCGCCTGCACGCCTTCAGGAAGGCGGAGTCGTGCGTGGCGGGGTTCGTCGTCTGCTGGCCCGAGGGGCGATCGTTGGCGCTCACGTCCAGAATCTTCGCATGTGCGCGCAAGGAGCTCGGCCGGGCCGGGTGTCCCTCCCTGCACGCGGCGCGCGTTCCGCTTACTCTTCCCCGCATGGCTGCGGCTCAGGGACAGTTTTCCGAACAATCCGACGGCGCTGACGGCACGGGCAGCGCGGAGCGGAACCCCGTCCCGCGCGCGTTCCGGCTGGCGGTGGACGCGCTGGGGGCGGCGCGGCTGCGGCCGGAGGTCGAGGTGGATCCGACCCGCCCGCCGCAGCGCCTCGCGCCGCACGCGTACGCCCTCGAGGCGGCGGTGGTCGACGGCGACGAGGACCTCGCTGACGGCCGGCTCGTGCTGCTACACGACCCGTCGGGGCACGAGGCCTGGCAGGGCACGTTCCGGCTGGTGACGCTCGTACGGGCGGAGCTGGAGCCGGAGATGGCGGCGGACCCGCTGCTGCCCGAGGTCTGCTGGTCCTGGCTGACCGGGGCGCTGGAGGCGCGGGGGCTCTCGTACGGGGAGGCCGGCGGCACCGTCACGCGGGCGGGGTCTCACTACTTCGGAGGACTCGCGGACCGCCCCCCGGCGACGCAGATCGAGATCCGGGCCTCCTGGACCCCGCGGGAGGGCAGGGACGGTGTGCCCGACACGGCCGCGCATCTCGCGGCCTGGTGCGACCTGCTCTGCCAGGTCGCGGGCCTGCCGCCCGCCGGCCCGGGCGACGTCCCGGACGCGGGTGCCGGCGTCGTCACGCTGCCCCAGCGCCGGGGGCCGCAGGCGCCGTAGCAGCGCTGAGGAGTACACCCCCCTCGTTCCCGGTTGTACGCCCAGGACGTGTGCCCCTGTACGCCCAGGACGTGTCCCCCGTACCGACCGGTGGATCCGCATGTCCGCCCTCGATCGCCGGACGGGCTCGGAACGGCCCACGGACTCATAGGATGATCGATCACGCGTCCGAATTGCCGGAATTGTTACTCACCAAATCGTGATCTTTCTCTAAAGGCGGGTGGGTTTGCTGCCGAAGAGGTGGTGACCCTTCAAGCACGGTTCGCCCCGGCTTCATCCCCGAGCCGGCTCCGTCCCGCACCTTTCCAGGAGGCCTGGTGTCCGTTCTCCTCGAGCAGCCCGCAAGCCTGGTCGCCTACCGCCCGAACAAGCCGACGGCCATGGTCGTCGTGGCCGACCCGCGCGTCCGCTCCACCGTCACCCGCCACCTGTGGGCCCTCGGAGTACGTGACGTCATCGAGGCGTCGTCCATCGCGGAGGCCCGTCCCCGCGTCGGTAACCCGCGCGACATCTGCGTGGCCGACGTCCACCTGCCCGACGGTTCCGGGCTGACCCTGCTGTCCGAGACCCGCGCGGCGGGCTGGCCCAACGGCCTCGCCCTCTCCGCGGCCGACGACATCGGCGCGGTCCGCAACGCGCTCGCGGGCGGGGTCAAGGGCTACGTCGTCACCGGTACGCGCACGAACCTCGGCCACCCCGCCCGCCCCGGCGCCGCCCCCATCGGCTCCGCCGCGGCCCGGATGCACCGCCGCCCGCCGGGCGCCCCGAGCCACCCCGGCGGCTACCGCGAGCTCTCCGGCCGCGAGGTCGAGGTGCTCCGGCTCGTCGCCGAGGGCCAGTCGAACAAGGCGATCGGCGTCTCGATGGGGCTGTCCGCGCTGACGGTGAAGAGCCACCTCGCCCGTATCGCGCGCAAGCTCGGCACCGGCGACCGGGCCGGGATGGTGGCCGTGGCCCTGCGCACCGGCATCATCCACTGATTCCTTTACAGAGGACCCACGCCCGTCGACGGAACGTTCCGTCGACGGGCGGCTTCCGTTCACAGATACCCTTGACAGGTGACCGACGCCCAAGAGACCGCAGCAGAGCCAGACCTGCGAACCACCGGGGGCGGCCCCCCGGACGACGTCGAACCGGCGCCGATCCCCCTGCTGGAGCCGCGTGAAGGTATCCCTCCGGTGGTCTCCACGCCCGAGGCCCTCGAGTCCGTCGTCGCCGCGTTCGCCGGCGGCAGCGGGCCCGTCGCCGTTGACGCCGAGCGGGCGTCCGGCTACCGGTACGGCCAGCGGGCGTATCTCGTACAGCTGCGCCGCGAGGGCGCGGGCACCGCGCTGATCGACCCCGTCGGCTGCCCCGATCTGTCCACGCTCGGCGAGGCGCTCGCCGGTACGGAGTGGATCCTGCACGCGGCCACGCAGGACCTGCCCTGTCTGCGCGAAATAGGCATGGTGCCGACCCGGCTCTTCGACACCGAGCTGGCCGGGCGGCTCGCGGGCTTCCCGCGGGTGGGGCTCGGCGCGATGGTCGAGTCGGTCCTCGGCTACGCGCTGGAGAAGGGTCACTCGGCGGTGGACTGGTCGACGCGACCGCTGCCCGAGCCGTGGCTTCGGTACGCGGCGCTGGATGTGGAACTGCTCGTCGACCTGCGGGACGCCCTGGAGAAGGAGCTGGACCGGCAGGGCAAGCTCGACTGGGCGCAGCAGGAGTTCGACGCGATCTCCTCGGCACCCCCGGCACCACCGCGGAAGGATCCGTGGCGGCGTACGTCGGGGATGCACAAGGTACGGCGCCGGCGGCAGATGGCGGTCGTCCGGGAACTGTGGACCGCGCGCGACAAGGTGGCGCAGCGGCGGGACGTGTCCCCGGGAAAGGTCCTGAGCGACGCGGCGATCGTGGAGGCGGCGCTGGCGCTTCCGCCGAACGTGCACGCGCTGACCGCGCTGCCCGGCTTCGGGCACCGGATGGGACGGCGGCAGCTGGAGCAGTGGCAGGCGGCGGTGGACCGTGCCCGGGCACTCCCGGACGCGGAGCTGCCGCAGCCCGGACAGCCGGTCACGGGTCCGCCGCCGCCGCGCTCCTGGGCGGACAAGGACCCGGCCGCGGCGGCGCGGCTGTCGGCGGCGCGGGCGGCGGTGTCCACGCTGGCGGAGCAGCTGAACCTGCCGCAGGAGAACCTGATCACCCCGGACACGGTGCGACGCGTGTGCTGGGAGCCGCCGAAGGAGGGGACTCCGGAGGCGGTCGAGGCGGTGCTGGCGGCGTACGGTGCGCGGCCCTGGCAGATCGAGCAGGTGACCCCCCTGCTGACCCGGGCCCTCTCGGCGACGGCCTGACCGTCCTGGTGTGCGGTGTTGCCCGGTGCCGGGTGGGCGTCCGGTGTGTCCGTCCTCAAGCGCCGGACGGGCTTGGTGCGGCTGCTGTGGGTGGGTGGTGGTGCGGTGCCCCTCCGGG